>NZ_JBCLVH010000008.1:0-177332 GCF_039548255.1 Lentibacillus songyuanensis
TTACATGAATAATTAGGGGTGGCAAGTGGCATACAATTTTAAATGCCATTTCATACATTTTTTACTTGCCAAATACAAATTAATATCGCAATCAACGGCTTTTTATTAAATTTACTAAGAGATTTAATACAGACTCAAGCTCGGTTTCAGAGTAGTAATTATCTTTAGTGAATATTCCATTTGTTGTTAAGACGACTAAAGTAACCCATTCATCGGAAAGTTCCTTAGACAACTCTTCTACTACCTCTTCATAAAACTTCTCCCAGAGAACTTTTGTCTCTTCATTAACCTCGTAATTAAATAATGACATGTATGTTTTTGTCTCATCACTTTTTGCAGCCAGTAGACAGGCATGAAGATAAGCTTCAGTGTATGTTTCTCTGACACTCTTTTCATCCATGATTAATTGTTCAATATAGCTAATGATGTATTCATGTAATGATGTTATTAAGACTTCTTTTGAAGCGAAATGATACATCAAACCCCCCTTACTAATTTCTGCTTCGTCACAGACATTCTGAATGGAAAAATTGTTGATTCCCTTTTCGGAAATTACTTTTATTGCAGCTTGAAAAATTAACTCTTTTCTATTGTTTACCCTCATTCCATCACCTTCTATTTATATAATTAATTCCGCACATAATCTTTGGCTCTTAGCGCAATAATGGCAGCTATGATCAAGCCCACTAAAGAAAATGTGAGTAACACGTATTGAATATTAAAGCCAGTTGCGGTAAGCATGCTGACCAAACCATATGCAAGTGGATCAAATCCATTCATAGCTAGAAAAATGATACTCATTACCCTTCCCATTAACTGGCTGTCCGTTTGTTCTTGTGCAGCAGTGAAAAATGGGATATAAACAAATGACATGAAAAATCCAATAAAGAAACCAATTACCGTAAGGATCATTAAATTCGATACTTGGCTAAATATCAGTGCTGTAATTAGTGTAGCAAATAATCCGAATGTGGACACGAACCCTTTCCTATTTATTTTAACAACACTTAATATCATTGTACTAATTAACATCCCCACCATTTGAGACGATTCTAAAAAGCTAAGATGAATAGGACTTCCATCAAGTAATTCAACTAGAATAGGAACGGCAATGTGTATCGATCCAAAGACGAAAAAGTTCGCCGTTATCAAAATAAGAATTCCAACCACCAGAAAACGGTTTTTTCTGAGATAAGAAAATCCATCTTTAAAATTTTGTAACGGGGTAGCTTTTCCAATATCTTCAACTGCCGCTTCTTTAATAAATGGTGGAAAGATAATTACCGCTGACATGAATACTAATATGGTAGCTACTAAAAAGCTCAATTCTATACTTGCTGCTTCCATAACCAATCCTGCAAGTATTGGTCCACCAATAAAAGCAAGCTGATCGACACCTTGAAAATAAGCATTAGCTTGTTGTAACTGATGTTTTTTCACGACTTTTGGAATCATAGCAGAACTAGCCGGTCCGAAAAAGGCATCTAAAGCTCCGAATAATCCTGATAGTACTAATATCCAAGTTAAATTCAATTGATCGTTAACAAGTAGAAGAAACAATACTAACAGTAAAAAGCCTTGAATCAGGTTAGTAGAAAACATGATAGTTGTCTTTTTATACTTATCAGCTAAAACACCACCAAACGTCATCATCATTAACCTTGGCACTGTGGCGGCTATTAAGATCATTCCTAATGATCCCGCTGACCCCATTACCGTCACCGCATACCATGTGGTCGTTGTTAAAAATACACTAAATCCTAAGACAGCAAATATCCCAGCAATGATTAAAAGATTAAATGTGCGGTTACGAAATAAAGAATTTTCTTTTGACATAATAATTCCCCTATCCACTATCAACTATACCGAACGGTTGGTGTAGTAATTATTATATATTCTTAGTTTATCTAAGTCAACAGCAAATATGAAGAATACACACTCTTATCCCACTACAAATTTGTTCAAATCTACTGGTGGATCATGAGAATAACACAACGAAAAGTGGTTTCACTTATCTTTTTATGATAAACGAAACCATCTTTACATTTTTTTGACTAGTTATACCACTGCCTCTCTTATATACTTCATGCACTAACTCTCTAAATATAATTAAATTTATTTACATAATAGCCACATAAATTTTCTGAAAGAAACAGTTCAGTTGTCGTCGTACACTTTTCTCAAAGATTGGGAGTAGGTCATATGAACAAAACTAATCCCGATAAATAAATAGTCAATGACGGTTATATTGCTCTTCAGACCGCATGAAATCAACATGAGCATCGGTTTGTTTCATTCTACTTATCCCAGATGGACTGTTCTCCATCATTAAAGAATGCATAATCCTCTACATTATCAAGCACTAAATTGTCTATCTAATAAATTAGCACTATGAAACACTTTTTCTGCACGTGGCTTGCGGTCATGCTCGAAATAATTAAAGGCATCCTCATAATCGTAATCACGTAGCATTTTTGCTAAATACATCGCATCTTCAAACGCTAAAGTTGTTCCCATACCTGCGTTCGGATCCGCTGTATGGAAGGCATCACCGATTAATACAACACGACCGTGTGAGTAATGCTCCATTAAGTCGATGCGATAAAGTTGCTTTGCAATAATATGGTCTGTTGCTTCTATTAATTGCTTAATCAGCATTTCCCAGCCTTCAAACCGTGCAGCTAAGTCCACTTTTAATTCCCCTATCGGATTTCCTTCAAAATCTTTTTTCGCGATTTTCCGTGGCTCTGTTGAAATAAGCGACCATGAAATTTCTTCTTCTGTTGGGTGATGCTTCGATACGAAGAAATTAAAGTTATCATGGAAATATAAGGGACTTATTCGTTGTGAGGTATTCCTTAAACTCAGCTATTTCCTCAAATTCTAGTTCAGCTTCTAATTCTGTTTCTTCAAATAATGGTTGTTGTCCTTATCTTCATGACTTCACTGAAGCAATGAAAGATAAAATGAACCAGTTATCCGTTCGGTACACGCTATGAGGGGTAACCAAATTATATCAATCAAAAAAAGGATGCAAATTCATGTATGATTTGCATCCTTTTTTATACCTTCTCCCCTAGGAGAATCTTTTTTATTTCGAAAAACCCTAGTAATCCCGGTTTCTGCGTTTTTGGAAATTCCCTTTGCGGTTGCGGCCACTATATTGATTGCGGCCGCCTTGTCCGCGTCCACCTTGGTTTCGTTTATTGCCATAGTAGTTGCGTTTTCCTCTGTTCCCGTCTTTACTTCGCTGGGCCTTTTTTACGCTAATTGGCTGAATCGAAGAAATTTGAACAGGTGCATTCCGCCGTTCTTTGGTCAACATCTTCAACGCTGCAGCAATAACTGTGATCGAATCATGATCCTGCAAAAGCTCATTGGCGGTCTCATGGTATGCTTTTAAATCCTGTTTCTCAATCGTTTTTAAAAGCTTGTCAACGGTAACTTGCTGCTGTCCGCGCAATGCGTCCTGACTGGAAGGCGGCATAATACGCTTCATCTTACTTTTGGTTGTCTTTTCAATCAAATGCAGGTGTGCCATTTCCCGTGGTGTAATAAACGAAATTGCTTCCCCGGTTTTCCCCGCACGCCCTGTGCGGCCAATGCGGTGTACATAGCTTTCCGGGTCTTGCGGGATATCGAAGTTGTATACATGTGTCACACCCGAAATATCAAGCCCGCGTGCTGCTACATCGGTGGCAACCAATACTTCAACCCGGCCGTTTTTAAATTTATTTAATACAGACATCCGTTTACCTTGTGTTAAATCACCATGAATACCTTCCGCACGAAATCCACGAGCTTGTAAACCTTCCGTGATTTCATCCACCCGCTTTTTCGTTCGGCTAAATACAATCGCTAAATCTGGTCCGTTGATATCTAAATGGTTCGTAAGTGTATCAAATTTATATTTCTCCGGAACTTCGACAAAGTATTGATCGATATTTTCGACCGTCATTTCTTTTGCCTTCACTTTAATTTCTTCCGGGTTCTTCATGAGATGTGTCGCAATATCGCGAATTTCTTTTGGCATCGTTGCAGAAAATAACAGGGTTTGCCGTTCTTCCGGAATACCTTTCAAAATTTCACGGATATCATCGATAAAGCCCATGTTGAGCATTTCATCTGCTTCATCCAGTACAGCCGTTTTCACTTGATCGATACGAATCGTTTTACGGCGCATATGATCCAGCAAACGGCCAGGCGTTGCTACCACAATGTGCGGCCCATCCTTTAGCGAGCGAATTTGTCGTTCCATATGCTGTCCGCCATATACAGGGAGCGTACGAAGCCCTTTGAACTTGCCTAATCGGTTGATTTCCTCGGCAACCTGGATTGCCAATTCACGCGTTGGCGCGACAACCAGCCCTTGAATTTTGCGTAGGCTTTTATCAATCTTTTCGATCATCGGGATACCAAATGCCGCTGTTTTACCTGTACCTGTTTGTGCTTGTCCAATTACATCTTTCCCTTGCATGGCAAGCGGGATTGTCTCTGCTTGAATTGGTGTCGCTTCCTCAAAGCCCATTTTTTCCAATGCTTTCATAATCGGTTGCGAGACACCTAAATCGTTGAATGTTGTCACCTAATAGTCTACTCCTTTTTTACTTTAAAATTCGCATGAACAAAAGTGTAAGTGCTTCATTGTTGTCCCTAAAGGTGGATATGCGGATTATATCGTTTCGCCCACACACCAAATACGTTGATACAAGGAACACAATTTAAGGATATCGACTAGGCTCTTTCTCTTATTGCAAAAGACACCAACTGCAGGTGATATATATATTGAGCTCTTCGAAACTGTGCGCCTCGACCTTTGATCCAATTCGGTACTTGTTCAAGCACTTATATATTTATTTATCATAAGAAAAGCGTTAAACATCTCGTGCAAACAACACTATTGCCTGATGTTTTCAGACAAAAACAGCCTGCCTTGTGCCGGCACGTGCCAAAGTATATTTCCTTTTTGAAAGTCAAAAGGGGAAGGTCATTATACCTGATCGAATCAACGAAGCACGTGCGTGGATACAGGAAGCACGAGCCCTGTAACTGGCTTTTCCTGTAATGGGATTGATTACAGCTTCATTTATACTTTTCTTACGCTTAAAAAAGGCATCCTTCACTTCTGGAGGGGCCTCACTTGAAAATTCATGCTTCCATAACAGTTATTATATCATAACACATTTATGCTAAGGATATCTACTCCTTCGTGATTTTTTTCCCTTAACATGATAAAATAAATTCGATTCAAACTCATCATGATTACGAACAAGGGAGATTTAACATGCGTATACCTCCGTTTAATCCATATATCGTCGTAGTAATTGGTGTCATAGCCGTCTCAACCTCAGCAGTTCTTGTCAAACTGGCAAGTGGTGTACCAGCTGCTATCATTGCCAATTACCGTTTACTGCTCGCCGTTATTTTGATGGCTCCATATGTGTTGCTTAAACACCGGCATGAATTTCGCGCAATTGAAAAAAAAGATTGGATTCTCTCCGCTTTTGCTGGTGTATTCCTGGCGTTCCACTTTATTCTCTGGTTTGAATCCTTGAATTATACATCGGTTGCAAGCTCCGTTGTACTGGTAACCCTTCAACCAATATTTGCTTTTATTGGCACCTATATCTTTTTCAAAGAACGGTTTTCACAAGGGGCAATTATCAGCATGGTCATCGCTCTAATTGGAAGCTTTATTATCAGTTGGGGGGATTTTCGTTTAAGTGGTACAGCCTTATTGGGTGATATGCTGGCCCTTATTGGAGCAGTGGCGATTACAGCCTATTTCCTGCTCGGACAACATGCAAGAAAACGTTTATCATTGATGCCTTACACGTTTGTCGTATACGGTATCAGCTCGATAACATTAATAATTTATAATATCCTGTTACATAACCCATTCTTTGGCTATTCGCTCAACCATTGGGGCATCTTCCTGGCCTTAGCTATTATTCCAACGTTCCTCGGCCATACGTTGTTTAATTGGGCGTTAAAATGGCTAAGTACGGCAACGATCTCTATGGGGATTATTTTCGAACCAATTGGCGCATCGATCTTGGCCTATTTCATTCTTCATGAGAAGGTCACTTCCTCTCAATGGCTGGGTGGAACAATCGTTGTCTTCGGTCTGCTCCTATTTATTATGAGCACATCGCGGAAACGAAGCGTCACCATTTCGAGAAAAAAATAAAGTGAAACTTCATTCAGTACGGGCTTCCGACGCACAAGACGTGCTAGTGCAGGCGAAGACATAAGGACGTGACGATTTTAGTCTGCCCTTTCCCCAACTGAATAGAGGAACAAAGGCTAAGAACTCGAACATCTGAGTTGCAACGCCTTTGTGACCTGCATCGTGCAGGCTGAGAACAGAATCGGGCCTTTGTCATGCAATTGACCCCAACTTATCTTTTTTAGTTCCACTTCAAAATCTTGAAGTGGGGGGGTCTTACTACCCGTTAAGGCGGGATAAACTGCGTGAGACCAACTGAAACCGTATTGTTTTCGGTTGGTCTTTGTTGAATTGTTGAATATCCCACTATTTGCTGACCAAACCTGTTATAATTAAATTATCCTTTAAAAAGCAGGTGACACCATGCAAATTCAATTCATGACGGATGGCGGAGCGGATGTACCCGGGAAGTTATCTGAATCGTTAGACTTGATTTCTGTCCCACTTTATCTGAATTTCCAGGGAGAAACATATAAAAGTGGTACGTCTTTTGATTTAAAGCACTTTTATCAAAAAATAAAAGATTCGAATACACTTCCCCAATCATCTGCACCAAGCCCGCATGACTTTTATGAGGCTTATCAGCAAGTAGATCCTGCAAAACCAATTCTGATGTTAAGTATGTCGAAAGGGTTAAGCAGTACGTTCGAAAACGCTGTTGCCGGGAAAAACAGGTTACTTGAGGAACAACCCGACCGCCAAATTGAAGTCATTAATACAAAGACAGCCTCTTGTGGGC
The DNA here is from genome assembly GCF_039548255.1 of Lentibacillus songyuanensis. Lineage (NCBI taxonomy): Bacteria > Bacillati > Bacillota > Bacilli > Caryophanales > Bacillaceae > Lentibacillus > Lentibacillus songyuanensis. The sequence continues at coordinate 6,969 of NZ_JBCLVH010000008.1, forward strand.
TGGCACTGTTGCTTCATGAAGCGGACAGAATCATCAAAGAAGGTCATACATTCGCTGAGCTCATAGCGCACATGCAGGAACGTGTGGAACAAACCACCACATTATTTGTCTTAAAGACACTCGAAAATTTGATCCTGGGTGGACGTTTAGACAAGGTGAAAGGCACCATTGCCAAAACACTGAATATTAAACTGCTCATGCACGGTAATGAATCAGGGTCCATCGAAGTCACGGAAAAGGTTCGTGGAGATAAAAAATCAATTAGACGATTTATTGAACAGATCGGCGAATATACCAAAAACATGGAAAACAAAATCATCGCGATGTCCCATTGTAATGCGGAGGAACGTGCAAAAACCGTTATGGCTGAAATCCGTAACAAGTATCCATTCCAGGAGGCTCTACTAACAGAAATGGGACCGCTGATATCGACCTATTCTGGTGAAGGCGGATTAGTTATTTCATTTTTTAAAGACTAAAAAAAGCGTAAAAATCTAAGCTTTATGCCGCTAATACCAACGAACGGTGTTAACCGGGTACCCGCGCCTTTGTTTAGACTAAGTGAGCGGCAATGTTACCACTCACTTTTTAGTAAGAAAGCTGTATACAATCGTATTCAGTGTATCTTTATCATTTCCCAAACAGATCAAATGCTTCGATCGTTCAAAAAAAACGACCTCTTTTTGCTTTGATGTCATTTCCTTTTCCAGGTAATACGCTGTTTTGTACGGGACTAACCCATCTTGTTGCCCTTGTGCAATCAGTACAGGGGTATCCACATTTTTTAAGTATGGCCTTGTAAACCGAACTAGTTTCAAAAACTCCAAGTTAGCCTTTAAAGGGACCGCTCCCAGTTTCTTTTTATAGTGCAGGTATAATTTATTCTGCCGCAATGTACCTTTACAACCGTCGACAAGCACTTCACCGACATCTAATAAAATTTGTTTCCATGATAAATATTTACCTGCCGGTGCTAACAAAACCAGTTTAGTTACCTTGTATTTTGTAGCCAGATAAGAGGCAATCATCCCGCCCATGGAAAACCCAATCAAATAAATTTGGTCATATGTTTCAATCATCGTCTTCAGTGTTCGTTCGGCAGCTTGAATCCATCGTTTATGTGAGACATTTTCTTCCGTTAAACATAAATGTTTGCCATGGCCCGGCAAAGTAGGGACTTCAACATGCCAGTTCGTATTTTCCAGCAAGAAGGCTGCTAATGGATCAACCTCATACGGACCCCCTGTATAGCCATGGATAATTAAACAACCAATCATATGCATTCTCCTCTAATGCTTCATTCCTGCAACACATACATGTACTTACGCTCTCCTGTTTCATATTGTTTTATCCCATATACAAAAGGACGATTATCGTTTTTCCGGCAATTCTGGGCTTGGTTCTCATCACTGAATAAGTGAAATAAGCTGACTGTGGGGACGTTTTAATCAGCTTATTTGTACAAAAGTTACATGAATATTAAGTTGCAAATATTATTTTTTATAAATTCTTCATGAACGATCCGACTTGTTTTACAACCGGTGTGATTTGCTGGAAGGTGTTAGCGAATTGCCCTACCGTTGAAAACATTTTATCCAAATCTACCTGCCCATCTTTATCTTGAAATAAAGCAAGAAGTCCATTTTGCTTTGGCTGCGGATGAGGCACATTCGCTGACTGTTGCTGTTGATTTATCGGAGCATACCAATTGGTCGGCTGTGGCGGTTTAGCAAAGTACGTAAACGGAGACGGGGACGGTGGATACGTTTGATAAACATAGGGGAATTGCTGGTGCGGCCATTGCTGATGATAGGCATTCAACTGCTGATAATTGGCAATGTCACCATATGCCCGATATGGCTGCTGATAAAAAAAGGGCCTGTGAGACATTTTCGTAAACACCTCTTTTTAACGTTATCTTCATTATAATTTATGCAATGATTCCGCCCAATGTGACGTTCTTGTTTCAAGTTCCACTTCGCAAGCCTTATCTACCAGCCGTTGTCATTACGTTCCAGTCCCAACTCAAGTTTCATTTTATCTTTTTGAAAGCCTAAAATTGGCTGCCCGTTAATGAACGTAACGGGGGTTCCATAAATTCCTTCTGCTTGTAGCTCTTCCAAGTACTTCGGGTTTTCGGCAATATTTTTCGTTTGATAATCAATTTGCCATTTATCTAATTGATCAAGTACATCTAAACGTTGCTTGCTATTATTATTGATGTAGACCAGCACATTATTCTGATTCATGACGGGTTCCTCCTAGAAGTTTCTTATTTGCTGAGTACCCGCTATGTTATGTTACAAAACATCAATATTACAATTATGTTTCAAAAAGTAGTGCGAATTACCCTATAGAACGTACGTAAAAAGCGAAAGTAAAAAGCCTTATCCATGATAATGGCTTTACTTTCGCGAAATGGTGTGCAAGCTTACATTTTCAGCTTGCACAAATATAGTGGTAATAGAGCAGAGACATCCCAAATCTCTCACTTATTATTCTACCGCCACTTTGGTTAACCTGCTATGACATATATCACACTTGAAAAACTTTTTTTCGATTTTTTATTAAATAGTGCGAATAGAGTGTTTTAAAAAAAGGATGCTGCATTCTCATGTGCGAGCATCCTTTCTGCGTCTATAACTATTTACCGATTTCTTCTACTTTATCCGAGTATTCGCGAACAATATCAAAATTGGAGTCCTTGGATTTCTTGTACCCAACGTGTGTATAAATATCTTCAATTATTTTTTGACCTTCTGGATCTTCTCCGATTTCAATAAATGCATCAGCAATTTTATCTTTCCATTCATCACTCATGTCAGGACGAACGCTGACTGTGTCATTTGGAATTTTTTCTGTGGTGTAAACGATTTTCGTTTTATCAAATACGTCTGGAAATTCCTCTTTTACAATATTACGGGCGTCGATGAAAATTGCAGCTGCATCAACATCACCGTTTAACACGGCTGTTACCCCTTTATCATGACCCTGCAACTGAACACCTTGTACATCTTTTTGCGCATCAATGCCTTCCTTTTTCATTTCTACTGCAGACCAAACATATCCAGCTGAGGACGTTGGTGCCTGCCAGCCAATTGTTTTCCCCTTTAGATCCTCTAGACTGTTAATATCAGCGTCCTTTTTTGTAAGCAGACCGGAATAATAGTACTCGACCAGATCGTCCGTATTCGAACCATCTTCCGGATTAACGCCATAACGAAGTGCCTGTAATAGCACATCGGCATAACCTTTTTCATGGGCTAGTACATAATCAGTTGGCGGGAGAAAACCAATATCAAGCTTTTTCGCGCCCATCGATTCCACGACACCATTGTAATCCGTTGTTACCGCAACCTCTACTGGAATTCCTAGCTTATCTTCCAGTAACTTAGCTAATGGCTTCGCTTTGGCTTCCAGCGTCTCCGCATTTTGGGATGGAACAAAACCAACTTTCAGCTTTTCCGGTTCAAATGGCTCGTCCTTTCCCTTGCTATCGTCCTTACTACCACTGCATCCTGTTGCGATGAATAAAACAAACGCAATCGTCAACAGAAAAAGTCCAAGTTTCTTCAGCATAAATTGAACCCCCAAATATGATTTCTTTTTACAATTGATGTACAAAAATTTGGTAAAAGGTGAAAAAATAATACTAAAAATTTACATTTCTCCTGTTCCAGCCTTTTTACACACTTTTGCCACATCTATGTAAATACATATCGTATTATATACTAAATTGACGAGGAAATATATATTTTATTTGAAAATTTATAGTCGAAAAAAAATATGCTTATGCCAGCAAATCAGAGAAATAAAGTCTACTTTACCTTTCAGACCGCATCCAGTTCCAATTTCTTTTTTCAACAATAATAAAATAAAGGTTACAAAATTCGACTAAATCGTTTACACTAGTTTTGTAAAGTTAAGTAAAATGCTTTACTTTTAGTGATAATTACCCATCTAAGAATCCTAAGATAAGGGGGAGAACCAATGGAAACCACCGAGCTCGTTATTTTGGAAACAAGTGATGTACATGGAAATATCTATCCGATCAACTATGGGACAAATGCATATGCTCATGTTGGCTTAGGGAAAATAGCCACACTTATCCAAAAGGAACGAAACAAACACAAAAATACAGTCATCATCGATAATGGTGATTTAATTCAAGGGACCCCGCTCACGTACCATTATGTAAAAAGGGAACCGGAGCAGCCGAATCCAATGACATATTTGGCAAACGAGATCGGTTATGATGCTGCAGTTTTCGGCAACCACGAATTCAACTATGGACAGGCGATCCTTCAACAAGCAGTGTCGGAGTCCACATTCCCCTGGTTAGCTGCAAATATTGTTAATAAGGATGGTGATCCTTTCTATGGAAAACCTTATATTATGAAAACATTTCCTGGCGATGTAAAAGTTGGCATACTCGGGCTGACAACCTCCTATATCCCAAACTGGGAAAAACCGGAGCACATTGAAGGGTTGCAATTTATGGACGTTGTGAAAACAGCCAAAAAATGGATACCTTATTTACGGAACCAGGAACAAGCCGATATTGTTGTTGTCGCTTATCATGGAGGTTTCGAACGGGATCCGGATACTGGAGAACCATCAGAGACTTTGACAGGTGAGAATCAAGGATACCAGCTATGTGCAGAAGTGGAAGGAATCGATGTCTTACTAACCGGACACCAGCATCGCCAGATTGCCGGAAAACAAATCAATGGCGTACCTATTGTTCAGCCGGGAAATAATGGAATTATGCTAGGGAAGGTGACGTTAACCCTGCAAAAGAATGAGGAGCACTGGCAATGCATGGACGCAACCACCGAACTCCTATCGTCTGCAAGTGTAGAAGCCGATGAACAGTTATTGGCTAAAACTCAAGTGTATGAAAATGCGACGCAAGAATGGCTTGACCAGCCGATTGGGAAAATCAAAGGCGATATGACCGTTCATGATCCAATGGCCATTCGCATGGAAGATAACCCATTGATTGAATTTATCAATCACGTACAAATGGAAGCGGCAAACGTGGACATTTCCAATACGGCCCTTTTTGATAATCAAGCAAAGGGATTTCCAGAAGATGTCACCATGCGTGATGTCGTATCCAACTACATTTATCCCAACACACTAAAAGTCATTCGCATTAGTGGACAGGATATGAAAGATGCACTGGAGCGCTCAGCCGCTTACTTCCAGCAATATACAGGTGGAGATGTTGCATTAAATCCTGCGTTCACCACGCCTAAGCCACAGCATTACAACTATGACATGTGGGAAGGTATTGATTATATTTTTGACATTTCCAAGCCGATTGGTGAACGTGTCGTCAAACTGGAGCATAGGGGTGAGCCAGTAGAGATGAATGCCCTGTATGATGTTGTCATGAATAATTATCGCACAGGCGGTGGCGGGGAATATTTTATGTACAAAGACAAACCCGTCATAAAGGATATTCCAATCGATGTGTCAGAACTTATTGCTAACTATTTCTTAAAGCATCCTGTCGTCCATGTAACTGTTAATCATAATTGGAAAGTCATTACCAATCATGACTAGGTATCCAGGTAATCTTTTCTGACAGCTTCCAAGCGTAACCTTAACGTATCAACGACAACAACAACTCCTTGTATATACAATTGTTAACGGATTCCATGCAAGGTTGTTACAACGTATGTTTTGAAAACTTCCATAAAGGAGCAAAATTGAACAAATGATTGAATTTAAAAATGTTTCCAAAGTCTATCCCAATGGCACCAAAGGATTAAACAACGTAAACCTCACAATGAATAAGGGCGATTTTATTGTAGTTGTCGGACTTTCCGGCGCTGGAAAGTCAACACTCCTGCGCTCGATTAATCGGCTTCACGAAATTACAGATGGTGAAATCGTCATTGATGGTAATTCAATTACACGGGCAAGAGGGAAATCCCTGTTACGTATTCGTCGTGATATTGGAATGATATTTCAGAATTTCAACCTAGTAAAACGCTCTACTGTCTTACGTAATGTATTATCCGGACGCGTTGGCTACCACTCCACATTACGAACCATTTTGGGAATGTTCCCTAAACATGATGTGGACCTGGCACTTAATGCTTTAGACCGGGTAAACATAAAAGACAAGGCCTATACACGTGCCGATCAGCTTTCCGGGGGACAACAGCAACGGGTTTCTATCGCCAGAGCATTGGCACAGGAAGCAAAGGTTATTTTGGCTGACGAGCCTGTTGCATCACTTGATCCGTTCACAACAAAGCAAGTAATGGATGACTTGAAACGAATCAATCAAGAATTAGGGATTACGACCGTTGTTAACCTCCACTTTGTCGATTTGGCACGGCAATATGCCACCCGAATTATTGGAATCCGTGCCGGTGAAATCGTTTATGATGGTCCGGTTGAGGAAGCAACGGATGATGTATTCTCCGAGATCTATGGTCGTCAAATCAGGCAAGACGAGCTGTTAGGAGAGACCGAACAATGAACGCAATTAAATCAAGAAGAATCGCTAAGCTAAAGGTTTTGTTAACAGTTATTTTTATTCTGCTCATTATTTGGGGTAGCGCACGAAATACGGGTGTGACCATCGGCGGGCTTATTGACGGGCTTCCAGGCATGGCTACCCTCATCGATGAGATGTTTCCGCCAGATTGGTCCTATTTCGCTTCGATTACCGAGCCTATGCTGGCAACGATACGAATGGCAGTACTGGGTACGACCTTTGGAGGAATTGTAGCTATTCCAGTAGCTTTGTTATCCTCTAGTAATGTCTTTAAGCTGCCAATCGTTTACCAGCTTGCCAGATTTATTATGAATTTAATCCGTACCATTCCGGAATTATTATTAGCTGCTTTATTTGTGCCGATCTTTGGAATTGGCGAAATTGCCGGGATTGTGGCTATTTCGGTATTCTCATTCGGTGTTATCGCAAAATTATTCTATGAATCCATTGAAGCAATCGATCCTGGGCCGATGGAGGCAATGACGGCGGTTGGAGCAAATAAAATACAGTGGATATTCTTCGGGGTTATTCCACAGGTTGTTGCGCATTATATATCATACTTTCTTTATAGTTTTGAAATCAATATTCGTGCTGCGGCCATTCTTGGTTATGTTGGGGCTGGCGGCGTTGGATTAGTCTTAAATAATGCTCTCAGCTTTTATCAATATGACCGTGTATTAACCATTATCATTTATACCTTTATCGTCGTTATTATCGTGGATGCGATCAGTAACCGACTACGGGAGAAATTAATATGAGTAAATTAAGCGCAAAGAAACCACTAAACAAACAGATAAAAAAATGGACTATTATTGTGATTGTACTTCTTATTTATGCTTGGGCGTTCTGGGGCGCACCCGCTATTGAAGTAAAAGATACGGCAATAACAGCAATGAAGGGAATGATCAATGGACTCTTTCACCCGGACTGGGGCTATGTCTATGACCCGGCTGGAGAGGATTTGTTACGATCCCTACTAGAAACGCTTGCCATTGCTGTACTTGGTACCTTTATTTCGGCCATACTCTGTATTCCGCTTGCCTTACTTGCAGCGCGTAATATGAGTAAACATCGCTGGATCTCATCCACAGCTAAATTTATTTTAAGTGCGATCCGTGTATTTCCGGAACTCATTTTAGCCTTAATATTTATCAAAGCTGTTGGACTTGGACCATTTGCCGGTATACTGGCATTAGGTGTTCATTCGATTGGTATGCTCGGTAAATTAATCGGTGAATCTATTGAAAGTACGAATCTCGGAGCAACCGAATCCTTGACCGCTTCAGGAGCAAATAAGATTCAGACACTCTGGTTTGCAGTTGTACCAGAAGTTTTACCTGCATTTATGTCCTATACCCTTTACCGGTTTGAATTAAGCGTCCGTGCCGCGACAATTCTTGGGGTTGTAGGAGCTGGAGGAATTGGCGCGCCATTGATTTTCGCGTTGAACGGCCACTCATGGGATCGTGTTGGCATCATCCTTTTAGGAATTATTATTATGGTTACAATTATTGACGTGATTTCGTCCTCGATAAGAAGACGGATTGTGTAATAGGGAAAACCAGAAGCATCCCTAACAACGGGGGCTTCTGGTTTTTCTTCAATCATCATTCTCAATCGACAATGAATAAATCTCTCCGGTATACGCATCAATTTTAATTTCTGCTTCCCTATCCCCGTTTTCTATTTCAATTTCATAAATCAAACGGCCATCGTCTTCCTCCAGATCAAAGTCGGTAATTTCTCCGGCAAATTCATTTAATGCGATTTCCATTGCCTTTTTCGACTGGATAACGGCTTGCTTCCGCTGTATATGTTTATTTCCGGTCTGTTTATTGTCCTGAGCTGTGTCTGCATCTGATGCTTCTTTTTCGTTATTATTAGGGTTTTTCGGCTGATTTGCTTCTTCTGGTTTATCTTCATCGGCATCAGTCGTTTGCCCGGCATGATCCCTGTCCAGCTTCATTTTCTCTCGCAAGTCAACGACTTCACCGGTCTTGCCATCAAGGTGCAATTCATATACGTGATTATTCCCCGTAATTTCAACCTCGTAAATAGCCTTATTGCTGTTCTTTTCCAATTCCAGTTTCGTAATCGTACCTGGGTATTGATCAGAAACAAGCTGTTTAATTTCATCCATTGATAATTCCGGTTCTAAGTTGGACGCACTGGAATGATAGATGCCAAATCCTAGAGATAGAGCGACTAGCATTATCCCAATGATGATACCAATTTTCTTTACCAAGTTCGTTCCCTCCTATTTTCATCATAGACCGTTTTGCTAAATCCAATGTATCAACTATGAATGAAGATACCCTGTGAGAAACATTAGAATTTGCTGAGAAGGAGATAATCTAGATGAACAGCATTGACATATGCACACGATAGACAGTTAGAAATAACTCCACCATTCCTATGTTTCCGGAACATCCGCTATAAGTGGCAGCTTCACGGTAAATAACGATCCTTGTCCGAACGTACTGGTAACAGAAATTCCCCCGTTATGTTCAGTTACAATCATTTTGGCAATCGGCAGGCCCAAGCCAGTTCCTCCTGTATCGCGTGGTGCACTGCTCGCTCAATCTTTCTTTTTAGCGGCAGGCCCAAGCCAGTTCCTCCTGTATCCCTGTTTCTAGCCTTATCTACGCGATAAAAACGATCAAACACCTTGGACTGATCTTCCGGCTGAATACCCTGCCCGAAATCCTCTACCTGAAGTATCGCCTGATCACCCTGGCGATCTACATGTACATGAACGTCATCGGCACTATATTGCAATGCGTTGCTAAGTAGAATATAAATAACCTGCTTTATTTGTTCGGCATTCGCATGTATCCAAACATTTTCTACTTCATATTTAAAGGTAATTGTTCGCTCATAGGCACCGCTAAAGGCAGCAATACCTTGTTGACATAGTGTTATAAGATTGACCGGATGGCGATGCGCCTCTTGTTTATTTTTAGCCAACAACAGCATTTGTTCAACCAATTTTTGCATCCGATCCGCTTCCGAATCAATCGCGCCAACCGACTCGTGAAAAACTTCTGGTCGCTCCATGCCCCGCCGCTTCAATAATTGGGCATAGCTTTTAACGATCGCAATGGGTGTCTTTAATTCATGCGAGGCATTGGAAACAAACTGTTCTTGCTTCTCGAAATTCTCCTTTAGATGGTCAATCATTTCATTAAACGTGGCTTCCATCTGATATAATTCATCTCTGGAACGTCCATCCAATGTTATCTTTTTCCACCTCCCCATCGTCTTATTTTCCTTCATTGTGTGAATCAGCTTGTTGATTGGTTTTAATAAAAATACACTTAACACACTTCCCGCAATGACCACAGGGAGTAACATGATAACCGAAGCAATGATAACTGCGTATAAGAGGACGCGCATCGTTCGGTGCAACTCCAGTAAATGCTTGGATACCTGGAGGGTTACAATGTCGCCGTTTTCCCAGATAATTGGCTGAGAAATGACAGCAATATCTTCCCCGGTTTCTGCGGTTACAAATTCCCGCTTCTCTGATGTTGAAAATTTACCGGGAAGGCTGCGATAATTATTTCGCTTCGTTACTGTATTCTTGATATCTCCATCCTGAGCAATCACCCGGATCATTCCTTCACCGGGGAGATAGCCATCCAGCAAGTCGGAAACCGGAACCGTTGGATTTTTGTTTAATGCGCTGACAATCATTTCTGTTCGCTGTTGTAATTGCTCCATTTCCCCATTAATCGAAACGTGATAAAACAAGTAATAAATCGAAGCATTGACAAGAATAATTAAAATGAGCATAAAGATGCTGGAAAACAGTTGAATTTTTGTCCGTAATTTCATTGGCTTCGATCCCTCATAACATACCCAACACCGCGTACCGTCTGAATATAATTCACCGCAAACCCTTTATCCATTTTCTGTCGGAGATAGCGGATATAAACGTCTACCACATTGGTATCTCCCATGTAATCAAAGCCCCATACATGTTCAATTAATTGCTCACGTGTCAAGACGACGTTTGCATTTTTCAATAAATAAACAAGCAAATCATATTCCCTTGGGGTAAGTTCGATTTCTTTCGATTGGCGTTTCACCAGCCGTGTATGTAAATTAACATATAACTCACCTAATTCCAGTACATTGCTGCGCTGTTCACTTCCCTTATAATGGCGAAGATGCGCACGAATACGGGCAAGCAATTCTTCAATTTGAAAAGGCTTTGTGATATAATCATTGGCACCCAGATCCAATCCACTTACTTTATCATGTACCTCATCTCTTGCGGTCAATAAGATAATTGGGGTAAGCTGATCAAAGCGGCGGACACGGCGAAGTACCTCCAGCCCGCTGAGTTCTGGCAGCATGATATCTAGCAAGACAAGATCCCACTTCTTTTGCCTTAGCAATTCAAGAGCGGTTTTTCCATTATCAGCAATTTGTGTTTGATAATGTTCATACGTTAATTCCAGCTCCAGCACACGGCTTAGCTTTTTTTCATCTTCCACAATTAAAATAGTTGGCTGATCCATATATCTTCCACGCACCTTAGTAGTTTCTTTTACATGTACTATATCAATATTCCTGTGGGAAAGATACAAATTGTCATCACCATAACGGTTTAAATTGACATGTGACACTATGTCATTTATAATAATCACATTGTTTATTGTGACACCATGTCACTTCAGATGGAATTGAGGGAATACAAATGCCAAGATCAACTTTTTTCAATTTGCCCGGCAAAAAAAGACAACTCCTGATTCAAGCAGTGAAGAAGGAATTTTCCAGGGTGTCCCTATATGAGGCTTCGATTTCCAATATTGTAAAAACGGCGGATATACCTAGAGGGAGCTTCTATCAATATTTTCATGATAAGGAAGACGCATTTTATTATATACTGGAACTGTCCGGCAAAATGCGGGTACGCGAGTTTGTCACCTTCCTCAGACAGACGGACGGTGATATTTTTGATACTGCTATCGCCATGTATCAATCGATGCTGAAAAACTCCCAAAGTCAGGAAAATCGTGATTTCTTTAAGAATGCATTCTTAAACATGAATTATCAAATGGAACGCACATTTACCAAGAATTTCAGCAAGGAAAAATTAAAGCAATTGATCGAGATTCGTCAACTGATGAATACAAAAAATCTAGCGATTGAAAATAGAGCTGACGTGTTTCACATTGTCCAAATTTTAATCGCTGTTGCCTTTCATAATCTTGTTCTCAGTTTTGCCAGAGAGTTAACGTATGACAAATCCATGCAATATTTTTTAAAAGAAATCGATCTACTGAAGCGCGGCTTATGTGAGGAAACGCATGATTAAAGAAAACAAATCAGACTAAAAATAGATTGCCTGATAAAATAAATGGCCATATCTCCTTTTGCACTCGGGTAAACCTTTTTCAGTAGCTTACGAAACAAGACGCAAAACAAATATATTGCAAAGTTAAAAATAGAGATTGATAATGAGTATTCAAATAGCTAGCTCGAGGGTCATCGAATTCGACAGACAAACCAAACGGGGAGTGATAGGACATGTTAGCATTAGATCATATCGTAATAGCTGGAAATAATGCGGAACAGGCTAGTGCACAGTATGGAAATCAATTCACCATCAAAGCAATCAAGGGTGGCGAACATATTAATTGGGGCACGTATAATTACTTGTCCTATTTTTCCAATGACAGTTATTTGGAATGGCTAGGGGTAACCGATCTCGATAAGGCAAGAAATGCGGAGAACCCACTCATTCAGCATTTGGTTTATGTCGTGGACAATGATTTGCTTGGTCCATTCCAATTTGCATTACGAACGAACCAGATGGATGACTATATTGCACATTTCGAACGGGAAGCTATCCCTTACACCGGTCCATTTGCTGGACAGCGAGCCAAGCCGGACGGTACGGTTTTAAAATGGCGGATGCTTTTCCCGCAGTATAACCATACAGAAGCAATGCTGCCATTCCTGATCGAGTGGGAAAACCCCGGTGATGCATATCCAGAATCAAGTCTATTAAACATACAAACCATCCAAACGATTCATTACAATGGGATTGACCGGGATATGTTTGCCCGAATTTATCAGTTGAAACCAAAAAAGCTTAACAAACATCTGCTGGCATTACAAAATTGTAAAATTCGTTTTGGTGATGAGCGTAACCTGAGGTTTGATTTAGTATAAGCGGGATGTGCATCTACATCCCGCTTTTATTCATGTCTTTTTCGTATAGGTATTATCCTTGCACGTCAATCTTGTGAATCAAAACTCTTCGTGAACTGCCGGATCCAGTTCATTGTTCCATCTGCCATCTGGGCGGGTTAATTCCGCAATCTCACTCATTTCTGCTTCACTCAACGAAAAATCAAAAATGGCAATGTTTTCCTGTTGGTGTTCAAGGGAGGCAGATCTTGGGATAGGAATTGACCCCAATTGATAGTGCCACCGTAAAATCACCTGTGAGATTGCTTTATGATGATCATCTGCAATTCTTTTCAGTGTTTTATGTTGGAATAATGCACCTACCCGGCTCAAAGGACTCCAAGCTTCTGTTTGAATAGCGTGTTCCTGGTGATACTTTCTTTGTTGTTCTTGATTAAAGAAGGGATGCATTTCAATTTGATTAATGCTTGGTTTTACCCCTGTTTCCTGAATAAGGCGGTCTATATGTTCAGGCAAAAAGTTACACACGCCGATAGAACGGATCAATCCCCATTTTTGGGCATCAATCATGGCTTGCCATGCCTCAACATAATGATCTTGGTTCGGATTTGGCCAATGAATAAGATATAAATCATAATAATTGAGATTTGCCCGATACAGAGACTCTTGAATTGCTGTCACTGCTTTGTCGTATGTTTGGTAACGTCCCGGCAACTTTGAAGTGATTTTCAGTTCCGACCTTGGAACAGAGCTGCGACTGACCGCCGCCCCTACTGCGCCCTCGTTGTCATAATTAACCGCTGTATCCAATAACCGATATCCTGCATCGATCGCACTTTGAATGGAATGAACTCCTTTACTTCCCTTTAATGTAACTGTACCAAAACCAATTGCTGGCAATACAAGGCCGTCATTTAGTGTGAACTCAGGAATAATTGCTGTATTCATCAAAAAATTCATCCTTTCTTACTGCTTATTGTACAGACAATAAGGAATTGCATCGTTATCTTTATCAAGTTATAAACGAGACAATCCCACTGCTTCCACATAGTTTATTCCCCTATTTTCTTAACAATAATCCCCTGTTTTTTCTTTCTTCTATTCGCCAAAATAACTAGTCCTTACTATAATTTCTACTTTCTTACGGATATCCCTTCTTTTTTCGATCGATTCCACTTATAATTTGTCATAACTTCTTGCAATTCTGTAATTTTCCAGACAGCAGTTTTACTCAAAATCAACAATTTTATCCATTATTCATGCCAACTGCACACACCGTATCATTTGGTTTTGTTGGATGGATAAACACGGCAATTTCCTGAAATCCTGTTTGGGTTAACAGTCCCTTTAATTGGCCGCCAATTAATTCTGTAGTGGTATCGGTGGCACCTTTTTCATGTGGTTTTAGCGTTAACGCTATCTTAGCTCCAGGATTCATTTGCTGTTTAATTTTAGTTAAAGTAGAAACAGGATCTTTCCAAAATGTGATATTGTTGATCGCAAATACGTGATCAATCTTACGCGAAAGTTTAGGAAATGGCTCGGCCCCCTGTTCAAACAGCTGCACCTGATACTGATGCCTCATATATTTGTTCAGTTTCCTTAATGCTTGGTATACCATGACTTCGGATGGATCAATGCCCGTAATTGACAGGTGGTGTTTAGAGCCAAGCAATAACTCTTTCATCGCCTGGCCTGGTCCGAAACCGATTTCTACAATATGATCATGATCCTGGATATCTAAAAAATCCAGTGTCCAGCAAATTATTTGTTCATTTTCCTTCGCCATAAACCAGCCAACAAATGCTCCGGTCAGTCCTGTTGGCTTGGCAAATTGGGAGAACAGCAGGTGCATGATAGTACTCCTTTTTATTCTTCTTTATTCCCACTTGGTTCTTCTTTCAATCACTTGACTTCTATTTCCTTATATCGATCATGGTACCATGTAATAAACTTGTTCGACGTTTCTACGGGAACATCCTTGATTTCCTCCAAATGAACAGGCTTGGTGCGATTGATCGTTTGAATCGTTGCAAGGCTAAACCGTCTCTGCAGGATGGTGCGTTCAACCTCTGCCTCAATCACTTTGCTCCGGTTCGTAATAAACACGGTTGACCACAATCCCCCTGTTTTAAATTGCACAAACTGCTCATGAAGCAGAAAGCGTGTATTGCGATGATCTAAGACACGCATGACATAGGTTAACAGGAATATAATTGGTGACACCCACCACCATACGGGCTTCAACCATACAATGAGAATCGTTGCAATTATCCACACCCACGGTATTCGTAATAACCTTACGAAAAGAGCTGTTCGAGGCAGTTTCTCCATTTCTTCTTCCTGTTCAATGGCAAAGTCCGGTAACAGTTCCTGTATAAGACCAGCAGCTCGCTCTTGTGGGAGAAATGGGTAAAGAGAATGAACTTCCTCTGATTCTTCTTCCTGACTCCCAGCACTAAGCAGACTAACCTCCAGTAAGCCTAGCACCTTCTTAAGCGGATTTTGATTCATCCGAATGGCTTGTACATTTTCTTTACGAACCGTAAATGCACTTTTACTCACCGTTCCACTTCGAATATAGATGCGCTCTCTATCTGATGCTATTTCATATTTGCCGTATTTCAGAAACGTTCGTGTCATTCCAAAAACAATTGCGATGATCACAAACATGATAATGAACGCCCCTAACATCAGCCACGAACTTGTTAAAAATGCGATCAGCCCTTTTGCCTGTTCATCCAGGTTCATCACCTCATCCATCTGATGATAGACCGTTCCCAAAATAGGAATAAAAGCTAAAAAGCTAAACGATAGAAAGGAAGCCTTCCATAGGTCTTTTCGTGTTGGCCGGAAATGGATCGTTTTCGAATCTGTTGTTTCTTCTACTTGGAACTCCTGCGTGCCAACTGATCGTTCAAACTCGTCTGGACTCGCTTGTTGGGGTTCCAAGGTTGCCCCCTTATTTAGCACAAGGGTTTCGATTTGCTCCGCATCTTTTTGTTTAATCGCCTCGAACACCACCGATGCTTCTTTGTCTGCAGCACTTGTTTGCAACGATAAGGCGGTCAAGTGAAACATTCGATAATAAAACGGTGTTTCCCATTGCACATTTTGAACTCGTTCCACCGGGACCCGATTATCCGACCTGGTAAACAGCCCGCGATAAATATGAATGGTACCATTTTTGAATTCATAGGTGGTTTTCCACCACTCGATCGTGAGCGCTGCCAGTCGATATAACAGAAAGGCCAGAAACACGATCCGGCCAATCATAATAAACGTGGAGACATCATTAAAGTTAATAATAAACAGGTACAATATAACGACAAAGCTATTTCGTATCGTTTTGATAAAAGAGAATACGATTTTCATCGGATGCATGCGTTTCGGCTGCATATCATTCCGCCTCCTTCAGCTTTGCCCGTTCTGCAATATTCTCCCGCAATACGAATGCTTCAGCTTCTGGTAACGCTGGAATCTCATGCGAAGAGCGCATCGTGCCAATTTTGATCGTATATAATCCATATTTCTTTAGCAATGGACCTTGCGTTGCTTCCACATACTGTATTTTCGTCATTGGTATCACAGTATACTTTTGTTCAAAGATTCCATGTTTCAATTGGACAAATTCCTCGGTAATGCCGTACCGCCAATATTTATGTAATAATACTGGCTGTATTCCAATGGACCAGATCACATCCACTGGAGTCAGCCCAAGCAGGATCCAAAGAATGACGATAATCCAATGAAACCAAGCAAAGTGTATTCCTGTCCATAACAAACCTATCAAAACAATGAGTGCGATTACATCCTGTATGATATTACTGATTCGCCACACCTTAATAGCATCTGTTGAAATTTGATTTTCCGGTTGAGTGGTTGTATACATATGCTGTCACATCCTTTGTTGAAGTGTTTCATGTAACTATAAGCTTGTACTACGATTAGTGGGGTGAAAAGGTTTCAGCGAGAGGAGAGGTGATTCTTTCTTTTGGGGTTGACGTTTCCGGCTTAGGGCTTGTCCCACGATCGCTTGGCATATGGCTCGATCGCCCAGCTTGTGTTCTCGATCGCTCAGCTTGTGTTCTCGAGCGCTTGGCTTGATTTCTCGATCGCTCAGCATATGGCTCAATCGCTTAAGTCAATGTAATCGTTCCTAAAAAAAGGCCAACCGGTTTCCCGATCGGCCATGAGACAATTCAATCACCCAAGTTGTTCATGCAAAAATTCAGTTACCGATTCAGGTGTTTTCGTATAGGCACTATGCTGATGAGCCAGTTTTTCACCGTTTTGGAAAATCAGTATGCTCGGAATACCCATTACTTCATACTTTTCAGCGATTCCTTTGACCTCATCACTATTGATTTCATACCAGTCATATTGGCTAAATTCATCGATAACGTCACCAATGAACATATCCATTCGCTTGCAATCCGGACACCAATCTGCAAAGAATTTAATGATGACCGGTTTTTCGCTTTGAATCAATTGATTAAATTCTGTTTCATTTGCAATCTTTTTCATTTCATACACACTCCTTATCTGACTTCTAACTCTATTGTAAGGCTTAAATAACGGAATGTCTTATGGTTTGCTTCAGCTAGTATATTCCACTCGTCCCAAAATGTATGCAACAAGTAGTCCTATTGCAAAAGTTGCAATACTGAGCAGGACGAGCGGCAACGTGATGGGCCATCCAGGAAATACCACGATAATCGATCCAATTACTGATCCAATGATTAACGCAAAGGTAGCAAGTTTAAAACGCTCTAAGAAAAAATGAATTACTTTACTCATAATAATGATTCCTGCCACAATACCAATTCCCGTTACAGCAAGAATATCCAATCGCAAATGACTAACCGCATGCATAATGGTTGGATACACACCAATGACAAGCAGCATGAATGAGCCACTAATCCCCGGCAGGATCATCGCACTGCTGGCAAGAAAACCGGAAAAAAACAACAACACATAGGTAGAAGTTGTCATTTCTGCTATTTCGGCTGGACTGCCTTTGTGCAAAAATACTAACGATCCTATCAATATCGCACCGATAAGCAACAAAAGATAATGATTCACCCGAAATGTACGTTTTGCATCCGCTTGATGAAACAAATATGGTAAAATCCCAATAATTAAGCCCAAAAAGAAAAATTGAGTAGGTACAACATAATTGTCAAGCAACCATGTTATCAATCTACTTAATGCTAAGATGGCAATTCCAACGCCAATAGCCAGTGGAATCAAAAAGCTTAATTGACGTTTCCAACCCCTACCAAAAATACCATTTATTGCTGCGATCAGCCGATCATAAATCCCCAGCAATACTGCTATCGTTCCCCCACTCACACCAGGAATCACATCGCTTGCTCCCATGAGTATGCCGCGGTAAATATTTTTCCACTCCATTTGTCAAACTCCCCACATTGAATTCATTTCATACATAAAGTTATCATACCAAAAATACCTTGCATTTTATATATATAATTTGTACAATGGGTATACGCTATCTTGCAACACAAGTTAGCTATTTTTACATTTGGTATCTTGTAAGACAAGGTAGGTGTTTGAGCATGACATTACGAAGTCAATTACTAAAAGGAATTCTAGAGGGATGTATTCTGTCTATTATCAGAAAGCAGCCGACATACGGATATGAATTATCGATTAAACTACAACAGTTCGGGTTGGCGGATGTTAGTGAAGGATCCATTTATCCTATTTTGCTTCGTTTGCAAAAGGAAAAACTTATCGAAGGGGTCATGCAAAAGTCAGAAGCTGGGCCAAAGCGGAAATACTATCATTTGACATCAGATGGCGAACAAGCTCTAGCAGAATTCATTTATCATTGGAAAACAATTAAGCAGCCGGTAGATCGAATGACTGATCAAGGGGGAGATGACACATGAATGCAAAGGAACTTATTGCACTAAATAATGAAAAACGGGAACATTTAAACGAAGAGAACCTTGCTTTATACGAGGAAATGCTTGTTTACATCCGGCTAAATTTCAATAAGTCAGAACAGCAAACAGAAGAAATTTTACTGGAATTGCTCGACCATATTCTGCAAGCTCAAGCGGAAGGCCGTTCTGCCAAACAGGTATTTGGGAATGATCCAAAAGCATATTGCCAAGAACTAATTGGCGAGCTTCCAGAAGAGTCAAAGAAGGAGCAAATTCCATTTATTACGCATATTGTTTTGCAATTTCTGGGAATTATTGCTCTAGTAACTGGTATCTTGCAGCCAGCCTTGTATTATTTGTTTGACCTGGGCACAAATACCATATCCATTTCACTTGGCAAAGGATTAGTAACCGTTTTATTTTATATTGTACTTCTGTTTAGTTTTATTCTATTTATATTTAAATGGATCAAGCGAACGTCGTTTAAAGAGAAACAACCAAAAAAGTGGGTGGAGTTCCTGCAGCTCTGGGTCATTTGCATGATTGATATTTGCCTGTTTGTTTTTGTCCCGAAATTAATTCCTGCCTTTGGGAATGTTGTAAGCCTATCCGCATTCTGGTTTGCTATTATTGGGGCTATTCTTTATGGAAGTTCTTATCTGTTTAAAAGAGGCTGGTAGCAGATACAGTGTTATCGATTGAATCAGAGGGACAGATCCTTTTTGTGGAGTCAACTAAAAACATAGATATTCCATTCGAGGACCGTTCCGTCTGTTTTTACGGACGTTTTTGTAACTTTTATCGGCAATTTACTTTTAAGATAAAGTGAAACCTCATTCAGTGGTGGTTTCACTCCCCCCCCTACTGAATAGAGGAACAAAGGCTAAGTTCGCAACGTCTGAGTTGCAACGCCTTTGTGACCTGCATCGTGCAGACCCGAACAGAATCAGATCTTTGTCATGCAGTTGACTCCCACTTATCTTTTTTGATTCATCTCAACATCTTGAAGTGGGAGTCTTACTGCCCGTTAAGAGTGGGATAAATATAGAAAGTAAATTATAAAAACGAGCCGTAAGCTTTAACTTACGACCCAAAACATCTACTATTAAATATGGCGACTTTTATCTCAAGCGAAAAAAGCATTCCTCCTTAATTTAAGTTTACAGAGGGTTACTTTTTCATATGACTGCTTACCATAATCAATACCACAAAACTACCAATGTTCGAAAATGCCATTTCAATATCGTTGAAATTTATATTCAATGGGGTATTTAAATTTTTGTTAGTTGTTTTGTTTGTTCCATTCCTGAATTAACTCTTTTGCTTTATCGGTACGAACATCCTTTTTTGATACCATTTCTGAAATGACCCACTCAACTACATCAGCTGGAACTCCAGCCTGTTCTGCAATATTTCGTGCATGTAACTCCATATGCCCCCGCTGGACACCTTCTGTCGCCAGAACTTTCAGCCCAGCCATATTTTGTGCCAATCCTACTGCAACAATAATTTCAGCCAAATCTTGCGCTGAGTCAATTCCTAAAATTTGTAATGACAATTGTGCCATAGGATGCGTTTTAGTGGCTCCGCCTACGATACCGACAGCCATAGGCAATTCCAATGTCCCAACTAAATCTCCGGATACGTTCCTTTCCCATGTAGTCATCGAACGGTATCTTCCATTACGTGCAGCATACGCATGTGCACCTGCTTCAATAGCACGCCAATCGTTGCCTGTTGCAACCACAACAGGATCAATCCCATTCATAATGCCTTTGTTATGAGTTGCCGCCCGATATGGATCAGCGTCGGCAATCTGATATGCGCGTACAATCCCGTCTGCAACCTCATCACCCGAAAACCCGTCCATTTCCAAAGCTTTAGCAGGAACAGTTACACTAGCACGTGCAAGCCTACGATCGGCTAGGTTCGTTATAATTCGCAGTATTACATTTCCTTTCGTGATTTGTTCAATCCTTGGAGCTAGCTTCTCT
The DNA here is from genome assembly GCF_039548255.1 of Lentibacillus songyuanensis. Taxonomy (NCBI): domain Bacteria; kingdom Bacillati; phylum Bacillota; class Bacilli; order Caryophanales; family Bacillaceae; genus Lentibacillus; species Lentibacillus songyuanensis. Next base: position 27,557 of record NZ_JBCLVH010000008.1, read on the forward strand.
GCCATTGTATTTATTGTATTAGCTCCCATCGCATCAAGAACATCTACGATAAGGTGAATGGTAAGGACTTGTCCCATTTTCGTATCTTCAAGGACACGGATTTCAAGGTCCTTAGCTCCACCTCCAAGAGATACCAATGTTTTATCAAATTCATTTGCCTTTTGCAGTAGTTCTTCCTTATGTTGGTATACTGCTAATCGTGCCCCAAAAGCATCTTTAATGTCAGTAACGTGGATTTGAGCCATCATAAGTGAACCGCTATAGGATGTCGTAAATCCACCATGTTCTCGAGTTAATTTCCCCATGTTACTAGCAGCGGCAACAACAGAAGGCTCTTCAACAGCCATGGGAATAATATAATCTTTATTATTTATAACAAAATTCGTTGCAATCCCTAGTGGTAGATTAAATTTACCAACAACATTTTCAATCATCCGATCTGCTTTTTCTGAACTTAACCCGTTGCCTGATTCGAGTTTTTCAAGTTCTGAATTGTCTATACTAGTAAGGTCAGCAATATTATTGAGTCGTTCAGTTATGGTTTTTTTGTAAAATCCTTCAAGTCGTGAATTTGATACAGGCATTTTATATTTCCTCCTCTAGATAGTAAATAATTATCTCCATATTTTCATTTAGAATTGTTTTTATAAAATCATGTTTCATTGAAACTGATAGCTTAAATGTCCTTTTGCAAAACCTTTACACGTATACAGCCAAGACCCTCCACCAGAATCAATATCATTTGAGCATATAATTAACTCGTTTGTACCTGGGATAAATGCCGGATGCGTTGACCTCAACATATGGCCCTTGTCTCGACCAGGTATTAAGATTTGTCCTATTGGATAACCGCTTTTATTAAAAACGAGCACTCTTCCCTGACCATACATTGCGACATAAAGATTATCATCACTATCAATGCAACATGAATCTGGACCTTCATGACCGGTGAAATAATAAGGTATAGAAGCTCCGAATGGGGCGATTGTGACACCGTCATCCATTAATTCAATTCGGTGTAGACGGTTTGCATTTGTCTCTGTGACCCAAAGTATCTTCTCATCTGTACTGAGCGCCACGCCATTGGCAACCGCCATATTTTGTATAATCGGTGTAACGGTTTTGAAATCTGGGGAGACATAATATACACCGCCTTTTAGGTCGGTAGAATACCCTCTGAAATCTGTAAAATAAAACCCACCTTTACTGTCAAATACTAAATCATCTATACAGTATTCCGTAGAATCCGGGACAATGTTTTCCATGTTTGATCCATCCGAATCGACTGAAAATATACCACCAGTACTTGAGAAATCACCTAAATAGCACAAAAACAACCGACCGTTCTTATGAATTTTAACTGCAGCGGGATGTGATTTTTTTGACTTAAAGACATTTGCAACCTTTTTTTCGGGCAGATCCACTCTGAATACTTGTCCCCCAAAGACCTCAAGCAAAAAAAGATCACCTTCACGATTAAAGCACAATCCTTCAAGTTGCAGACCCTCATCAGATATTTTTAACCAAGGTTCTGCTGTTACAGTTTGTAAATGACTTTCTCCAGATAAAAGAGGGACTGCATTTTTTGATTCACCTTCATAATATAGAGCGGGTAGAGAATACGTTTTCATTTCATTCATCCCTTTCATTATTGAATCTTAGTGAACTATTGAATAAAAAACAATGAAAGTAGTAGTGGAGATATCATTAACTCAATATGAAAAAGATCACCCCTTTTTGTATATCATCACTAAACTTTGTTTAATTTGATTATACTTAGATTATATGATAAAGTTTTTTAAAAGTAAACATAAATTTTATATTTCCTAAAATAAAATGTTTGTAAAATTTCATTATAACTTTATAGATTAAATCAAACATCATTATAAAGGGTGGAATTAAGTATGTATTTGCCAAAACAAGTAACCATTATAGAGGTTGGCCCCCGGGATGGTTTACAAAATGAGGATAAAATTGTAGAAACAGACGTGAAGGTAGCTTTCATAAAAGCTTTGAAACAAGCAGGCATTCAGGAAATGGAGTTAACATCCTTTGTCTCTCCGAAATGGGTACCACAAATGAAGGACGCTGAAGAGGTAGCAACGAAATGTTTGAAAGATGGCGGCAAGAATTTTATATTAACCCCTAATAAGAAAGGAGTAGAACGACTATATCAAACTGATTGTAAAAACGCCGTCGTTTTCGTTGGGGTGAGCTCAACGTTTAACATTAAAAATATCAACAAGTCTACATCAGAAAGTATGAAAGAACTAAAACCACTAATAGCAGAGTTAAAAGAAAAAGGGTACTTTGTGCGGGCTGGTATCTCGACAGCCTTCTACTGTCCGTATGAAGGAAAAACTGACTCCGAAGATACGATTAATCTGTGCAAGGAATTTACGAATTACGGGGTAGATGAACTTATTGTCGCCGATACGATTGGCATGGCAAACCCGAAAGATGTTTATTATTTATTTCAAAGGTTACAAAAGGAAATTCCAAAAAACATACTGATCTCCGGGCATTTCCATGATACAAGGGGGATGGCTCTTGCCAACATCTTGGCTGCCCTACAAGCAGGAATCGACCGTTTCGATTCATCGGCAGGCGGTTTGGGAGGTTGTCCATTTGCGGTTGGAGCATCAGGGAACGTTGCCACGGAAGATGTGGTTTACATGCTTCATGAAATGGGAATTGATACAGGCATCAATCTTTTAAAATTGAAACAAGCTATCGATGTTGTGAAACCACAAATTAGTCGAGAGCTCGATAGTGAAAACTATAAGCTCCTGTAATTATCGTCATGAAAGCAAATAGCTCTTTCATGACCTTAGCTTGAATACTTCGAATTGACCATTTAAACTTCTAAGTATTCATTCACCAGAAAGGCTAGTAAGATTGAACGTATATTGAAAGCACCTTCGCTTCCGTTTTGTTCACCGGTAAAAAAACATGGGGAGTGGATCCTTCAAAATAGGCACTATCTCCCTCCCCAATGCGATGGGTCTGCCCGTCATACCAAAGGTCTATTGATCCATTTATTACATAGATAAACTCATCCTCATCGTGCGTAAAAGTGCTTTTTGGTGGTTCATCGGGATGCACACTTACAAGTAGCGGTTCTATTTTACTATATGGAGAACGATTGGCAAGCATTTCAAAGGCATACCCCATTTTTTGATCACCTATACTTGGAATACGATTGGCACGAGGTAAGATTGTTAATTTATTTTGTGGACTATCCTCTAGCATCCACGATAATGGGACTTCCAATTTCTTAGCGATTTTAGATAAAGTGGCAACTGCCGAGGAAGTCTTCCCATTTTCAATTTGTGATATCAAACCTTTAGTAAAGCCGCACATATCAGCTAATTGTTGTTGTGTCAATCCTTTATTTAATCTAGCTTGCTTAATTCTTTTTCCAATTCCAGTCAATATAATTTTAAACACCCCTTTAAAACAATTATTGATTAAATGTCATATTTCAACTCGCATTCCGCAAAAGGGGTTGCAATCAAAGTTATCAATTCTAATGTTCTATCATTTGGTTTCACAGGACTCATCCCTTTCTTTGCCGGGATGTAATGCAGACACCTTCCTTTTGTAATGGGACGTGCGCCGCATCCTGCTTCACTGTCTATTATACAACAGATCCCTTGAAAAAACATTGGAAATTCCTTTTTTCCGGCAAGTAATAACAAGTGTTTCCATACCTCGCCCTAACAATTTATTTCAATTAAATAGCTGGGGAAAAGGCAGCTTTTATTTATTTTCATTGTTTATCTTTGCAAGTCTTTCCGTGATAAAATAAGCAATCGTTGCAGAAAGAAAGGGAACAAGTAATGCAGGAAAAAAGGAACTTCCTTTCATGACAACTACTTGTGACAAATTATCGCTCATATTCCACGCGTCTTCTATATCCGGAGTGTATAGAGACGTAAGAAACATGCCAGATAAGACTTGGAATACTGAAAAAAGCACGATAAAACTAATGGCAAAAATCATATATTTTTTCATTGCTGATACCTCCTGTTATTTTTACGTTTAATCCTGATTGTTTAGCTTATCTACCATATAAGGTATTTCCTTTAAATCCGTAACAATATAATCCGCTTGCACCACACCCCACTTATTATCTTTTTTCCATACACCATTCATCCCTACCCGTTTAGCAGCATTGACGTCTTTTTCCGGGTGATCACCAATGAATATACTTTCGGACGGTAAAACATGGAGATAATCGAATGCTTTTTCAAATATCCGAGGATCGGGCTTTTTTATTCCCGCCCATTCAGATATAAGAATAGTGTCAAAATATTTTTCAATCCCCAACGCTCTGATATTGTCCGTTTGAAACTGGCCTTTTCCATTTGTAATCATACCAAGAATAAGACCTTTGTTTTTCAATCTTTCTAACATATGAAACAGGTTCGGGAAAGGGACACAGCTATTCTGAAATTGTTGCATATAATCCTGAAGCAATGCTTCCCAGGTCAATCCCCTAATATCAAAATCCCTCACTAGCTGTTGGTAAACCCTGTCCTTCCAAACATATCCCCCATCATCCAGTTCAATAAATCTTGTTATATATTTATCTTTCGGGATATGATTCATCCATTTATGTAGACGATCATATTGCTTGTTAATGAAGATTTTTACGGACTCGTCCCGATGTAACAAGGTTCCGTCTAAATCAAATATGACAGCTTTTATCATGCGTATTCAGCCCTTTTCCTTTGAATCAGGTACCATTATGAAAGCTCAACTGTTGGTAACCATTATTCCAAAATGCGTGTATCTATGCAACACAAATAAAGTGAAAATGCACCCTGCAGTCCATATAAAATCGGATCTTTATCATGTAGTTAACTCCCGCTTATCTTTTTTAGTTTCACCTTAAGAATGGAGGAGATGCCGTTCATCAATTATAGGGAGTTTGTCTTCTTAAAAAACAGAGTGGAATTTTCCCCTTTATTGCCGTATCATTACAATAGTCCAAGCACCTGACAACGAATAATGGAATGAAGGAAATATGACATACATATGATTAGCAAGAAAATCAAGAAAGGAAGGTTAACATAATGACATTACAAACAAAATTACAGCGTATGTCGCCCATGAATGACCCATGGGAAGCCTATATGGATGTAGAAGAACTCGGAAAGATGGTATTATCCAACATTGAATTTACAACCACAACCATGTGCAATATGCGGTGTGCACATTGTGCTGTTGGCTATACATTGCAACAGCTGGATCCGGAATCGCTGCCGATGGATCTTATGTTAAAACGCTTGGACGAAATCCCGCATCTGCGTACATTAAGTATAACAGGCGGAGAGCCAATGATGAACAAAAAATCCATTCGAAACCATGTTCTCCCCTTATTGCAATACGCCCATAACCGTGGCGTAAAAACACAAATCAACTCCAATTTAACGTTACCGTACGACAGATACGAATCCATTGTTCCCTATCTGGATGTCCTGCATATTTCTCATAATTGGGGGACGGCTGATGAATTTGCAGAAACTGGATTTGCCAATATGGAACGAAAACCTTCCGTAGAAAATCGCAAAATGTTTTTTAACCGTATGGTAGAAAATGCTAAAAAGTTGTCCAGTGAAGGTGTGATGGTATCTGCTGAGACAATGTTAAACAAGCGTACATTCCCATATTTGGAACGTATTCATGATCACGTATTGGAAATGGGGTGTTCGCGCCATGAAATTCACCCCATGTATCCGGTAGACTTTGCCAGTCAACTGGAAACCTTGTCGCTCCCCGATATTCGGGATGGAATCGAGCGGCTGCTTGATTATCGTAATGCGGACGTTTGGATGATGTTCGGAACATTGCCTTTTTACCCTTGCAGCTCGTCAAAGGAAGATCTGGATTTACTCAAACGTCTGTACCGCGAACAAAATGTCAGTGTCCGTAATGATCCGGATGGTCGTTCACGACTGAATGTCAATATTTTTACCGGGGAAATCATTGTGACAGACTTTGGCGATGATGAACCTTCACTCGGTAACATTCAGAACACATCATTACCCGATGCATACAATCGCTGGATGGCATCAAGCACTGCTCAACGTTTAAATTGCCACTGCCCAGCAGTGAAATGTCTTGGGCCAAACCTGTTAGTGAAAAATACATATTATCCAGATGTGGACTTTAGAGAAAGGCAAGCGAATATTACGATGTCAGATGCATAAGCCATCATTGCCTTGAAGGCTTAGGTCAACATACTCTAGCGAACTTATATTTTAAGAAAACAACTGGGGTCTCTTTTGAAGAAGAATAGATCAAAAGAGATCCCTCGTTTTGCGAAAAAAATATAAAGTGAAACTTCATTCAGTAGGGGTTTCCCTTTCTCCCCACTGAATAGAGGAACAAAGGCTAAGTTCTCAGGCGTCTGAGTTGCAACGCCTTTGTGACCTACATCGTGCAGGCTAAGAACAGAATCGGACCTTTGTCATGCAGTTGACCCCCACTTATCTTTTTTAGTTGCCCCCTCAAAATCTTGAAGTGGGGGTCTTACTTCCCGTTAAGGCGGGATAAACGCCCACGTCGACACCCGATCACGTCTATCCCCATGACTTTCTGGGAATTAATGCAGAGTTCATATTCAGTTCATAATAATGGTATATGCTGTTTTATGTTGATGGAAGGAGGTGCTTCCCTTGCAACATGTGAACATCTAAGTACCAAATTCGTGCATGATTTATAATTGTTGTATGCTAATAGTAACAATTACGAAAAAGGGACTGAGTAAAATTGACAAAAATTAGTCGTTGACGATATTCACACATCAGCAAACGTGTTGGTCTGATCCTCAACTCAAATTAATCTACTTGGAATCAGAACATCATGTATTCGATACAAAACATTATCGGCTAGATAAACAGCTGTGGACACATCGTTCTATCGCGGATCCACAAGGGATGGCTAACATATAAAAATGTATCTTTTGCTGGATGACGCAGATAGTATTAAAATAAAAAATTACTGGATCAGGTTTGGATGAATCTGCTAAACAATGCGATTCAATTTACTCCAGATCAAGGTAATATTCACTTGTCACTATATTATAATTATAAACAAGAATTACATTTGGGGAACTCTTCTCCAACGAAGGAGTTACACAGTATGAACACTAAACAAAAGGGGCTTAAACCGTTCTTTTCACTTATTTTATCGACAAATATTCCGAAGCTGGCACTATCTTTCGGTCTGATTGCGAGTGTGTTTACAACACTTGCTGGGCTTGTCGTCCCATTATTAACCAAGAATTTAGTCGATGGCTTCTCTGTATCATCATTGAGCGTCCCTCTCATCATTGCGATTGTTGCTGCATTCATCATTCAAGCTGTTGTCAGTGGCGTTTCTACTTACCTTCTCACCGCAGTTGGACAAAAAATCGTAGCCAAACTACGAGAAAATATGTGGGTGAAGCTTATCCGCTTACCTATCCGTTATTTTGATAAAACGTCCAGCGGCGAAACCGTAAGCCGGGTTGTAAATGATACGAATATCGTAAAAGATTTAATTTCTGAGCATTTCCCACAGTTTATTACAGGCATCATTTCCATCATTGGTGCCGTTACATTTTTATTGATTATGGACTGGAAAATGACAATAGTCATGCTGCTCGCTGTTCCGATTACGATCGCTATAATGATTCCGCTTGGTCGTCAAATGGCAAAGATATCTCGTGGTCTACAGGATCAAACAGCTATTTTCACGGGGCATGTTCAACAGACGCTTAGTGAAATGCGCTTGATGAAATCTTCTAATGCAGAAAAAAATGAGGAAACAAAAGGATTATCCGGTATTGAAAAGTTACTCGGATTTGGGTTGAAAGAGGCAAAAATATTAGCATTAATTGCGCCATTGATGCAACTTGTAATCATGCTCGTCATTGTCATGATCATCGCCTATGGCGGCTTACGTGTTGCCAACGGGACCATGTCAACAGGATCTCTTGTTGCTTTCCTGCTTTATCTTTTTCAAATCATTATGCCAATTACTTCATTTGCTATGTTTTTCACGCAATTACAAAAGGCAAAAGGAGCAACAGAACGGATTATCGAGATATTAGAGATCCCATTGGAAGAAGGACAAGGTGGGTTGGATATTGATGTCTCAAATAAACCGGTACACGTTAATCATGTATCATTTTCCTACGATGAAGATGAGGCCGTTTTAAAAGATGTTTCCTTTGTAGCGCAGCCTGGTGAAATGGTTGCCTTTGCAGGCCCAAGCGGTGGTGGTAAAACAACCACGTTCGGCTTACTGGAACGTTTTTATGAACCCTCCTCCGGTGAAATAAAAATTGGCAACACACCGATTAAGGATTTATCGACAAAATCATGGCGCAGTCAAATTGGTTATGTTTCTCAGGATAGTGCTATGATGGCTGGAACAATACGAGAGAATTTGTGCTATGGTTTACAGAATTGGGAAGAGATACCGGATGAACAGCTATGGGAAGTAGCTAAAATGGCTTATGCCGATCAATTTATTCGTACATTTCCCCACGGATTGGATACGGAAGTTGGCGAACGTGGCGTAAAACTTTCCGGCGGACAAAGGCAACGGATCGCCATCGCACGCGCTTTTTTGCGGGATCCAAAAATTCTTATGATGGATGAAGCCACCGCAAGTCTTGACAGTCAATCAGAAAGTGTCGTTCAGCGAGCCTTAACACGGTTAATGGAAGGGCGAACAACTTTTGTCATCGCCCACCGTCTATCAACCATTGTTCATGCGGACAAAATTATTTTTATCGAAAAAGGAAAGGTGACCGGAAGCGGGACACACCAAGAGTTGACACAATCACATGCACTATACCGCAAATTTGCCGACCAGCAATTGACGTAAGCAGGGAAAGTCCCCATAGCCAGCAAACGAAGCGCATAATTTGGTATTAAAGTAATTTCTAACTATGCTCCTCGCAAAAGAATTATTGAGAGGAGCCTTATTTATGTCTGCAATGATAAACGATAAAGAACGTGAATGACCCCACCTTACCATCCTTATCGTAGTTGTGCCATTTATTCATTGTGTTTATTTGAACCACATTATACCCTTCTCCCTTAAATATTGATGTTGTTTTTCCATTAACGCAGAAGGCAATACCACGTTTTCTATATTTAGCATCCATCGCACTTACAACTAATATTTGCGGTTTACATACTAGTTTTTTTAATCAAGTCATCGGCAGTACCAAAAACGATTCTATGTAATTTTAAAATATTTATCGAAACCATTCCGTCAAGATAACCATCGATAGAAATCCAACTATAAACGCCCACGTTGACGCCCGCTCATGTCCATCCCCATGACTTTCAGGGATTAATTCCTTATAAACAACAAAGAGCATGGAACCCGCTGCAAAAGCAAGACCATAAGGAATAATATATGCAAAGGATTCACCAAAAAACACCCCGATTAATCCAGCAAACAATTCAATCATCCCTGTGAAGACGGCTAACAAGATTGCCTTTAGCCGACTAACATTTTGTGTTATTAAAAAAAGTGCCACCAAAAATCCGTCTGGTACATTTTGCAGACCGATCGCAAAAGATACAAGCAGCCCCAAATTTTGGTCACTGTCTGCATTACTTATTCCCACTGACAGACCTTCAGGCAAATTATGCAGTGACATCGCGATTAAAAATAATATAATAATACTTGAATGATCATCCGGGTGTTCGGAATTGTCCAGATCTGTATGTGGAATAAGACTTTCCAATGCGGTCAATACCAGCGTTCCAATTAATACCCCAATAACCAACACCGTAAGATTTGATAATTTCATAGCAGATGGGATTAACCCATAAGCCGAGGCTGCAACCATGATCCCAGCTGTATACGCCAGCAGGACATCCTTGCCTTTATGGGAAACATTTTTTATGAACAGCACGGGTAGAGCTCCTAGGCCTGTACAAAGAGAAGAAAGAATAATAGGCAACAAAGACATGAGAATCCTCCAGCAATCGTATTAGTTCATCCTATGTTTTCATTTGATGAACATGCATCCTAGTAAAGTGAATTTCATGTCTTTTCTTTTTGTACTAGTAAGATGAAGTCGTAGCTGATTAACTTTTAACGGATCGATCTAGTTCCGCACTCGGACGCAGTAATGAGATAAGCTATCAAGCTGTTGAACTTCACGCTGCTTAATCCTAATTGGGCAAGCTAAGAGGCTCCTCGCTATATAGTAATCAGTTTAACATGAAGCCTCTGCGGACATGTTCAACGAGCCAAACCTCCAATAATAAAAGGGATATTGGCTCACGCCGATGAGATTATCATGCCCGCCTCTCCATGTAAAACCTCCTACTCTATCGTCTGCTACCATACTAAATAACGAAAAAACTATCACTTTCAGTCGTTACCTTCAAAGTTAAGATTGACAGGTTCATCGGATAAACCTTCCGCTGGATCTTGTTGTGTTACTGGAACACTTTCATCTACCATTTCAAATCTAAGTTCATCCATCCAAATGTGACCATGACCATTTAATAATATTCCGAACGAAATCACATCACTTTTTACCGGAACATCCAATACGACACTATAATGATTCCATTGGTTCGTTCCTTTAATCGGCCGATTCATCATATTATCAAACGCAAGCACCTCTCCGGAAGAATGATCGATCCGCATCCATAAACCGGCCGAGCCATTAACATCCATACTTTTAACAAATGCAGAAAGTTGAATTCGCTCTCCCCGATAACGATCTGATTTAATTTGTTGCATCAATGTCGCAAAGCCTCGGGCTTTTTCATCTTTTGACCGCAAATATGCCGCGTAATTACCGCTATGCACAACGGTATTGTCTAAACCCGTTTCATAATCCGATGGTGTTTCTCCTGTCATCAGCCAACCAGCAGGTGCTTCATTTTTTGTAACCACAATAGACTCCCCTTTGTAAATTAATTTTCTAAGCAATTTCCGATAACGTCCTGGTGCCATATCATATACTTTCTTAAAAGCCCTCGTAAACGCTTCCTGTGAACCAAAACGATAATGCAAAGCAATGTCAATCACCCTGCGATCGGACGTTATTAACTCCTTGGCTGCTTGGGTTATCCGACGTTCCCTTATATAATCAGCAACTGACTTCCCAATAAGTTTCTGGAAAATACGGTGGATAAGTGAACTGAACATTGCAATAATTTAAACTGGTGTTCTCCCTGACATGTAAAAAATACAACAACTATTTTCAACTACTGAGCCAAGTACATCCCAATCACAAAACCTGCAGGAAGAGACCCCCACATGAATAGAAAAGATATATACAAAAGATATTTTGGAATCCTTAAAAGACAGGATAAATGCCAATATTGCTCCTATCCCCCAAATAACCAGGATTATAAAAAACTCTGGTGCAACAAACGTTTTGTCGGTATAATGGCAATGGTTCCTTAGCAAAAAACATCGTTACCATAAGTGCGGCCCCCAAACAATATAATTATTGGCATTTCTGAAATAACTCTGTAAACCGACTAGTAGCATGAACTTGATAATATTATTGAATCAAGATATTTCCCACGTATTGTGCAGTGCCCGCTGAACTTATAAATTTAACCGCTAAAACATAATGCCCTTTTTCAATCGGAAATCGAAATTCTCTAGAATCATTCATTTCGATTTCGACGCGTTGTTCATCTTTCAATAATGCAACTGTTATTTTTGGATCTGTCCAAATATCTCCGCCATTTTCTTCGTTCTCTTCAAAGTTTAAGAACGCTTTTTCGTTAGGAGAAACCTTCAGCTCATCTTGTGATAATCCGAATCTTTGAATATCGTCTTTTGTTTTTTCTACATCTCCACTTGATGAGCTCCAACTGATATTTGCTTCTGTTAATTGCACAGGCATCGTAATATTTTCAAAGTATAAAAGAGCAATTGGAACACCAACATCATAATCTTCACCTATACATCCTGTTAGTGTTAAAGCCAAAAGCAATCCTGTAAATATTTTTAAATATAATTTCATGACACACCTCTTTGATCAGCTCTCCGTTTAAAATAAGCAGGCGCTGAATGGAATAATCAATTGATGGTATTCTTCCGTTTGCTCAAACCTTTATTTATTAAGCACCAACATTAGCATTAAAACAATTCCAAATAAACATTCTCATTTCGCATCAATTTCTCTACCCCATCAGATTAGATATATAAGACAAAAAACATATGACCCTAACCAACCAATAGTTACAATGATGACTACAATCGATAAATAAAAATTAACATCAGCATTCTTCTGAAATGTGCAAAGTAAAAGACCGATATACATAGACTGATAACCAAAAAGACGAGCCAAACGTTATTTAATGTCAAACTGCCAAGATTGAATAGAAAACTTACGATGTATATAGCGTTAATCACAAGCAAGGAAAATAAGATAATTCGCTTCATCATACACTTCTCTATAAAAAGTCGTTATCTTTTCCTCACAAACATACTACCAACTGTCCCAACGATTAGCCCAAGATAAACAGCAACAGCAAAAAGACCAATCCCCATCCCTTCCCAGCCACCGACAAGTGAAACACTTATAAAAACAGCCGCGATGCACAATAAACTCGCAAATGTAGTGATTGCATAAAGTACAGCTTTATGAATAAATCTCGCCAATACAACAATCACAGCTGCCGCAATAATTCCTGCAAGAATCAACGGAAGCCATTCCTGTACGTTTGAACTATTCATATCGAATCATCCTTTCTAAGATCTATTAAATGATTCGCTTCAACCAACCTACTAATTGAACAAGTTCAAAAGGCTTTAACAGCGTCACACATAGGATGAAAATCAAATATAAGACCATGCCCATAATAAATATTTTCCCTTGCTCTCCCCGAAAAATCGCAATAAAAGCCAGAACGATACCAATGCATACAAGCAGATATCCAACGATTGCAATCGGCTCTGAATAATGTAGTACTGTCCAATTAATACCAAGCAGCAGGGAACCAAATACGATAAACCACATCGAAGCCGTACGAAACTTTCTATGTATCCCCCTCACCTCCACAAGCACATCACTCCTGATCATCCGGAAGTGTAATCCCTAAACGCTTCCGCTTCTCGTTATCCAAGTCAACCAGCCAATAACTGTATTCTGGATCATTACTTTGGGCAAACTTTTTGTCAATGGTCACAAGCAAGGCATTTCGATGGTTAAAATACATCGCATCTGCAACATGTTCATGAAAAGACGTTACCTGCTCCGCGCGCCCTGTGTCCACATCCATCTGGAAACCCTCATATACAAACGTTCCATGCGCATCCTTATTGGCCACGCCGGAAAAAACAACTCGCTTTCCATCTGATGACAACGCAGGAGATGACAAGATCGGTTCCTTAGGGGCAGATTCTCCTGTAGGTACGAGCGTTGATCGTATGCCGTCATCAGGTGAATAAAATACAATGGAATCATTGCTCTGATACATGATTTGCTCGCCATTTGGAACTGCTGCCAGACCTGATATGTCATACGCCTTTCTGTGTGTTATTTGTTCGATCTCTTTTGTTTGCACATTCATGCGGTAAATATCAAAATCATGCGGACGCTCCGAAGCAATCGGTGAATAATTTTTATATACGCCAGCCATTGTAAAATAAATATCCTTTCCGTCCGATGAAAAGACGGCCTCCGTAACCAAATTATCACCATTTGTCAGTTCTACTACTTTGCCATCCGTTGTCCGGTCAACTATCATCAGTTCCCCATATGGCTTCTCTTCCTCTTCCCACTGTTTAATAAAAGCAACTTTCTCACCATCAGGAGAAAACGAAGGACGGATATAGGATTCCCCTTCTTCCGGATCGGCTAATAACGTTGCCATGCCATCATCCAATGAAGCAGTATACAATGCAGCATCCCCATCATCATAATACGAAAAAACAAGTTCTTCGTCATCTGGTGATACGTCAGGATTTTCAGCAAATCCAGACGTTCCTTTGGCCGGTTCTGCAAAATAGCTTGCCCCCCATAACAAAAGGAACAACATAACCATACTAGTGATCAACGTCAAATTTTTCATTTTTAAAGACAACACGAAACCTCCTCTCTTTCCACAGGCTATCGCAATAAAAGAATCATATATGGTAAAACGACTGCTACTGCTGAAAACAACAATCCCGTTGCGAGTGATACCATCGGTTTTTTCGCAACAAACCCCATCTGGAATTTCAAAAAAATGAGCCAGACGATAATGGAAAGCAGCGGCAAAAATGTAATCGGACTTAGGCCAGCAAAAATAGCGAGTGCCCACATAAAAAATAAACCGATTCCAATCACCATTACTCCGAATAATAAATTCATGACATAGCTAAATTTGACCAATACTGAATTGTGCTGCTTATTTTCCATCTTACCAGTCGAATAATAGGAGTTTCGGAATACAAAAATGAAACTGCAAATGATTAAGGAAACAAGATAAATACCAAAAAATATGCTTTGCCCCATTGGGAGGGTTTCCATCATCATCAAATCAAAGCCACTCAAGGCAATCGAAACCATGATTAACAGATTAAGCAGGTAAAAATATTTTCCAACAAACCCGATATTTAGTGCCGCCAGCGTAACCATGGTCCCCATGAACAACTGAATCGCCAGCCATCCCGTGACTGATTCATGCAGCAAAAACGTTTCATTCAGGTAAAAGATAACCCCAAAGAAAATCATCGCAAACCCAATCGCATATAACAACCCGCGCTGATACGGATACATCGATTCCTGCAGTTCCTGCCCGATTTTATTCGGTTTCCCAAAATCGGCCAATGCCTGCTTTTCTGCTTGCCTTTCTGAAAGTCCTTCGTTCACGTAGCGTTCTTTTGCTTCTTCCAAATGTAGTTGAATTTCTTCCCGCATCTCCTCGCGCTCATCGGGTGGGCTTTGCATTTGTTCAAGGACACGCTGGATATATTTTTCCGTCCGATTCATGATAAACCGCCTGATGTTTTTGTAATGAGGCTATGGACATTATTCCATTCTTTCAACTTTTGCTCTAAGATATCACTTCCGTCATCGGTGAGTCGATAATACTTTCTTCGTCCATTTTCCGTTTCCGACCAATACGAACACAGCCAATCCTTTTTTTCCATTCGCTTTAGCGCTGGATACAATGTCCCCTCACTCATACTGTATAGCTGCTCACTCTTTTCTTTCAGCTCTTTCACCATTTCGTAGCCATACATATCTTTGCCCGACAGCAGGTTCAGCAATAAAATATCGATGCTTCCTTTCATAATTTCCCGATCCATTTTGATGAGCCTCCCTTTTTAGTTATTGTAATACGATGTGCATCGTATTACAAGGTATAGAAGAATTTCATCCTTACCACTTTTATTTTAGGGAATATTTTGATTGTTTATGGTTTTTGATGTTATAGTTATATAAACAGTTGTTAACTAACCGTGGTATTTATAAATTAAAAAATAAAGAGGTGTCTTTTATGGATAGCCCCATATTAAAAGAGATAGGAACAGTATTTATCCCCGTTAAAAATATAGAGAAAGCAAGAGATTGGTACTGTAATATATTAGGATTAAAAACAGATGGAGAAGTTCAGTTTGGTCATCTTTACGTAATACCTATGGAAAGTACGGGGATTGTGTTAGATAGCAAAATTTATTCAGAGGATAGAATATTTAAAACACCAGCCTTCCATTTCAATACGAAAAACATTGAAGAAGCTTTTCATTTTATGAGTAATAAGGGTATTCATTTGCTTACAGGAATTGAACACAATCATTATTTTAATTTCAAAGACCCGGATGGAAATGTTTTAATGATCTGCGAATGTTAAATATTAAGCTACCGGACGCTATAAAGAATCATTCTTGCACACTTTACAAATCCATGGAGCCATTACACAGACTGATTTGTATTGAATGGATATTTTAATGGATTGGAGATTCGTGTATGAAACGAAATATTCGTCTATCTGAGAAGATGTTAGTTTTGGGATATAGTGTTATATTGCTGTTTATGATTGTGCAAGATTTAGTTCCCTTGGGGACATTAAATGATATTGAGGCTATTGCTTCAGTAGAGTCGTTCCATGAAATAATCGTTACAACCCTAATTGGCACCGTTCAAATAATACTTATATTAGGAGGAGTGCTCTTATTTATAGGGAAAAGATATCCCCTTTTAGTAAAGATTTGGCTACTCGTTCATCCCTCGTTTATTCTGTTGGGGGCAATCATGTCATGGTGGATTCCGTATCTTTTTGGGACTGGAACAGAGGAAAAAATAGAAAGGTTCCATAATATGTTTGGGGATACACATTCATTCCTGCCTGTCATGAACGGAATCGTACCGAATACGCTTCACACTATGTTTCATTTGACACTGCTAATCTGTATCATTTTAAGTAGCTATATTTTTTTAAACAGACATACTAAGGAGAATAGAATTTTAAAGAGTAAAAATCACGTTATATAGTAAGCGTCTGGATAGAAAGTTAATGAATATACGAGGTTGTTCTTTCATTGACTAATAATATAATTTCTGGTGTTCTAAACAAAAAGGGGAATCAATATGGAGGCAGTATATTTAGCAGGTGGATGTTTATGGGGAGTACAAGCCTTTATAAAAACGTTACCTGGAGTTACGTTTACAGAAGCAGGAAGAGCTAATGGAACAAGTCATACACTTAAGGGTGAATATGATGGATACGCCGAATGTGTAAAAACAGAATTTGATCCGACGGTTGTAACGATAAGAGAATTAATGGGATATTTATTCGAAATCATTGATCCATACAGTTTGAATAAACAAGGGCAGGATATTGGCGAGAAATACAGAACAGGGGTATATAGTGAAAATCCCGAACACTTAAAAGAAGCGAAGGCGTTTCTTCGTGAGAGAAATGATTATGACCTTATAGTTGTGGAAGTATTACCTCTTACAAACTATGTAAAAAGTGCAGAAGAACATCAGGATAGGTTAACTAGATGCCCAAATGATTATTGTCATATACCTGAAGAAATCGTAAGTAAATATAAGTAAGATCTTTATATTATTTTAGAAACTATCTATTGCTTTATTGAACAATCGGTTGGAGCAACTGCGTTGAAAAACAAGGCCGCTAGTGGTAACTATCGATGCTTAAAAGGAGGTCAGGAGTTTCCATATGTAGGTGAATGAGCTAACAATTACGTTGGAATATCTACCTACCATAATCGGGCAGTTGTTGAACAAGCATTGTGACTAAATTGGGCCATTTTATTGACTTAGCCATATAACTTTTGGGGGTAAAAAAATGGATAGAGATAATGAAATACCAGAAGAAAAAAGAGAAAGAATGCGGCAGGATGAATTGAAAAATCCTTCTAGTAGTATTCATGGTAGTGGCCTTCCTGATCTAGTCGGCGGCTTAGGCTGGAAGAGCTTCGGAATAGTAATTCTTATTCTCATTATGTGTTTTATAGTATATACCGTTTTCTTTCGCTAATGAGACATATTATTGAATCATCAAAATATATCGACCTTACAAAGGTGGGGACATTCCAATGAACGATCAAAGTATTATTAATAAAAAGGCTTGGGAATATCGGCGTATGAGTTCTGGGAAAAAAGAGATAGCTCCCCGGAAGAAAAGGCTAAAAAATTTTGAAAGATCCTAAAGGCCATCTAAAGAAACACCAACATTATTTTAAAAATATCAGGGGAATGAAAATCGCAAATATATGTGGTTCAAACGGACGGAAAGCTATTCCATTATCTTTATTAGGCGCAGATGTAACAGTGTTTGATTTATCAGAAGAAAACAGGAAATATGCTTTAGAGATGGCAAAATACGCAAACACCTTTATAGATTACGTAATCGGCGATATTTATGACATTAACATTCAAAAATACACAGGGAATTTTGATATTCTTTATCTCGAAGGTGGTATCTTACACTATTTCAACGATATTGGTAAGTTTATGGATATTCTTTTTTTAATTTTAAAATGGGGAGGAAGAATGATTCTAAGTGATTATCATCCGTTAGGAAAGTGTATAAGTTCCGATTTTAACTATACTCCTGTTTACTTCGATAAGGAATTGCATAATGAAGATCTAGCCTACAAACAATTTTTTAATAAAGAAGATCAACAAGATTTCCCAAGTGTTTTGATTAGGCATTATACACTTAGTGAACTTATGAATTCTGTAATTACGTCCGGTTTCAAGTTACAGAAATTCGATGAACATCGGGGATAGCATGACGAAAACATACCTTGGGAATTTACTATTTTGGCAAGCAAATAATTTAATCTTACTTTTCAACTATAGGGCACTTATCTGAATTATAAACAATTACAGATTTAGGCCATTAACGAAATAACCCTTTAACGGGATTTTAGGAGAAACAAAATAATGAAGCCAATGATACCTAAGGAACCAGTGTTACCATCATTAAATGATTACGAGATTGACTGCTTAACTACTCTCGTTTTTGGAAAAGAAATTGAACTTAAGAAATGTGATACTTTGTTCGTCTTTAGCGGTACGCATCCTGGACATTGGGAAAAATCAATTGAGGCATATAAAAAAGGGCTTGTAGATACTATCATTGTGACAGGGGGAAGAAGTCAAACAGGGAACTCTCATCCAGATTGGAAATACAAAGATGTCACAGAAGCCGATGTTATCATATCTTACTTATTAGCAGCAGGCATACCTGAAAATATCATTACATATGAAAAAAAATCGACTAATACGTTAGAGAACGTCTTATATGCGAAAGAAGTATATGACTTTAATCAAGTAACCAATTTATTATTTGTGTGTAAAAGTCACGTAACGGGACGTCAATACCGAACCCTGGCAAAACATTTGCCTTCTGGTATTCATTTTATACCATACACGTTTAACGCTGCCTATAACGGGCATACGATCACGCGAACGAACTGGATGGAAACGGAAACAGGTAGAAAAAGAATTTGGGGAGAATACTTACGAATAGATCATTATGGTAAAAAAGGAGACATCCAGAAAATATGATATAGGAAGCATTCATCCATTACAAAACACATTGCCGCAATAGAGCATATAAAAAGTGCGCCCACTGCTGCAGTTCCGTTACCAATAAATGAGGCCAAGATAATGAGCGCTAAATGATAATTTAGGTAATTTCAAAAACATAAAAGCACAAGATCAATCTTTGTCCTTTTTGGTTAGTGTGTTTCTATTAGAACTCTTGTCCATTTTTATTTATTGTTAAGCTTCCTGAAGTTGGTTATTTTGATTGTTGTAATTTTTGACTGCCTTTTTCATCAAGTTGTCCAACACAGATTCATGATAATGAAGATCTGAATTTGTTTAGGCTCGTTTAATGTTTTTTTGTATAATTCTCAATAATTGTTTGTCGCTTTTGTCCTCGACATAGCTTCATAGACTTCTCCCTATCTTTTTATAACAAAAAACGGCCTGCTTTATATATTAGCAAACCGTTTTTTATAACGACGGAAAATGGATCTCATCAATTCATCTAGTGTCATCTCAAGGATTGTTATTTCTTCGCGTGTTACAGCGTATGTTATATCCCGCTGAACTTTCTTTAATATGAACCTTTCCTCGTTTGTCGAGAGCTACCTGTATATAATAAACTTGATATTAAAAAAATAATTCTGCAGTATCCACCCGCTTCTGGTTAACAAAATAGAAATCATTCGTTTTTGCATCATATCGATATTCTTCTTTCCATTGATCCTTATGTTTTATGATTTGTTTCAGCGCGGAGATAAATTGATATATTTCTTGATTTGTCATGGTCGGATGAAGGGAGAAACGCGCCCAGCCTGGCTTTACCGAAAGATCACCGGCATCAATCAGATCGGTAATTTTTTTCGATTTCACTTGATCGATCGAAAATAAGTAGTGCCCGTAAGTTCCTGTACAGGAGCACCCGCCTCGCAGTTGAAAGCCAAACCTGTCATTGAGCAGCTTCACGATTAAGTTATAGTGAAGATCTTCAACAACGAATGATATGATGCCTAAACGATTCGTCTTCTCTCCTTCTAACACATGTACATCTGGAATAGCATTAAGGTGGTACAGTAGTAAGGAAACAAGTTCTTGTTCACGCTTCACTATTTTTTTGATCCCCATCTGTTCCTTTAGCCTGATGCATAACGCCGTCCGAATCGCCTGCAGTATCCCCGGCGTCCCTCCATCTTCTCGCCTTTCAATCGCATCGAAATACTGCTTTTCTCCCCACGGATTGGTCCAAGCCACAGTCCCGCCACCCGGATGATCAGGAACGTTATTCGCATATAATTTGGAATGAAAAATCAATACACCACTTGATCCGGGCCCACCTAAAAATTTATGGGGTGAGAAACATATCGCATCTAACGCTTCCCTATCATTTTCAGGGTGCATGTTTATGTGGGTGTAAGGGGCCGAAGCTGCAAAGTCAACAAAGCAATAACCACCATGTTTGTGCATGACACTAGCCAATTCATGATATGGCGTTTCGATCCCCGTTACATTGGAACAAGCAAGGAATGATCCGATTTTTAGTTTACGGTTTTTATACGTATTGAGAAGATCATCCAAATTAGACGGACTAATATTGCCATCTGCATCAGGTTCAACCATACAAACATCAGCAATCGTTTCCAACCAGGATGTATGATTGGAATGATGCTCCATATGCGAAATGAAAATAATCGGCGTATCTTGTTCGCTTACATGTAGTTGATCTTTATATTTTTCCGGAACCCTTATTCCAAGGATTCGTTGCAATTTATTGATAGCAGCCGTCATTCCAGAACCGGCAAATAACAAACAATCATTGTCACTCGCATGGACATGATCCTTTATAACCCGCTTCGCCTCTTCATAAGCATTGGTCATAAACGCCCCAGTCATATTGGAGTCCGTATGGGTATTCGCCATAAAGGGACCAAAAACGTTGCATAATTTATCCTCAATTGGTCGATAAAGACGCCCACCTGCCATCCAGTCAGCATAGATGATCCTTTGCCTGCCAACAGGCGAAAGAAATTCCTGGTCATTCCCAATAATTCCGTCTCGAAACGGTTGAAAGTACGTTTCTAATTCTCCGAGCATTTCATAATAGTTGCTGCCTATCCGAGCTTTCAGCATAGTTTGTTCCACCTTTTTATGAGGGTTACTTGGTTTAATATATGTGGATTTTTATGGAATGTTAGCCCGGGTGTATCAGTATCAGTACGTTGTATCCGAAGCATTGCTAGGACCTGACCTATGAAGAAGATGATCTTCTGATACCTGGGCTGGGTGTAGAGGAATGTAAATGTAAAAAATGCAACTACCAAATGCAACATGAAGGGTCAACTATAAAGCCGGGAAGATACTTACGGACATGGTATCTTCCCGGCTCTATCTGAATATGTTTCTCAAATACGATGAGATTCAGGGCCAGACCCTGCCCTAATGGTTGATCGGGCTTTCAGTCTCCATGATCCACTTTTGGTACATAGATCATTGCTTTAAATAAGTCCCCATCAATTTGGATCATAAATCTTCCCTTTTGCAACTCAATCAGTTCTCTAGTAATGGATAGACCTAACCCACTTCCCTGGCTGGATCTAGAATCATCACCTCTTTTAAAACGCTCCATTAATTCCTCTGGTGTAACATTGAGCTCATATGCCGAGATGTTTTTGAAGGTGAGAAGGATTTCATCGCCGTCATCCTCAATATCAACATAAACCCTGGAACCCTGCAGTGCATATTTAAATATATTGGATAACAGATTTTCAATGGATCGCCATAACAAGTTCCCATCTGCTAGAATATAAACCTTATCGTTGGGATAATGGAACTTAAAGTCTAAATTCAATGCGTCAATTTTATCCGCTACCTCACCTAATCCTTGCGTTATTAACGATACAATATCGATTTGTTCTAAATGGACTGGTATATTTCCACTGGATGCTTTCGCGGCTTCAAATAAATTATCTGTTAACGTTTGAAGTCGTTTCGATTTCTTATCCAGTACTTCAATATAGCTTTTTGCTTTTAATGGATCCTCCTCTGTTTTCAATAGGTCAACATACGTGATAATCGAAGTCAAAGGTGTACGTATATCGTGGGAGACATTGGTAATCAGTTCTGTTTTTAATCGTTCACTTTTAAGTTCATTATCTAATGCATACTTCACCCCATCGGAGATACGGTTAATGTTAGCAGCGAGTTCAGCGAATTCACCCTTTTCACCAACATC
Organism: Lentibacillus songyuanensis; assembly: GCF_039548255.1. Lineage (NCBI taxonomy): Bacteria > Bacillati > Bacillota > Bacilli > Caryophanales > Bacillaceae > Lentibacillus > Lentibacillus songyuanensis. The sequence continues at coordinate 49,795 of NZ_JBCLVH010000008.1, forward strand.
AATGCGGTGATGGATATCTCCATTTTTTATTTTCTCAACCCCATCTTTTATCTTATGAAAGGATTGAACCTTCTTTAAAGCAAACCAGGCAGCAATTCCAATCGTTATCGGGAACATGAAAAATGTTGCAGCAATCAATAGCGGATAACCAATCACGATCAGTACGGTTTTCACCGCAATATTTCCATTATCATAGACACGCTTTACAAATCGAGCCAGCCAATAAACAATTTGGTAAATTAAGGTATGCTTGAAGAATGTTCGCTTTTTTATATGCCTAATAAGGGAATAAAAGAGAACAAATCCAGCTGCAGAGATGGGAATCGTGATTGGAATGACTATTTTAGGGATATCGTAAAAGGCGACAACATCCAGCAATGCAATCCATACTGTGATAAGCCCGATGCAAATCGCGATATTAATATCAACGTATAATGCATCGATTGCATGCATATGTACGTCCCCTTCCTTTGCGGGCTTTCTTCCGCTCACTATCACTAGATAGAAAAAGGAAACAATGAATCCTGCCAAAAATCCGATAAACTGATAAATGTTTTTGGTTGCGTGTGCTTTATTTGCTTGCCAATCTTTTATTTTCGACTGAAGATACTCCTCTGGAAAGGCAATATAAACATGACTTTTGGAATCCAATTGATCCATTTGGCCGGTTATTCGATCTGTAAACCTGTTCGCCTCGATATCTTTTGGATAGAACTCCCTTTTATTTTCGTCCAGCGCGATATAAGACGGATAGGTTTGAAGCTGTTTTTTATCCAGCTTCTTACTGTTTGTATAAACATTCTTACCATCACTGGCGTAGTACAATGGTTGCTTTACGTCTTCTATATTTTGCATAATGTAATGATAGACGCGTAACTCATCATTTATCAGCCTTTTCTTTACGTGGTCGATTTTATCAGCATGTTCCTTTTTAAATTGCTCAAAATTATTCTCTTGACTAAGATCCGAACCAGAACCTTCCGAATCCAAGTAATTTGAAAATAAGTCCTCTTCTTCAAACCGCAAATCATCTTCATCAATTGTATTGCCCTTTAAAACATTGTCCTCATTCTTGTATTCCCCTAGCAAAGTCGTGAGGTCATTCACTAGGCCTTCACTTTCTTCTATATAGGACATACTGTGGAAATAGTTGTCTTCAAAAATAATTCCTACATGGCCATCATTCTCGACCATGACCTTGGCTAATGCATGAATGGCACCTGTGAAACATAAAATGACGATAATAAAAACGACTAATTTTGTTAATATTGCATGGCTAAATTTTTTCAACTTTATATCCAACTCCCCATACTACTTTTAAATATTTTGGCTCTTTTGGATTGATTTCAATTTTCTCTCTGATTTTTCTTATATGAACGCTGACGGTGTTTTCCGGATTAAAAGATGGTTCATTCCACACCTTTTCATAAATCTCCTCAATAGAAAATACCCTTCCAGCGTTTGCCGTTAACAGCTTTAAAATTTTATACTGTACGGGTGTTAAATGAACCATATCCCCATCGACGGTGATTGTTTTACTTTCATCATCAATAACAAGTCCCCCAGTTCCAAATACGTGATTCTCCGCGACAAGACTTCCTAATGCGGTATACCTTCTTAGCTGCGATTTAACCCTGGCAACGAGCTCCAAGGGGTTAAATGGCTTGGTCATATAGTCATCCGCACCTATATTCAATCCCAGCACCTTATCATAGTCCTCTGATTTGGCGGAAAGCATGATCAATGGAATATTATTCATTTCTCTTATTTTCATCGTTGTTTTGATTCCATCCATCTTTGGCATCATAATGTCCATGATAATCAGATGAATTTCCTGTTCCTCAATGATTTCCAGTGCCTCTATTCCATTTGCAGCCTTGAAAATTTGATAGCTTTCGTTTTCCAAATAGATTCCGATTGCATCAACAATTTCTTTGTCATCATCGCAAACCAGTATGTTCATAAAGGGTCACTCCTTTGTATGAATGCGTTCAATCGTCGTTCATGATACCCATCAAGTCTATCTTCATTATGAAAATCTTTACAGTTTCACGCAAGCCGTAGTTCCAATAAAAATATAGAGATGGGACAAATCTTATATAATACACCATTTTAATCGCCCTGCAAGATGACAATCGTTTCGACTAACCTAACGCAAGACCTCGATTTTGCCGATAATGTTATCATAATAGAAAAATCTTAAGAACCTGCGAACAGATATCTTAAGATTTTCTTAAGATCCACGAAAAAATAGCAGCCCTGAATACTACTTGAAATTGCATTGTCTGAAAAAGGAGGAACAGTGGAATGACCGGTTTAGTTATAAACTACTAGATGGTTTTTGTCTTACCAATTCCTGTTCAATGGACTTTTTTAACAGAGTGCGTTCAAAAAGGAGGATAAAAAGGGCCGAGAAGTTCAAGGTGGCGTAGTTTGGAGCACCGGAGTGTACATAATTAGGTACATGAGGAGCAAAAAAGTGACCGATATACCGCTATATGTTAAAAAATGGGTCCTGAAGGCTGATTGTGCGCGACTATTTTTCATGATAAACTCATACTGTTCAGACTATTAAAATATTGGAGGTGCGAGATTTTGAACGTTAGCAAACTAGCAAGACTATTGATTGTCCTGATAATTATTGCCACGTTTCCGGCTCTTGATAGCCAAACAAATAACCAGGTACATGCAGAGTCGGCAATTGACCCAGCGCCACATATTGCGCATCAAGGGGAATTCCGCGGAAAAGTATTGTTCGATAACACACATGGTGAAACGGCGGGTGCGGCAGATTGGGTGATCGATGGGGCGTTTTCCGATTTTGGTCATGCCATCGCGGATGAGGGATATGACGTGGATGAATTGCGAAAGACATCCCCTATTACGTACGATGATTTGAAAGATTACAAGGTTTTTGTGCTTGGGGAGGCAAACATTCCTTTTAAATCATCGGAACAGGATGCCATGCTTCAATACGTCAAACAAGGCGGAAGTATTTTCTTCATCGGAGATCATTACAACGCTGACCGCAACTTGAACCGCTGGGATGCTGGTGAAGTATTCAATGGTTATCGCCGCGGTGCTTTCGAAGATCCTACGAAAGGAATGGGAGAGGAAGAAGCAAATTCCGAGGCCATGCAAGGAGTGACAAGCACGGACTGGTTGGGAGAGGAATTCGGTATCCGGTTTCGCTCCAATGCTATTGGGGATATAACATCAGGCGAAACGGTCGTACCGGAAGATGATTCTTTCGGGATTACGAAGGACGTGGAAACAGTAGAGATGCATGCCGGGGCGACCCTGGCGATTCTGGATCCTAATCATGCCAAAGGATTGGTCTATTTGCCGGAAAATCCACCAAAATGGGGGCCGGCTGTCGATGAAGGCGTTTATAACGGTGGCGGAATTGACGAAGGAGCCTTCGCGGCCATTGCCAAGGTTGGTAAAGGAAAAGCGGCTTTCATCGGGGATTCCTCGCCCGTTGAAGATGCCACGCCAAAGTATCTTCGCGAAGAAAATGGACAGGTAAAGACAACCTATGACGGGTTTTGGGGAGAGGGTAACAACGCGACATTTTTAATCCAAACCATGGATTGGCTGGCAGAACAAGAGGATTACACATCATTTAACGGTAAGGTAACCCTTAGCGACAAGACACCACTAAAGGATTTCGAAAAAGATCTATCCAAATCAACCGAACCGGAACATGAACCTTGGTCCGAACCACCGACTGGCTATAAATGGTGGGATCCAAGCACTTTTGCTGCAGGATCGTACGGATCAGATGAAGAAGCATCCAACCCAGCTTATGATTTCGTTCATCAGGATACATTACCGAATAAAGACGAATTCCAAATTCGGCTTGTTGTCGATGATCTGCTGCCAGGTGAACGCGTCACCAATATGAAAGTAGGCATCTACAAAAAGGATGGACAGCAGCTGGCCACATTCAAAAATGATGACGGTTGGGCAGCCAATCCTGGATATAGTAAGGAATTTGATGTGACGGCGAACGCAACAGGACAAGCCCATCAAGATCTCACATTGAAACTGGATCCCAATTATACAGGAGATGCGAAACTTCGTTTGAAAGTAAAAGGAAACAACAAGAAGACAGTATCGGTTAACATTGCGGACGTAGACGTTGAGCCACTGCCGCCATATGAAACCCCCATACCAGATCAACTATCGATTGCCGATGCACGGAAAGTATCGGATGGGGAACTTGTCACAGTTGCAGGGGTGATCACCACAAAACCTGGCATTTGGGGTGGAGACGGTTTTTATCTCCAGGATGACACTGGTGGAATCTATGTCTTCCCATCTGACGGCACATTCCATCAAGGTCAAAAGGTGACGGTGACAGCAAAACGCACAACGTTTAATGATGAAATCGAGTTGGAAGATATAGTTAAAGTTACAGACGAGGGAGACGGTGTATTGCCAAAAGCGAAAGTGGTTAACGCCGTCGATGACGTCAACCAAGGTCAATTATTGAAGCTTGAAAACATCGAGGTACAAAACATCGAAGATCCGGACGCATACGGGACTTTTGAATTTGATGCCGTGAGCGGGGACACAACCAACCGAATTCGTGTTGATAATCGTTCCGGCTTTGATTACGATGAATTTACCGAAACGTACCAGGAAGGCGATAAGCTGACGATCACCGGTATCGGTTCGGTGTTCAAGGGCGTATACTTGTTGAAACCGCGATCCGCGGATGATTTCACAACAGCTCATACCGCCACCAACGCTGCTGAACTCAAGAAAACGGTGGAGCAACTTGAAAAAGACGGCGAATTCAGTAGTGATGTAGCTGCTCGTCTTTTGAAAACACATCTGACAGCGGTCAATCTTTACGAAAAGCAAAACCGCTCCGAAAAAGTGGTCAAACACATGAAAGGTTTCAAAGCCTTGCTTGACCATGACAAAAACGCCCAATTGATTTCTAAGAAGGGGTATCAAACGTTAACATCAGATGCAGACGCTTTGTTGAAAAAGTGGCAGCAAAAGGATAGCGATCAGGATAATTTGGCGCGTCCAGCGAACTAAATAAATAAAGTAAAACTTCATTCAGTGGGGGGTTCGACGAACTTAGACGTCTAGTGCAGGCGAAGACATAAGGATCTGATATTCTTAGCCTGCCCCTTTCCTCCTCCACTGAATAGTAGTTAAACAGCACCGGACCTTTGTCATGCAGTTGACTCCCGCTTATCTTTTTTGATTCACCCTAAAATCTTGAAGTGGGAGTCTTATTGCTCGTTAAGAGTAGGATAAATTACATATAAAACCAGCAATGAGAATATACTCATATTAGAAGAGAGTTTCTCCATGTAATTGGCAAACAACAAATATAGACAGATATGAATGAACTACTATTTACAATTAATCAATGAAATTTGCACAGCCTAAATTGATTGGAGTGTTATCAATGGTAAAAAGTGTAACCGAACGCAGAAGGGAGATTGAACGTCAATTCCCTACCTGGGAACGAAAAACATTAGGAGCCCACTTTGCCGAACGAGCACAAAAGTTTCCTGATCGACCGTTATTATTAACGACTGACAGGGAATATACATACAGGCAAGTGTGGAATGACAGCTTAAATATTGCCAAAGCATTGATGGCAATGGGAATTAACCGCCGCGATCATGTTGCCCTGTTAATGGAAAACAAGCTGGAATATATGCCCCTAAAAATCGCTATATCCTTAGTTGGCGCTGTATGTGTACCAATCAACACGATGCTTCGTGAAGAAGAACTGGAATACACACTAAGACAATCCGATACCAACTGGTTATTTTTTCATCAAACGATTAAAAAGACGAATTATGCAGCGATCATTGGCCGTTTAATAAACCAGGACAAGCTTCAGGATATCGATGGCGAAAAGTCGCTGAAGAAAGCAGTTTGTATCCCTAACCAGGCAGCTACAATAACGGACGGCAATTTTGTTGTATGGAAGGACTTTTTGGCTAAGGCCCAATCCACTTCTGAGGATGCATTACAAAAACGAATCCATGACAGTGAGTACCCCGATGAAGTAGTTGATATCATTTATACTTCAGGTACTACCGGCTTGCCAAAGGGGGTTATGCTTACCCATGATATGATTTTGCGCTGTGCATTTAGTACCGCTCTCAGCCGGGCATTTGAAGACGGACGGCGTGTCTTTACCACCCTGCCAATGTATCACGTTTTCGCCTATATTGAAGGGATCCTTTCTGCCACATACGTGGGTGGTTCCCTTATATTAACAACGGAATCGACACCAAAATCTATGTTGACATTAATGGAAAAAACACAGGCAACTGACTTCCTCGGTGTGCCTTCCATGTTGCTTTCTATTCTGCATTATCCAGATGTAAAAAAGTATGATCTGACATCGTTATTCAGCTTATTGTGTGCGGCAGCCCCCGCACCAATTCCTGTCTGGAAGCAGGCAACGCAGGTTCTTGGTTTGACCGAAATATGCTCAGCATATGGGGGAACGGAAGCCTCGGCATCAACCGTTCATACAGAGGTAGGCGATCCACTTGAAGTTGTCTCAACCAGAGTAGGACGGATGAAACCTGGCGGCAGTAGTGGTTTAGCTGAATTCGGCGGATCCAATACACAATACAAAGTAGTGGATCCATTCACAAAAAAAGATATCAATCCAGGAACCCCCGGTGAACTTGCCGTCCGCGGAAACATTGTAACCAAAGGCTATTACAAAAAACCGGAAGAAACAGTAGCTGCCATCGATAAAGACGGTTGGTTTCATACAGGTGATTTGGGAAGGATTGACGACCATGGTTATATCGAATTTCTGGGACGAAGCAAAGATTTATATATTGTTTCCGGGGAGAATGTTGCACCAAAAGAAGTGGAAGAAGTGATTTCTACCCACGATGCTGTCAAGCAAGTGTATGTCGTTGGTGTACCTGATGCCATTACCGGTGAAATTGGAGCAGCTTTTGTTGAGTTAAAATCTGGCAAACAACTTGAAAGACGTGATATTGTATATTTATGCCGTGAACAACTGGCAAAGTTCAAAGTTCCCCGTTATGTTTGGTTTATTGATGAAAAAGATTGGCCATATACAGGAAATGGAAAACTGCAGAAATTTCGCTTAGTTGAAATGGCTAAGCAATACTTAGGAAAAAACGCAAGAAACAAGGAGGAGGTAAAGCAATGACAGTATCTACACCAAAAGTGGTTGTTACTGGGGTCGGTGCCATCACCCCATTTGGTGTCGGTGTCCCTCTCTTTTGGGATACTTTATTAGAAGGAAAATCCGCTGTCCAGGAAACAAAACAAAACGAATGGCAGAAATGGATTCCAGTATCGGCACAACTACCCGAAATCAATCTGCAAGACTACCTTCCCAAAAAGCTCATCAAAAAAACAGACAGGTTTACTCAGCTTAGCCTTATTGCGACAGCTGAAGCAATTAAAGATGCTGGATTATCATCCGCGTCTGAGGAGTCCTGGTCTGTTGATCTTCCACCACATCGGATGGGGATATCGGTTGGAACTGCATATGGCGGCGTTGAATCATTGGCAGATGGAGCTAGTTCACTGACAATGAATCCCGACAAACGAATGAGCCCCAGGTTACTTTCCAAATCAATTCCCAATGCAGCTGCCGCAGCGATTGCCATGGAGTATACTATTCGCGGGCCGGTCATGACGTACACTACTGCCTGTGCTGCATCGGCCAATGCAATCGGTGAATCCATGTATTGGCTTAAGCGCGGTGAAGTGGATTTAGTTTTAGCAGGTGGAGCGGAATATTTATTCTCCCCAGTTGTGTTATCCGGGCTCCGTTCAGCAGGTGCAATCGCAACCGATGGACCAGACGATAAGCAAGCCTGGAGCCGACCATTTGATGTGAACCGAAAAGGAATGGTTGTTGGTGAGGGGGCAGCTTTTCTGGTTTTAGAAACCTATGAACATGCCGTTAGACGTGGAGCAAAAATATATGCTGAGCTTGCCGGATACGGAGCCTCAAATGATGCCTACCATGAGACAGCACCACACCCTGATGGTGAAGGTGCAGCCATTGCGATCAATCGGGCATTAGCAACATCCGGACTAAAGCCAAATGCCATTGATTATATCAATGCCCATGCCACCGCAACACCTGTCGGGGACAAGGCAGAGTCAATCGCGTTAGAAAAAGTTTTTACAGAAACTTTAGCCAGCATTCCCGTCAATTCGATTAAAGGCGCGATCGGTCATATGCTTGGAAGTGCCGGGGCGATTGAAAGTATCGCCTGCATCAAGTCAATTGAAACCGGGTGGCTGCCTCCAACACTTCATTGTACCGAACCAGATCCCGAAGCAGCGCCACCAAATCTCGTACGGGAAACAACCAAAAAAGCCGTACACAGCGTCTTATCCAACTCATTCGGATTCGGCGGTCAAAACGGCTCCCTTATTTGGCGAAGCATATAACCGGGAAGTTATGCTTCCAGTAGTGTCGAAACGCAAGACGGTTCCGTGACTACTGAAAAAGCATGCACCACTAGGCGGGCATTGGTTGATTGAGAGTAAGAAAGACAATCAAACATACGGTAAGTTCAATTGTATCAACACACGCTCTCGATCGGTCAGCTCGCTTTTTCGATCGTTTTAGCGCTTGTTCCCAATCATCTAGCCTGCTTTCTCGTTACCAATAGGGTTCAAACTCATTAGATAGTTTTAAATTAAATGGATGAATACCTAGTTGAATGAGTATAAGAATAGATCCTACGATAACAGCTCCGGGCATAGATACATCTAAAAAACTAACGATTGGCGTAAAAATGACTAACCAAATCATAGTAAACATGCCGTTTTTCCATCGTGACGCAGCTGTTTCATACTGCCTTTCACCGCAATGTGGGCATTTCAGTTTGAACAGCGTTTTGATCGTCTGCTTCCAAGTCCATTCTCGCCCACAGTTTTGACAGATAGGCATACAACCACCTTCTTCATACCAGTGTAATGTTATACAGACACATGCACTTTTGTAGAATATTACCCATTAATGATCCCAATCAGATTGTCATTTCCTGAAGGTTTTGAGCTACGACTTCTTTATCCAAACCCGTAGATCCAGCAACCACGTCTATTGTGAAGCCCTTTTTAAAAGCGCCTCTTTTAGCATTATATTCAGTTTCTTCAATCGTTTGCATCAAGTGTTGTGCTTTTTTATCAATATATTTTTGCCTTTCAGCGATATCTTTTTGCTCTTTAGCAAAGGTTGTTTGCTTTTCTGTAATATGTGTTTGCGGCCTTATTTGCTTATTGTTTCTAGTTGGTTATAATCTGCGGGGTCTTCTTGAACGTTGAAAGATACAGCGGAATCAATTGTCTTCGTGTAAAAAGTATGTGGCATATAAACATAACTTTTCTATTTGAAGTCTAAACCAAGGTGTATGATCTATTCCTAGTATATCAGAAAAGTCAACACAAAATTAGAGTTCCCCTGTAAATATATTAAGCTTTTTCTCAGATTCTTCTTGTTTTACTATCCAAACTCACGCTCGTTTCTCCACTATCACCAATACAAGCGTTGCAATTGGCCCAAGCAGCAAGGACAAGAGAAACCAGTTCAATCCGCTTCGATTCTTTCCCTGAGCCAACCCTGCATTAATTAACGCTAAGGTTCCCCAACCAACAAAATAATTTTCATTCATGGAATCAACTCCCTCGTCTTCATGTGCGCTCATTCGGCAACGGGATATATTTCGTAAAGTAAGCAGCCGCCATTAACAACACAATGGTTATCCCCCAGCTCACAATACCCAAGGCGTTAAACCAATATGCTAATAGATTAGTTACTGCTATAAGGTACAGAAAAATCGATGATAGTACACGTTTGATACCTTTAATACCTTTCCTTTTTCGATGACGTACCACATAAGCTATGAAAACAAGCAGCACAAGACACATGACAATAGATAATATATCTTGAAACATGATCACGATTCATCCTCCGCTTCCACAAATTCAAGTTCAGGCATCCACTGTGCCATGTGATCCTTGATTTCCTGATAATGTTTATCCGCATGTTTTAACTCTTTATTCGTTAGCTGATGCATCGGCACAACCCGGTAATCTGTTTCGTTATGGAAGGTCACATATGTCGGCATAAACCTTGGCTTAGTAACCGTTGTTTCCTTCTTATTTGCCTCTTTCATCGTTTGTTTTATCGTAAATGTCAATATACCGCCAATCCGGGTGTAATCATCATCCTGACCCGATAAAAAGTTACCCAATGAATAAATGACCAGCGTCTTATTGCCATGTTTTCCCTTGACCCATTCGATCGGCTGCAGCACATGTGGATGATGCCCCAACACCACGTCAACACCATGATCTGCAGCAAATTGGGCAAGATCCTTCTGTTCATCATTCGGCATGCGTTCATATTCCTCACCAAAATGCAGACTCAGCACGGTCACATCTGCTTGTTTTTTCGCCTTTTTAATAGCGCCCGCCATCGTGTCTTTATCAATCAAGTTTACCAAGTAATCCTTTCCATTTGGCACCTCTATTCCATTCGTCCCGTATGTATAGGCAAGGAAAGCCACCGATATCCCTTCATCGGTCTGATAAATTCGTAAGTCATTTTGATCCTGTTTATTCTCAAATGCACCGGTGTACATCATACCAATCGTCTTCCAATTCTTGATTGCCTGCTGGATAGCCTCTTCTCCGCGATCCAATGTATGATTATTCGCCATAGATACGATATTCACACCGGCACCCTTTAATGCATCACCAATCTCTATTGGACTATTAAACGACGGATACGAAGACAACCCAATCTTTTCACCGCCCATCATGCTTTCCTGGTTGGCAAAGGTGATGGTTGCATCATTTAAAAACGGTTTAACCTTTGCCAGCATTGGATGAAAGTCATACCCATCCTTACCCTTTGCATCACGATAGACCCGATCGTGAATAAGGATATCCCCAACCGCTGACAGGGTGACCTGTTTTGACCATTCCTTTAAATCAACCGTCGTTTTACTAGACGGTACGATTTGCCCCATTTTATTATTCGCCACTCGATCACTAGCACAACCCGTCAGCAAAAAGAAACTTACCAGAATAAAAACAGTGAGTCTCCACGTATTCATTGCTCTTGTCCCCCACACGTCTTTTTCCCCATCATATCAAAAGACGACAAGAAACGACACCAGCAAGCGCTTATTCTCTAAAACTAGCTTTAAATTTCTGATAGATGGATTGTAAATACTGCTGATCCAGTTCAGACAGTGCATCCCACACAATCACATCCAGGATATAATAGTGAAACCGCCAAATTTTTCGTTTTATCGTTTCGTCACTGACCAGGGCGACTTTATATAACACATCGATTAAGCTGTAAAGCACCGATACATCATCCTTAGCATAATGACGGATTTGATAAAAGCTTTTGTACAAATAATCTTCGTATTTCTTCGGTTGCTTGATCACACGTAAATGTTGATGTTCATCAGACAAATAATAGATTTCCTTATAATTAGCTGATGCCTCGCTCAGCAGTGCACCAATACGGTTGATACAATTAATGGCCGTATGCGGATCATTAATTGCAGGAGAAATGGCTCGTAAGGCGATTTCCACCAATTTCTGCAAAGAAAACTCAACATCCTGAAGATCCGTCCGTTCGTTACCAATAATGAAATAACTGTCTAGTATATGGATTTTCTCCTGTTCATCCGCTCCCATCACACGCATAACGGGGGCGCCATCCAAGATAAAATCACCAATTTGAACACACATTTCTACGGTACAATGATGGCTGCTTGTCCAGTCAACCAATGATTTCCAATCTACCTTCTGCACGTAACCCGACTTTTCGGCACGGATAACTCGCTTGTTTGTTTGGTATAATCGTGAGATTTCTGTTTCATCCCAGTCCGCATGCTCCAGAAAATTCGGCTTCCGATACGCATGGGTAATCACCTTGGAACCATCCATATGAATTTTTGCGATTAAATTGTTCACCTGGATCCAGCGGGCTGAATGATGAATGAAGTAAACAAAAAAGGCTAATATAATCATTGCCACGAGACCCATAGCAAGTGGTCCAACCACCATATTACCTCTTCCCACCAGGATCAAATGCAACAGCGCAAATACAAATCCAAAACAATACATTCCTAATATATGATGCGTTGCTGCACTTCGCATAAAATCCTGTAGAGTCCTTGGTGAAAATTGGGTGGAGTAAGTCGTTAATACCACCATAATGACAGAAAAGCTGATCGTTGTCATGGTTAAAATCGCTGAGACAAGCGCTGAATACAACTCTTTTGCCACATCACCATTGGTTAAGAACACCTGTGGCAGCTGTCCTTCAAAACTTTCAATAATCCACGAATCGATTTCGTTTACTACTATGACGGAGATGATCGAGACAAGTCCATAGATAGTTGGAATTAGCCAAAAACTGTCTCGCACCGCAATCCATACTTTTTCCCGCTTCACTTGCAACCCTCCATAACCTGTTCCTACAACTGATTCCCTAAATGGAAGAACTTCAAGCACTTGTTTAAGAGGCGTTCACGATAGAACAAAGGCGTAAGCGTCCATTTGGAGACGTATAGACTGCGCCCTGCAAAACAGCTGTCTTAACTGAACATTCCTACAAGCAGAGATAATTTTACATGCCACTAAAACAGATTTATGCCAACGTTGACCACAAAGGCCGGTTTTAGTCGGCTTATCTTTGTCCCCCCGAGCCGATGTTGACTTATCATACGGAGGCGGATGTTGGCTACTAGTCTCTGGGGGCTGGAGCGGGACGTGGCTTGACTGATTTATCTAGTAACTACACAACTACAAAATTTTATACTTTCTAGACGATTAAAAAAATTATCCCCAATGGCTCTAACCACTGGAGATAATACCCGCACCCTTATCCTACTTATCTGTTTTTAACTCTGTATACACGACTAACCGATCAATATGTCCGCCTTTTGAACGGTCAAACGGCCCCGTACATGTAACAAGATTTAACATCCTTCTAGATGTATATCCGAATATCTTTTTCACTGGTGCATCATCCATCGGAAACGATTGTTTATCTACTACTTCGAACACCAATTTTTTGCCATCCTCATCCATGACTTCCACCTCATCACCCTTATTTAGATCTTTGAGGTTAAAGAAAATCCCCGGGCCCGTTTTATCGTCCACATGACCAGCAATGACGGAGCTCCCTTGTTCACCTGGCATCGTTCCTCGGTCATACCAGCCCGTTATCCGAAAGTCATCAGGAACAGCCATTTCTCCATTTTTCATTAAGCCAACATCGTCAACCGCTGACTCTACATCGATGCTGTCGATCTTTATCTTGCTAGGCTTTATCCTATAATCTTTTTCTGATTCAAATGGTGTTGCTGGTTTGCTGTCTTTTTTCTTCGTATCACTATCGTTTTGTTTATCCTGTGACGATGGACTGTTTGTTTCATGTGTGGGCGGTTTGGATTCCGTTGCGCTCTTCAATTGAGATTCAGCGGAGTCCGTGCTCTGTGTCTGTCCACACCCGATCAATAAAATCAGTAATAATAGACTTGCAAACTTCCACATCGCACATCCCCCCTTTATCATCATCCATTGCCAAATTATTGATTTTTGGCAGTGTTGTATTTACGGATTGCCACGAAAGCAGCCAATATAAAGATGGCTCCACCTAAGATCCATGCCCACATCATATGGTTGTCTTGATCTTGGGGCATTCCAAGTCCAGTATTAGGCATTTCACTTGGCATATCGTTTGCAAATTTATCCGGATACTGGGCCACAATACCAGATGACAACAGTTTTGCCGCTTCATACATATGTCCATATCCATCGCGTGCTTGTGAAAATGCATCATCGTAGTCACCTTTTACATAGCTGTCAAATGAACCAATTAACTGATCCACATGCATTTGTAATCCCTCAGCCAAATCGGATGCTTCCACATTTCCTTCTGTTGCCGTGTCCATAAACTCTGAAAAGTCTTCTTTATATGATGATAAATGGTCTAGTGCCTCTTGTTTTGCATCTTCATCTTTATCAGCTGTTGCATTAACATAATCGACGAAATAGCCAATATGCTTCGACCACATATCTTGAAACTTATCGCCCGCTTCATCACCATACACCGAGGCAATTGCTTTTGATAAATCTTTTGTGTTGTCGTTTAATGCGTCAGTTGATGCCTCAAAATCAGGGTTTTCTTCAATACCATTTTGCATAGCTATAACAGCCAAGCCAGCATGTTCTGATAATAAGTAACCTAAGTCAGCCCGTAAATCACCAGCAGGAGTTACTGCCATTGTATCATCGAATTTATCCGGATATTGATCAGCTATTGCGGATGATAGTCCTTTTGCAACTGTATGCATATGTTCGATTGCTTCACGCTCATGGTCGTATGCATCCTGATAATCTCCATCTACATAGTTGTCAAATGCTCCGATTAGTTGATTGACATGCATTTGCAGCCCCTCTGCCAATGAACCGGCTTCTAGTCTTTCATCGGTTGCTGTCTCAAGGAATTTCGAGAAATCTTCTTTATAGTTGCCTAAATTGTCTAGCGCTTCTTGCTTTGCATCGTCATCTTTATCGGCTGTAGCATTGACATAGTCAACAAAATAACCAATATGAGCGCTCCACATTTTCTTAAAGGATTTCCCAGCGTCATCACCATATACCGACGCAATTGCCTCACTCAGATCGTCCGTATTGGAATTCAGCGCATCGACAGAAGCATCAAAGTCATCTGAATCTGCTGCCCCATTTCGCATTGCTTCAACCGCTAAAAATGCATGTTCACTTAACAAATGTCCCAAGTCCGCTCTCAGATCGACAGCAGCCGTCTCAACTGTCGGGTCACCATCATCCATCGAAGCTGCACTAGCAAAACCTCCTGTAGAAAATAGTAACGCTGCACTAAGTGGTGCCACAACAAGTGCCTTTTTCCAGTTCATCAAAATTTCCCCTTTCTTTCCTATTTTTTATTTGGTTTTCTGCTTAGCTAACGAGATGGATTTAAGATTGGATCACTTTTTTTATAATTTTTTTTAATGAGTCGATTTCATCATTCAAAAGCGGTATCTAATCCCGAACAACCCGAACTTGTGCTAGGTTCGTTGATTTCCACTACAGGCGGACGCTTTGAGTTCCAATCAACAATGCTCTGCGTGTAACGAACAACCATGAAAGCGATCATATGCTTTATTGTTCAGATTACAAATGTATTAAAGTACTTATGAAATTGACTCGAATCCATATCCGTATTGGACTTTGGTTAAAGCAGCTGAAGAGATAATAGTAGGAATCGAATATTTTGTCGGAGCGGGATACAACTTTCAACCGTCTAATCTTTGGAATGGAGAAAGCAAAAAACCGAAATGTGAACGCACATTTCGGTTTTTTTAAGATTATAAGGAGGTGCTTAACAGAATATCCCCTTGTGGCGTTGTGCTTTTCGCATTCGGTTCTTTCGTAATCGCAATTGTATCCCATTTATGTTTCCCTTCGTAATTAATCACATAAGATACTGCGCCCAGTCCATCACTGTTCGGGACAAACGTTCCTGCCCGATAAGGTTTTTCATCTTCCAGAACCCAAACTTGATATGTCTCCTCCCCTTCGAGCGGCGGCAATTCGCTTGCTTCCACAATTAAATTTAGCTGTTCGTTTTGTTCAATCATCATTGCGGTTGCTTTGGAATCAACCCCTTCAGATGCTTGAAGTGTCGCCTTCCTTTGCACAACATCTAGAGATGTCTTCGGTTTAGCTTCTTGTTTATTATTATCATCTCTATCTTGTTTTATATAAACGAGTGCTGCACCATTACCTACTAGTGACAACACTAAAACTGCAGCTATTAATGGCTGGTACCAGCTTTTTCGCCGTCTAACAGGAACTTTTTCAGGCCCCCCGCCGATATCTTTCTGGGGATCCGCTTGCTCATTTGTCTGCAGTATATTAGAAAGGACACGTTGTTTCATTTCTGTCGGTGGTTCGATTGGTTCACTGCTGTATGGCAGGTCTTCGGTAAGTTCTTGTAACTCCTTCAGCTCATCCTGACAGTCCTGACATTGTTGCAAATGAGCTTCATACATTTGCTGTTCCTCTGGAGTTAATTGATCATTAAAATAATCAAGCAATAAATCGCAGTGTTTTTCATTGCTCATTCCCGAACCCCCCTTTCCTGTTGCTCCGTCATACGTTCTCTAAGATGTTTTAACGCCAAGCGTACTCTTCCTTTAACCGTTCCAAGCGGAATATCATATTCAGATGCAATGGTCGATTGCGACATCCCTTTGAAATAAAACAGCTCGATAATTTCCTGTTGTTCTATCGTCAGATGTTTTACGGCATGGCGAATATGCTCGCCACTTTCTTTCCATTCTACAACCTCTTCCGTTGACGGTTGTTTATCTGTGACGACGTCATTTTCCGTTAATTCGTATGGTGTCTCTTTCTTCTTGCGTAATAGATCAATACTTGTGTTTCGGGTTACGGTTAAGAGCCATGAGGAAAATTTTCCTTTTGATTCATCGTATGTTCCTTTTTTTAACCATACTTTTGTGAAGACTTCCTGCACCACTTCTTCACTAAGAAACGTATTATTCGTCATTCGATATGCAAAAGAGAATATAAGTTTTTCATAGCGATCATAGAGTTGTTCAAGTGCTGCTTCATCATTATGCCCAATTCGTTTGTATAATTCCAGATCATGTTCTCGCATAACGTTCTCCTTTGAAAAGATATATAAATATCATAACATAATAAATAAAAGTAAACGGAATATGCTATTCATCTTTTCTCCCTAAGTATACGGAATACCAATTAAAAAAGATCACTAGCTATCCAAAAAAATCCGTAAATGTTTTAACCAAAGCAAAACGGGAACACACATAATAGAACGAGCATTTAATAGAAAGGATAGATCTTCATGCGAAATATACAGTATCAACCAACGAAAAACAAACAGCTTTCTGATGCACAGGAAGTACATTATGCAAAAGAATTTAAACAAGCAGATATTGCTGGCGGTTATCGGAGACCACGTGTGAACGAAGCCAAACGAGAAAATCCAAAGCTTATGAAGTAAGATAGAATTTCACCCCATTTTTACTTTCAACTTTATATATTTTGCTTCAAAAGACACATGAACCTGTTCATGTGTCTTTTTCCATGGGATAAATAACATTTTTGTTGTATGGCTGAAACTTTTCATCCATGTTATCGTAGTACTAGTAAAGAATGAAAATGGAGGTAAGCAGTTATGTCAGAACCTGCAATGCAGCTACACGATGTG
The DNA here is from genome assembly GCF_039548255.1 of Lentibacillus songyuanensis. Lineage (NCBI taxonomy): Bacteria > Bacillati > Bacillota > Bacilli > Caryophanales > Bacillaceae > Lentibacillus > Lentibacillus songyuanensis. The sequence goes on from NZ_JBCLVH010000008.1 coordinate 67,106, forward strand.
AAGAAAAACATCAGCAACAAGAACATTATAAAAGGGGTGTCCTTTACGATTAACCCTGGTGAAGTGTTTGGATTTATCGGGCCAAACGGTGCTGGTAAAACCACCACCATCCGGATGATGGTCGGCTTGATGCACATTACCAGCGGAGATATTCGTATTCTGGGGAAAAGTATTAAAAGCGATTATAAACGAGCGGCCCGCGAGATCGGTGCGATTGTCGAGAATCCAGAAATGTATCCGTTTATGACCGGGATGCAAAACCTTAATCACTTTGCCCGCATGGTTCCTGGCGTGACCAAGGAGCGAATTCGAGAGGTAGTCGCGCTCGTTGGATTGGAACAAGCTGTCAAATACAAAGTTGGGAAATATTCATTAGGGATGCGCCAGCGTCTAGGAATCGCACAGGCCCTATTGCATAAGCCGTCAATATTAATCCTTGACGAACCGACAAACGGATTAGATCCAGCTGGTATTCGGGAAATTCGTACATATATTAGAAGTTTAGCAGAAAAGGAAAACGTTGCTGTCATTATCTCCAGTCACCTATTGTCTGAAGTGGAACTGATGTGTGACCGGATCGGAATTATCAAAAACGGCGAATTAATTGCTATCCAACAAGTGAACGAAACAACCGACGAACAAAAAGCAATCCAGGTACAGATGGAGGTAACACCGCCGGAAAAAGCCAAAGAAGTATTGATGGCAAATCATCAACTGGATGCTGCTATTAAGGACAAGCTGCTGCAATTTCGCAGTAAAAAAGAGGATGTGCCAAAGCTGATTCAAACGCTGGTTGACCATGGTATCGCCATCTACCAGGTTAGTGCTGCGAAGGCATCGTTAGAAGATAAATTTTTCGATTTGATTGGGGAGAACACGATTGAGTAACTTTTTTAAACTACTATATAATGAACAACTAAAAATTTATATCCGTAAGTCCACTTGGGTTATGTACATTTTATTGGCAGCTATTATTATCGGAACAGCCTTTATTACAAATTCCTTTGGTGATCTGAATGAAGAATATCAAGGAAGTGACTGGCGGGAAGTATTGCAGCAAAAAAACGACGACATGACAAAAGAAATGCAAGAAGACGAAGATATGCAAGGGCTTCATGATTATGACATTACCAAAAACAATTACTATCTGGAGCACGATCTTCAACCAGCCAAATATGATGCATGGCAATTTGTGATGGAAAACAAAATGCTGCTGTCACTTGTAACACTTTTTACCATTATTGTGTCCGCGGGCATCGTCGCCAATGAATTTAAATGGGGAACAATTAAATTACTACTGATTCGTCCCATATCTCGGACGAAAATTTTAATTTCAAAATATATTTCAACATTATTATTCGCACTCTTTACGCTGTTAGCTGTCTTAATTTTTTCCTGGATAGTTGGAGCTATCTTCTTCGGTGTCAACGGAATAAACACCCATATTCTGGAAACAACAATGGATGGTGGCTTTGTTGAAACGTCCGTGATTAAAGGTATTATTACCGGCTATGGTTATCAACTGGTAAACCTTGTCGTCATGGCAACCTTTGCCTTTATGATCTCTACCATCTTCCGGCAGAGCTCATTGGCCATTGGATTGGCAATCTTCCTGATGTTTGCCGGCAGTTCCATTGTTGGCTATTTCGCTGACAAAAGCTTTGCAAAATATATTTTATTCGCCAATACTGACTTAAGCCAATATGCACACGGTGCGGAACCATTCATCAAAGGAATGTCACTTGGCTTCTCGATTACGGTGCTCATTGTCTACTACATTATCTTTCTTATTGTATCTTGGCTATTCTTTACCAAGCGTGATGTAGCAGGGCAATAATATAGAGTTTATATTGAACAAAGGTGCAAGCGGCCGGTTAGAGACGTATAGATTGGACTGAGCCGTAAGAGATAAAGGAAACATGCCCCTGTAATAGGGATATGCCAACGTTCGCCGCAAAGGCCGGTTTTAGTCGGCCTACCTTTGTCCCTCGAACCGATGTCGACTTATCGTACGGAAGCGGGTGTTGGCTACTAGTTCTCTGGGCGCTGGAGCCGGATGGGGCTCAACGTGACCATCCATTTACCCACAGGCATAGAAATTTATAATTCCCAAGGTGACAAAAAAGGTAAAATGCAGGAGATTCAATCTGTTGCGTTTTACTTTTTTGTCTGTTTTATTCTTTCGCATCGTGCCTGTTTAACGGTAGTAATAGGAAATGTCAATCATTTTGGTGTTAATAATCACAACATTCCATTTCATTGAAAAAGCGCTATCGTTTTTTGGTATATAATGTTATATTCATCTGAAAGGAGATGGCTGATTTGAATATGATTCAGCAGTGGAAGCAAGCCGATAGTGATTTTATCAGGAAAAAGGTAATTGAGCACAATATGGAACAACTTCCTGATAAAGTGAAACTTCATTCAGTGGGGGGTCCCTTTCTCCCCACTGAATGTTAGTTGAACAGCATCGGGCCTTTACGGGCAGTTGACCCCCACTTATCTTTTTTAGTCTCACCTCAAAAGCTTGAAGTGGGGGTCTTAATGCCCGTTAAGGCGGGATAAGCTTAAAACTCCTAATGAAAATGTTAGTTTCATTCTCAAGGATGATTCAGGCGAAATTAGAGGAGGAATCACAGCAAATGTCTTCTGGCATCACATGCACATTGAATTCTTGTGGGTTGATAAAAGTGTTAGAGGGAAAGGTTTTGGCCGTGAACTTTTAAAAAAGATAGAAACCTTAGCAATAGATAAGGGATGTCGATTTATTTTCTTAGATACATTCAGTTTCCAAGCTCCAGGATTCTATAAAAGCAATGGATATGAAGTTTTCGGCACTATCGAAGACCATCCAAAAGGATTTAATCAGTATTTTTTACATAAAAAATTGGATGTATAATTGTTCCCGTCTAGGGTGCAGTTTCGGAAAAAGCGGGCAATTTTAGGGCGGACAATAAGCAGGAGAAAATTTGGAAATAATCTCAAATACTTACCTATTGCTAACAATAATGGAACAACTATGGACTGATAAGTAGTCCATTTTCTTGGTCTTTTCTCGGTTACAGAGTTGGATTCTAGAAAAATACTTATATGACACGGAGGGCTGAAATGAAAAAATACGGAAACGATTTATTTAAAGGGGCAGCACAGTATTATGCAAAGTTTAGACCAATGTACCCTTCTTCTCTGATAAGATACTTAGTTCACAAATTTTCTCTAAATGGGGAGCAATATCTATTGGATTTAGGTTGTGGTACAGGTCGCCTTACAATAAGATTTTCTGATTGGTGTAATAAGATAGTTGGAATAGACACTGAACCGGAAATGATAGCGGAGGCTGAACGTCTCCATCAAGAAACGAGGCTGGGCGACATACATTGGTTTAACGGGAATTTAGAACAATATAGACAAGAGTATAATGCAAGATTCCATCTTGTTACAATAGCTAAAGCTTTTCATTGGATGGACCGTCCCAGGGTGTTAGAAGAGGTGTATGGAATAGTAAATGCTGGAGGTGGTATTGCTATTATAGATGATTATGAACCGAATAAGATCCTGACACCTTGGCAAAAACGGCTAAATGATGTGATTGAACAATGGTACGGAAAAGACAGGCGCGCTGGAAATACTACATATAAACACCCTGTCACAAGCCATGAACAAATGATCGCCGATTCGAAATTTAACGTCGAAATTCACCAATTACCTTATGAAATTACCTGGACGATTGAATCGATCCTTGGAAATCTTTATTCAACATCATATGGTTCTAAACGTTTTCTTAAAGATAAGCTTGACGCATTTGAAAAGGAACTAAAAGACGCACTGCTTGATATTAATCAATCCGGTATTTTCAAAGAAAAATTGAATTTATCAGTAAAACTTGGCATCAAAAATTAAATTGCTTATTCATCAATAGAGCGCGATTGTGTAGCAATATTTGATCTTTAAATATGGTGTTTTGTTACATTTAATAAAATATTCATGGAATAACATGGCAACAGCTAAGAATTGTTTACAAAACCCTTTTCTTACCTACATTTATTCCGCAATTCCAAGTTAGCAGTGGATTTCGTACTGCAATCCACTGCATTTAGGTTCCTATTTCACAGGGATCCAGATTTCTGAATATAAATCAGGTCTGGAAGGATTTTCATCTGAGTAGACTTCTAGCTCTGGTGTTCCTGCATGTTTGTAACCGCTGGAGGGAAACCATTCTGAAACAATTTGTTTCCACACCTTTTGCATTGCATCCGGCATTGGTCCGTGAACCTCAAATACAGCCCATTTGGATGCGGGAATTCCCAAGGTTGACAATCCATCAGGTGCGCTACCCTCGTGTGCTGTACCTATCCAATAATCAATGGATTGTGAATCCTTTCCAACGCATACCCCCACTACCCCTTCAACCGAACCATTATTCAATTGAAACAATCGCTCGTCTGTGCCATCTGCATTTAGCTTATCCCACATTTTGGGGATGCCCACTAGATTATCCTCCTTAACCAGTGAAAATTCCCGTTTCATCCCTACAATCTGAAATCCCTCACGTTCAACCATTTTGACCTTCATCGATTCTACTCCTTTCAGACTCACCTGTACTACCAGGCGGTGATAAGACTTTAGCTTTCCCGTGCGCTTTCGTACTTCGCTTGGTGTTACACCATGTTGCCGTCGAAAAGCCTTTGAGAAAGCTTCGGGAGTGTCGTAACCATATTTGTAGGCGAGGTCAATAACCTTTGTGTTCGATCTTGTTAACTCATAAGCGGCTAATGTCAGGCGACGACGTCTCAGGTATTCTCCAACGGATATATCAGTTAATATCGCAAATGTACGCTGAAAATGAAACACGGAAAAGTTCGTCTGTTGAGCAATACTTTCCATCGAAAGGTCCTCAAGTAAATGATCCTCCATATAATCTATTGCTGCCTGTAATGATTCCACCCACCTCATGTCACTCACTCCTTGTTTACATCCTAGCAGAGCATTATCTAGTATTCCTGTCTTCTTGTGCTTTGTTCGGACAGTATTTTTGAAGACGCTAATTTTATCCGTTCATGTTTTTTTAAGATTAGCATAATGTGCACGCCTTACCTCGAAAAAATTTGCCTATCAAAATTTCGATAAGCAAACTCCAGTGTATTGTTTCATTTTGATAATGCAATTTTTATATGGGTTAAGTGGTGCTCTTCGTGCCAAGCTAATTTTGCAACCTTTGTCGCAACTGTGATTTCACCATTATGCTGAAGCGTAAAAACACGATCTAATTGTCCTTGTGTTAAACTATTCCCTAAAGCTACGATACGCTCATTTATACCTTCCAGCATTTGAATGGAACTTTCTACAGGGAGCTTTGTATCTGGTTGAACAGCCCATTTTTCTTGATCAAAAGCCGGTACTGTTGGATTTTCGTCTGTTAAAGCCAGCTTTAAACGTTGATACATATTCAACTGGGAATCTGCAATGTGATGAACGAGTTGACGAACCGTCCAACTGCCATCACGATATGTTTTGCTTAATTCCTCATCATTTAATGAGTCAACCGTTTCTCTTAACCGAATTGTGTAAGTTTCGATTTCCTTTAGCCATTCTTGAATATTTTCTAATGTTACGCTTTCAGGAACTTCTAATCCCCCAATCGGGTATCTTACATTCATTTTTCAATTCCCCCTTTTTTCAAAATCCCCATTATATTTTAACATAAATATCTCATCCCCTTATAAGTATTATTCGAAATGTGTACTTGCTTTGTTGTATTAGGAACATGGAAGCCAATCCGTTCCATCGTCTGACTTTTATATTCTTGTCCATTACGCAAAAAATCCGGAAGAATGTTATTTATCCATTCTCCCGGATCAAATGAAAGTTATCCCAAGTTAGCTCGTCTAGCTGCTTTTTCCCGTTCGTTTTTGTTAAGGATTTTCTTACGTAAACGAACGGACTCTGGTGTTACTTCACAATATTCATCATCGTTCAAGTACTCAATTGCTTCTTCCAATGACATACTTCTTGTTTTACGAATGGTTGCTGTTTGGTCCTTTGTTGCGGAACGAACATTCGTTAAATGTTTTTCTTTCGTTATATTAACGGTTAGGTCATTTTCACGATTATGCTCCCCAACAATCATTCCGGCATAAATTTCGGTACCTGGTTCAACGAATATCACACCACGGTCTTCCAGCTGCATAATCCCGTATGTTGTCGCCTTGCCATTTTCCAATCCAACAAGTACGCCTTCGCGACGGCCGCCAACATAGCCTTTATAAACAGGCTCGTATGAATCAAAGGTATGGTTTAAAATGCCGTAACCATGCGTTTGCGTCATGAATTCAGTGGTATAGCCGAGCAATCCGCGTGATGGCACTTTAAACTCGATCCGGACCTGGCCATTGCCGTGGTTGACCATATCAAGCATTTCCCCTTTACGGGCGCCAAGCGACTCCATTACACCACCAGTGTATTCTTCCGGAATATCTACTTGTACGCGCTCGATCGGTTCACATTGCTTTCCATCGATTTCCTTGATAATAACCTTAGGCTTGGATAGTTGCAGCTCATAGCCTTCCCGACGCATGTTTTCAATCAGGATGGACAAGTGTAATTCCCCACGTCCAGAGACAATCCAAGCATCAGGTGATTCGGTTGGATCGACGCGCAGACTAACATCCGTTTCTAATTGCTTCAAAAGACGTTCTTCAATTCGTCTGGAGGTGATATATTTTCCTTCTTTACCGGCAAATGGACTGTTGTTCACTAGAAAAGTCATTTGCAAGGTCGGCTCATCAATTCGCAGCATTGGCAAAGCTTCCGGATGATCTTGCGGGCAAATGGTTTCCCCGATGTTCAAATCATCTAAACCTGCTATGGCAACAATATCGCCTGCTTTGGCTTCCTGGATTTCCGTTCGTTTCAACCCAATAAATCCAAATAATTTGCTGACGCGGAATGATTTCTGAGTTCCATCTTTTTTCAAAACAACAACCTGTTGACCGACTTTAATTTTTCCACGGAACACACGGCCAATTCCAATTCGTCCTACGTAATCATTATAATCCAGTAATGTTACTTGAAATTGTAGTGGTTCATTGACTGTATCAGCTGGAGCTGGAATGTGCTCCATAATCGTTTTAAAAACAGGGTCCATTGTTTCCTGCTGATCATCTGGCTCGTCACTGGATGTCCCATTTAAAGCGGACGCATAAACAACCGGGAATTCCAGTTGATCATCATCTGCACCAAGTTCAATAAACAGATCCAATACTTCATCGATAACCTCATTTGGACGAGCATTAGGCCGGTCGATTTTATTCAAAATAACGACAGGTGTCAGTTTTTGCTCCAGCGCTTTTTTTAATACAAAGCGAGTCTGCGGCATACACCCTTCATAGGCATCCACCACTAACAACACGCCATCAACCATTTTCATAATCCGTTCCACTTCACCGCCAAAGTCCGCGTGACCTGGTGTATCCAAAATATTGATCACTGTATCGTTATAATTAATCGCGGTGTTTTTCGCCAGAATCGTAATTCCACGTTCGCGTTCGATGTCCCCAGAATCCATGGCCCGTTCGTCTACATGTTCGTTTTCCCGAAAAGTACCCGAGTATTTTAACAGCTGGTCCACCAGTGTCGTTTTTCCATGGTCAACGTGGGCAATAATCGCGATATTACGTATATCTTCTCTTAATTGCATAAAAGTACGCTCCTTATTATTACGGTTAACGTTAAAACTTCATTTCCCATCTGTTGAAATGAATGTTGAACGATTTATTTATCTTCAGCAATGCCTATTTAAAGGCGGATTTGCTTATCAATTCCGTTATAGATGACTCAAACTATACTATTATATCACAAAACATCACAGAGTAAAACTATAATTTAGTCGCTTGAAATTGCAAACTGAATTTTGCTCCGCCTAAGTCGGACTTCCCAACAGTTATCGTGCCATTCGATTGCTCAACTATCGCACGGGCAATCGCAAGCCCTAGACCTGTTTCCCCATTTTTTCCTTTCACAAACCGGTGAAAGATATGCGGGATCAGTTCGGGTGCTATCCCTTCCCCATCGTCTTCAATGGTGATGACGGTCTTACCCGCTTGTCTGTTTGCTTGAATCTCAACGCGTGATGTTGCATGGCGCAATCCATTAAATGTAATATTTAATAATGCTTGAAGTAGCTTTTCCTGATCAACAAACAATGTCGTACCTGCTTCTACATGATCGTTAATCGTAATTCCCTGTTCATTAACCAGCGGCAAAGCCCGTTCCATCACCTGGTCAACTAATTCCCGGGCTGTCGTCACTTCGGGCTTATTTACCGTTTGTTCACTATCCAACTTCGCTAGTAATATCATCTCATTAATTATTTTTTTTAATCGTTTGACCTCTTTGACCATAATTTCCAAACCTTTTTCCTCATCCTGTTTGGAAAAAATCCGGTCATGAATTCCCTCCGCATAGCCTTGAATTGTCATGAGCGGGGTTTTTAACTCGTGGCTTGCGTTTTGGAAAAATGCTTGCTGCGATTTCATATAACGCTGCAATTCATCCGCCATTTCATAGATACTTTGTTCCACCTCTTTAATTTCTCCTGTCGCCTGCACATGTTCGATTTGATCAAACTGTCGCTTTTCGACTTTTTTCAACTGCCATTTTAATTTAGTTAGTGGTGTCACCAGTTTATTGGTCAAAAAATAACTAATAATGATGGCAGCAATCGCTCCGATCAAGAACACAATCAGCAACCGTTGAATATAATTGTGCTGGACAGCCTGCAAATCCTTTAATGGCGTTAATAAGATCAATTCCAGTCCGGAACTTTCCGGATAAAACAGGATGCGCGAGGTAACATATTTATCATTTTGATACTCCCAAAGCTGTTTTTTTTCATCAGCAAAATTATTATTATGAAAAAAACCTGCCGCAGCACGCTGTGACATCGTGGAATCAAGCACTCGGTTGTGGGCCCGATCATACATAAAGAGCTGCAGATCCTTATCTTGTAAAAAATCGCTGAATTGCTCAATATTCTGCTGACTGGAATCCTCATCATTAAGAATACTAACCAGTATTTCCCCTTTTTGTTTTAATTGCCGTTGCTCATCCTGAACCAGCAAATCGAGTATTAAGGAATAAATGATAAACCCAGTAACAGCAAGAATCACCAGCAGCAATGTGGTAAACGCGATGTTTAATTGATGTTGAAGTTTCATAACACCTATTCCTCTTCAGAACGAAGACGATACCCATAGCCCCAGACGGTTTCCAATTGGATATCCTTCAATTTTTTTCGAATCCGCTTTACCAGATCATCTACTGCGCGATCACTGCCAAAATAATCCTCTCCCCAAATTCTTGTCAACAATTCCTCTCTGGAAAACGCCCGATTTACATTTTCTGCGAATAATAATAGCATATCAAACTCCTTGGTCGTAACCTCTTGTTCGATTCCGTTCCAGAACACCAGCCGGTCTCCTTTATAAATAAGCAGATGGTCCACCTTCACCTTATCTTGAACGGGATCATTTGTATTGATCACCAGGTTGGATCGCTTCAACAGCCGCTTCACACGCGCAATTAATTCTCGAGGGCTAAAAGGTTTCGTCAAATAATCATCACTGCCAAGTTCTAATCCCAGAATTTTATCGACCTCTTCGTCTTTAGCAGAGATGATAATGATTGGCACTTCACTTTCCTGCCGAATTCGCTTGCAAAAATCATATCCATCCATGCCCGGAAGCATAATATCGAGAATCCATAAATCTGGCGGCTGTGTTTCCCAAAGCTCCAACGCCTTTTCCGCCGTATCATGTATTGTCACTATGAAACCTTCCTTCTCCAGATACGCCGAAACGATATTCTGTATATTACCATCATCCTCTACCACACCAATATGATAATCCAATTCCATTGCCCCCTTTAAGACAGGTCAAGTCCATTGTAAAAAAGAAACTGCCTTTTTAAAAAAACTGCATTTCACGTTTGTTTTCATGCGCTCACGGTCCGGTTTCGGTATACTCACGCACGTTTTGAGTATACGGCACCTTTCGTCACGCTTACGCCCGTTTTCGTTTAGCTATGGCACGTTTAAGTATATAGATACGGCACCTTGCTGCCACATAATATTGCCTGTTCTTGTGTGACTACTGCACGATTTCGTCTAACTATCGTCCGCTTTCGTCACACTCTCGTCCATTTTAACTCACTCTTTACCAAGTAAATGATATGCTTTTCAATCGTCCTAGACAGGTTCCTTATTCATTTTTTATCAATAACTGCCATTTCTTTTTCATTGCTACTTTTATTTTTACACAAAATGGGGAATATGAACAATGAAAAGGGAATTACATACTTTTTCTACAATTGTCCTTTATTTCTTCCAAAGCAAGTTATTATAATAAAAATAGAAATTATGACGAAGAGGTGATCCGCATGGATTATAATGATGAACAAAATAAACAGCAGGATCAACAGCAGCAACAGTCCAATGACAAGAACATTGACAATCAATCGGAATTTCAAGGCCGTCCGTATGAACATAACCAAACAGAAAAAGGACCCGGGTTGACAAAGCCGTCAAAACAGCAAAGACCGAAACGGCCGAAATCATCCCATCCATTAATAAGTGGACTTGTTGGTGGCTTGATTTCTGCAGTAATTGTTGCAGCCTTATTTCTGACAAATATTATTCCAACAGGCAATATCAATCAGGATACAAGTAGCAGTGAAACAAACAGCTCAACAAATGACCAGCAAGAAGCTGCACCCACCATTTCCAATACTGTTTCTTCAGACGATGCAGATGTGGCCTCCGATATCGATGAGGTATCGAAAGCTGTTGTCGGCGTCATTAACAAACAACAAACAAGTGCATGGGAGCCAAGCCAGGATGCTGGATCAGGATCTGGAATCATTTATAAAAAGAAAGATGGTAAAGCTTACGTCGTTACCAATAATCATGTTGTAAATGGTGCTTCAGAAGTAGACGTTGCATTAGATGAAAAAGAAAAGATGAAGGCAAAAGTATTAGGGACCGATGAACTAACCGATTTAGCTGTTTTACAAATTGATGGAAGTAAAATAGACACTGTAGCAAAATTAGGTAAGTCTGCTGACCTTACCGTTGGCGACACGGTTATCGCAATTGGTAACCCACTTGGCATGGAGTTCTCTGGTTCAGTGACCAAGGGTATTATTAGTGGTTTAGAGCGGAACATCGCAGTTGATACAAACGGTGATAATCAGCCTGACTGGTCAACCGAGGTTATCCAAACCGATGCAGCAATCAACCCAGGAAACAGTGGCGGAGCCCTCGTGAATAAAGATGGTGAGGTCGTGGGCATTAACTCGATGAAGATTGCCCAGCAAGCGGTCGAAGGAATCGGCTTTGCTATTCCGATGGATTCGGCAAAACCAATCATGGAAGAACTAGAAGCGAGCGGCAAGATCGATCGGCCATTTATTGGCATCAGCACAGCTGCACTTGATGAGGTTCCACCGCAATACCAGGAAAACATTCAACTTCCAAAGAATGTGAAAAACGGTATGGTCGTTGCGAATGTAGAGCCAAGTTCCCCTGCAGATGAGGCTGGGCTTAAACAGTTCGATGTGATCACAAAAATTGATGGCAAAGAAATTGACTCCATTTTGGATTTGCGCAAATATATGTACTCCGAAACAAAGGTCGGTGATACCGTCAAGCTAGAGGTTTACCAAAACGGCAAACCAAAAACGATGGAGATTACCCTAACAAAGCGCAAGGATCAATGAAGCTTTATCGAAAAAAACACAAAGGGAAACAAACCCGTTTTAAAAAAAGGGTTGTTTCCCTTCTTTTTTATGCAATTAACCGATATAATCTATAATGTGTACTTTCGTCTAAATGTGTACCTTCCAGGTTTAATTTTTATAATTTGCCAATAAAGAGGAATTTCACAAAATTTGTCGAAAGTATAGTAAAATAGAGCGGATAGTCTTCGATGGATGATTATCCCTAATAATAAGTAAGGAAGTGATGTCATGCATTGTCCACAATGTGGTCAAGAAACGGAAGAAGGGAAGTTTTGTACGAACTGCGGCGCACAATTACCAAGTGCTGAACCAGCTGCAGCCAAGGACCAGGATCCGGCAGTTCATGCAACAACTGTCAATCACCAGCCGGTTACCGCCAACGCACAGACGCAGCAAGTCAATCAAAACGAAGCTGTTGAGAAAGTGAAAACTGCTGGTACGAATTTTGGTCATTTCTTTCTCACACTGTTGAAGAAACCAAGTGAGGCAAGAAACGCTAATAGCAATGATCTAATTTCTGGTATCATCACCATGGTTATTTTTTCATTATTACTGGCCTTAGGACTTCATTTATCGGTTAGCGCGTTAACGGATTCCATTCCTGGTGACCTTTTCGGAGATTTCGGCGGGTCCGACATGTCCTTTTTTGATTCATTCGTTTTACCGTTAGTTGAATTTATCCTATTGTTTTTAATTGTTTCTGCGTTAACGTTTGCCGGAACAAAGCTAGCAACCAATGCATTCACGTTCACAGACGTGCTTGGAAAATATGGTGCGTACCAGGTTCCATTTTTATTACTATATGCAGTAGGTTTCCTGTTCGCATTAATCGGACTTACTTCTCTGTCCGCATTTTTGATTATGATCAGTATTTTAGGTACATTAATGGTAGTTCCTACACTTATTTTAATGGAACAGCACGGTAATGGATTTGACCGAGTTTATAGTTTACTGGCAATTTATTTTATCTCACTGCTTGTTTTTGGTTTCTTTATGCAATCCTTTATCGAAACATTGATCAGCTCTTTATTTGGCAGTGTTTTCGACCAATTTGGCGGGTTCTAAAAGAAGTTTCGGAACAAAACGCACAAGTCAATCATTGGCTTGTGCGTTTGTTATCGTATACTTTTCTTATTCATGATCATCATCGTATTGTTCTTCATAGCGATTATGGTTTGGGGTGACACCGGTATACTTCCCATGAATATCAGCAGATAGAAACCCTTCAATATCCTCAGCACTTCCACGGTTCTCATCACTGTTCGGATATACCTGATTATAATCCGCCTGATCACCGTACACGTCAGATGGTGTGTCTGAAGAACCGTATCGATTCACATCCTGCCAGGCATCTTCAGCATCATATTCCGTTTCCACCTCATCTTCCGGCGCATTCGGATTGATATGCGGACTAAATACTTCTTCTTCAATCGGCCGATGAGGGTCAAACGTCGTCGTTGATGCATGGTCCATACAAACATCAGTCGTTGGAACGGCCTCCAGACGGGCAAAGGGTATGTCTTTTCCACACTTGCTGCAAATGCCGTATGTTCCTTGATCGATTGCATGCAGTGACTCATTTATTTCTTCCAGTTCTGTTTCCGCATGCTCGTTTAAGGCCAAATCCTTCCCCCGTTCAAATAATTCTGTCCCATGATCAGCAGGATGATTGTCGTAATTGGACAATTCGCCAATGGACTCCTGGGAAAACTCATATTTCAACCCGAAATGATCCTGTACCTGCTTAATCAACTCATTCTGCCGTTTGGTCAGCACTTGTTTGCATCTATTTAATTGCTCTTGGCTCAGCATTATATTAGCCTCCATTTCAAAAAGTGCGTGAATGAAACACGTCACTTAAGCAACTCTAAAAGGATTGCTAACTATACTATGTGTAAAACAGTAAAGTTGATTCTTCATTTATGTTCCCAAATCATGTCAAAATGCGGGATACCGTCTTCCAGATAAACGTCTGATATTTGCTGAAAACCAAAAGAACCATAAAAAGTTTCTAAGTATGTTTGTGCCTGAATTTTGATCGTTGTTTCCTTCCATTGACCGGTAATAAAGTCAATTGCTTGTTGCATCATTATTTTGGCATAGCCTTCTCCACGATATTTTTCCACTACTAATACCCTGCCAATTGATGCTTCAGGGAATGTGGTACCTGTTGGCAGCAACCGACAGTACGCTGCAATATTATTATTCTCCTTTAAAAATAAATGAATCGCATCCTGATCACAATTATCCAGTTCTTCATACGGACAGGTTTGCTCGACAACAAATACATCAATTCTAGCCTTGATAATCTGGTACAATTCTTTAGCTGGTATTTCATTAAATGATTTTTTAAACCACTGCATTAGGATCACCTTTTCTCATTTTTTCTATGTATGAATCGTTATGATGCAGCCCACAGCTTTTATCGGTGCCTTTGGGCAGTTTATTAGCGATTCCGTGCTATTTATTAGCGATTCACTTTTAAAGCAGCTTATCCCCGGGAATTTATTTTACAATACCACACCTTAACAGGAAATCACCGTATGAATGTCGAAATGGTATGTATACTATTTTTAAGGGAGTATCGATATATGACAAAAACAACAATTGGCTTTATTGGCACAGGCGTGATGGGAAAAAGTATGGCAAAAAATTTAATGGACGCATCTTACAATTTAACCGTTTTTACACGCACGAAGGAAAAAGCAAAAGACTTGCTTGATCACGGAGCAGCATGGAAAGAAACTGTTGCTGATTTAGCTGCATCAGCTGATGTCATTATTTCCATGGTAGGTTACCCGCGAGACGTCGAGGATATTTATTTTGGGGGAAATGGCATTTTAGCCAATGCCAAAAAAGATGCCGTTGTGATTGATATGACAACATCCAAACCTTCCCTGGCAATGGATATTTACCAGTCTGCAAAAGAGAACGGAATACACGCATTAGATGCACCGGTTTCCGGGGGCGACGTGGGGGCCAAGAACGGTAAACTGGCAATTATGGTTGGCGGCGATGGGGATGTTTTCCATGATATGCGCCCGATTTTTGAGGTAATGGGCAGTGAAATTATATTACAAGGAGAAGCCGGGGCAGGGCAGCATACCAAAATGTGTAATCAAATTACAATTGCTTCCAATATGATTGGCGTATGTGAGGCGATTGTCTACGCTAAAAAAGCGGGGCTTGACCCTTCTCGTGTGCTGGATAGTATTACAACAGGTGCTGCCGGAAGCTGGTCTTTATCCAACCTGGCTCCACGCATGATTCAAGGTGACTTTGCTCCCGGTTTTTATGTAAAGCATTTTATTAAAGACATGACGATCGCATTAGAATCCGCACAGGAAATGGGTATGACCACACCAGGCCTATCGCTTTCGCTTGAGCTATATAAACAGCTCGCCGAAAATGGTGATGCGGATAGTGGAACTCACGCTTTGATTAAACTGCTTGAAAAGTAATAGCATTGCTTATCCATCCCGACGGTCGATTTCTGATTGAACGACAAACGCCAAATCGTCATTGCCAAATAATTGGAGTACTTGTAAAACAGTTTGGTCTGAGATTTCCTCTGATTCGTCCTTGGGAACAGTACGCTCCAGCGCTTCGGCTAATGCCAGATTGGCACTTTGGGTTGGATAAGCCCGCTTATACAGTCTCATCGGCTGCAAACCATGATTAATACACCACTGGGCAAATACGAGTATCATCATGTTTTCAGCTTTTTCATAGTTCGCGATTACCTGTTGATCAACATCACGATTTTCCATCATTCTTCACCCGTCCTTCGTAACATGAATATCCACATAAATGACAATGCCTGCTTTAATTCAAGCGGTAATCCATGGAGATGCGCTTCATTCACTCCTTGTTTCCATACGCCAAAGCCATCCACATATTCCAATTCATGCTCCATAGCAAGCCGCTGAAATTCCCACGGCATCATCGTATTACATATCGCAGGTTTACCGTACAATCGAGGAAAGCTATTTGCCCTTGGCCCGGCAGTTGGTCCTAAAACACCAATGAACAGCAGCCCATTCGGCATAACCACTCGTTGTAATTCATTCAATGCTATCGCCGGTGTCTCTGTCCATTCTAAAATATTAATTGCCATGACCCCATCGAAACGCTGATCCGTAAACGGCAAATTTGTCACATTACCTTGCAAGAAATGAATCTGATCATCATTGGTCCATTCGTTTGCACGCCTGATCATTTCACCAGAGAGATCCATCCCGGTAACATCAAAACCAGACTGACGTAATTTATAAGACCCATAACCGTCACCACTGCCATTATCCCACATGTTCATACTGCGTTTATTCCAAAAAGCTGCCCGATCGTCCCACTGTGTTTCTACTTCCTTCTCCCAATTAAATTGCCCCATTTTCTCACCCTTCCGCCTATCTCTCTTATCTTAGAACAAAATGGTGGTAATGACAAAAAAAGAGCCTACCCTTTTCAAGAGGATAAGCTCTTTGTTATCTATTATAGACGAACGACGTTAGCTGCTTGTGGTCCGCGGTTACCTTCAACGATTTCGAATTCAACATCTTGGCCTTCTTCAAGTGTTTTGAAGCCTTCAGCCTGGATTGCTGAGAAATGTACGAATACATCGTCTCCATCTTCACGTTCGATGAAACCGAAGCCTTTTTCTGCATTAAACCATTTTACTTTACCTGTCATTAGGATGACCTCCTTATCCAAATATCGTGCAAAGTCATTGAATCATAAATACGTTTACACTCACTTTGATAAAGAGATCGTAAAGTATTATTCATCCTTCAATTTCCTTTTGCTACTCTAACTTTACTCCCTCAAGACAAAAAATGCAAGTCATTATCGGGCATTTTGGCAAATTTCCAGAAATAATTGACCATTTGATTGCGAGGAAAAACAGGAAAAATTCATGGGTTTTACCCGTCAAAAAGGCTAACGGGTATGAATGACATATGTATCAGCTATCATATCATGAACCCCTTGTTTTTTATCGTCAAAAGCGACAACAATATATAACAGTACCGTCACTCCCAGCACGCGATGCAGAAATCTGCCGACAATCTCTCGAAAGATGACATCGCTCCACGCTAAAGGCTCATCTCCCTTATGAACAACCTTTAACCCAAAAATCATTTTCCCTAACGTTTGGCCGGTAAATTTAGTCATCAGCAAGAAATACAAATACAGGACAATCATACTAATAATGCCGGTAAGCGTCCAATAACCTATAGAAATCGCTGCTCCTTCATGAACAAACTTAAATGGCACGAGCAAGACACCATTAATACTAAATACGATAATCAAATCGGCTACATAAGCCCACATACGCATCCAAAAGCCAGCATATCTGACCGGAACTAAAGGGTCGGACGTTACTGCATAATCCGCTTGTTCTTCTGTCATGTCGAACCCTCCTTATTCCGTATACAAGTACATGGCACGTGGCGACTCTGAATCCTTCATGATGTCACGAACACCAAAAAAGTCTTGTTCTTTTCCGAATGTTTTTTGTATCGTCGCATTAAAGAAAGAACCAAGCCCGCCGCCATTTTTATAGCGGACAACTTCTGCGCCTTTTAATTTATGATCTTTTTCCATTAATTCAATGGTGTCATCAAGTGAGCCAAGGTCATCAACTAAATGGTTTTCCTTTGCTTGAATGCCAGTGTAGACACGGCCATCACCTAATTTTCGAACGGTCTCATCCGGTAGTTCACGCCCATCAACAATAACTTGAACGAATTGATCATACATTTGGTTGATCATGGTTTGCAAAATATCATGTTCATCCTTTGTCATTTTGCGATTAGAAGACATAATATCTTTATATTTCCCACTTTTTATTGTGTTAAAGTCAATTCCAAGATCATCGGCTAGCTGTGAGTAATCGATACTTTGCATAATCACACCAATAGATCCGGTTAATGTAGCAGGATGTGCAACAATCTTCTCCGCACCCGCAGAAATATAATATCCACCTGATGCAGCCGTATTTCCCATCGATACATACACCGGTTTTTTGCTTTTCTTTTGAATATCAACAATCTTATCGTGTACTTCCGCGCTTTCAACCACGCCTCCACCTGGACTATTAATATGCATGATGATGCCGCTAACACTATCATCCTCTGCAGCATGGTCCAGTACATCAAGCATTCTCTGATGGTTATAGCCTCCAGCTGAGAACATACTCCCTTCGCCATCATCCTGAATGGTACCATTTAACGAAATGACGGCTATCCGGTTATTGGTATCCCCTTCTTGGATAACATTTTCTGCATACTTGTTATCAAATTCGGATACAAGGTCATTCCAATTTGTCGATGCCGCCTGCGTTATCAAAGAAACAACAAGTAACAGAAAAGCGATGCCTAAAGCTATCCATCGTTTCTTACTCATATCAAAACCTCTTCCCTTCTCCAGCTTATTCAAGCTACTTTTCTAATTATCACCTAAACACTTAGGCCCTATTCTTTCGTTTCTTGTCCATTAGACAACCCAAGTTTATACAAGGATCTTTCTTCTAGATCCATAAGCATATGTATCCGTTCATCTAAAACCCTTTTTAAGATTGGCTAAATATACCATACCAGAAAAAGCACGTTACCTCCAAACATCACTTGCGGGCTAAAACAATATGTAACTTTAGCTATGTAACTTTAGCTTTATATGAGCCTGCTGTCAGTACACGCAAAACCCCTTGATATGTAATAATCGTATCAAGGGGTTTTTACTATTAAAATGATGTTCTATATAGCTGTTTAAACAAACCAATCCAATCGGTACCTGTTAATTGGCCTGATATAATCATCACAGCCAAAAATAACAAGAACAAGGAAAAACAGAATACATAACATTCGATTATTTCTTTCCAATAAGCTTTATCTTTCTTCATTACTCGTTCCCTCCACGTTGATACATATCATAAACATCGGCGTCAAAAAGCTTCTATTCTTGAACAAAAACGAAATATTACCATAAATTATGATTTGTATCAGGAGAGATAATTCGACTGGTATTTTCTTGCTCCTAAAAACCCATACGATTCTGTGACATAAGGGGGAGGAGAGTGAAATGAATAGGTAATAGGCGTAAGATCATAAACAATCCCTATTTTTGGTATAGTGAGTATATCCGTTTTATACGTGTGTATAGCCGGAAGTGTCACAGGCTCCGTGATATGAGCAGCATTGACATCTGATACCGCAGCTGCCGAGCTAATCGTCGGTTTATCAATCAGGTTTATATCGATTTGTGATGTAAAGTACACAGATTGACCTATTGCTAAAAATCCCAGCAACACAAATACCATAGTAGCTACCCTTTGCTTCATCTTACACTCCCCCTCCATTCTTTAAAGGAAAACGGACATATTTATATTATCATGTAAATTAAGTATGATAAAGAAAGGCAGCTACGTTTCCGTTCTTCTTAAGGTTCTGCATAATGTGTTGCACTTTTCGGTTCCTCCAGGATTTTTTAGTACTTCCTTCCTTCATGTTATGAAAAGTAATATATTATCATATGGTTAAATGATAGGATAAAACGATAATACCAGTGTGAGATTAACATTCTCTTTTGGATGATAGTAAATAATTTCCATTCCGTAAATATGGAGGTTTATCATGCAGGCATGGGTAACAGAAATCATGGAGCAATTCGGTTATATCGGGGTTTTTTTCATGATGGTATTAGAAAATGTGTTTCCACCAATACCATCTGAGGTAATTCTACCTTTTGCGGGTTTTATGACAACAACAACACAATTAACCATTATGGGTGTTGTCATAACATCAACAACGGGATCAGTTCTTGGTGCAATCATTCTGTACGGAATTGGCAAGCTTATCGATGTAAAACGATTAGACAGAATGGTTAGTAGATGGGGGCATATCATTCGCATTAAAAGAGAGGATATTCAAAAGGCAGATGATTGGTTTAACAGATATGGTTACTGGACTGTACTAGTTTGTAGAGTGATTCCGCTCGTTCGAAGTCTGATTTCGATTCCAGCGGGTATGTCCAGTATGAAATTTGGATTGTTTCTACTATTTACGATGATCGGAACCCTCACCTGGAATGTCATTCTTATTTTAATTGGTACCGTATTAGGAGAGGCATGGACAAGCATTCTGCTGTTTATGAATCTCTATTCCACCATCACGTATATTCTTATCGGTACAGGGATCGTTGTTTTTCTCATTTTATTTATCTGGAAGAAAAGAAAAAAGAAAAAATAGTTTATTACCAAGGAGTGAAAAGAACCTTTTTAGATAGTAAAATTTTTCCCACGTGTTCTTAAATGGACGGAACAAATGTGGATAAACAAGATTTTAAGGTAGATTTTACAAGCTGGAATAAAACTGAAACACGTGCTATAATGACGTTTGTGCAAGAGTATAAATAGAATAACACACCCAAACATTTGTATCTTGCAAATATAAATGAAGGTGGTAACAAAATGGAAAACAATCAAGGTTATCAGGTTTTGTTGTA
Organism: Lentibacillus songyuanensis; assembly: GCF_039548255.1. Lineage (NCBI taxonomy): Bacteria > Bacillati > Bacillota > Bacilli > Caryophanales > Bacillaceae > Lentibacillus > Lentibacillus songyuanensis. The sequence continues at coordinate 87,398 of NZ_JBCLVH010000008.1, forward strand.
CTACAAGTTCGTACCCATAGAGGACCCCGAAACCTTTGCAGCAGAACATCTGCAATTTTGTAAAGACCTCGGTCTGAAAGGGCGAATTCTGGTAGCAAAAGAAGGAATCAACGGAACCGTATCAGGCTCATTGGAACAAACGAAGGAATATATGGACTTCATGAATGGGGATTCCCGTTTTCATGACATGACATTCAAACTCGACAAAGCTGACAGACATGCTTTCAAAAAAATGCACGTCAGACATCGGAAAGAGCTTGTAACACTTCGTTTGGAGGATGCCGTTAGTCCGCTTGAAAAAACAGGCACGTTTCTTTCTCCACGAGAATTCTATGAAGCGATGCAATCTGAAGATACAGTTGTACTGGATACGCGTAATGATTATGAATATGAACTTGGCCATTTCCGCGGGGCAGTTAATCCCGACATCGAATCCTTTCGCGATTTGCCCGAATGGATTCGTGAACATAAAGAACAGTTAAAAGGGAAAAAAGTATTAACCTACTGTACTGGTGGCATTCGCTGCGAAAAAGTTACAGGATGGCTGATGGATGAAGGCTTGGAAGACGTAAACCAACTTCATGGCGGTATTGTAACCTATGGAAAAGATCCCGAGGTCCAAGGGGAACTATGGGATGGACAATGCTATGTATTTGATGAACGAATTTCGGTACCGATTAATCGGAAAGAACACGTTATTGTTGGCGTTGACTATTTTGATGGAAAACCATGTGAACGCTACGTCAACTGTGCTAATCCGGACTGCAATAAACAAATTCTTTGCTCTGAAGAAAATGAACACAAATATATGCGTGGTTGCACGCACGAATGTCGCGTCAGCCCGAACAACTTGTATGTGAAAGAACAAAATTTATCGCAAGAAGAAATACTGGAGCGATTGGCGGTACTTGAGGAAGCCAATATAAGGCAAGAAGCATAGGTGAAATGAGAAGTGGGCGCATCATACCATATTCCTTTTCGGGAAAAAACGTTTATAAATAGCAATCAAAATAGCACAGAAATTCTGTGCTATTTCTATATTCATCATCACACCTGAATTTTAAACAGCTATTGAAGATGAATTTTATTCCCGCAAAATCTTCTCCATCGTTTTTCCCTTTGCTAATTCATCAATCAGCTTATCCAAATAGCGGATCTCTTGCATCGTTGGTTCCTCCACGTCCTCTACTCGGACACCACAGACCACACCTTTGATCAATGCTCGTGCGGGATTCAGTTGGGGAGCTTGCGCAAAGAAGGTCTCAAAGTCGGTCTGTTTTTCCAATTTTGCTTCTAGTGCTTCTTGGCTGTATCCTGTCAACCAACGGATAATGTCATCGACTTCTGCTTTCGACCGTCCTTTTTTCTCCGCTTTCGTAATATAATGGGGATAGACATTTGCGACAGGCATGGTATAGATTTTATGTTTGGTCATGATACATTCTCCTTTAGAAATAGAATTTTTCTGCACGGCTTTTTTCGATATAAACCATTTTAGATTAGGAGTTTTGCCATAATCGCTAATGGAGCTATAGTTAATCGAATCGAACCACACACATTTGAAGTGGAGATTTTAACGAAAATAATCTAATGGGTCCAATGGTCAAAGGGATGTTAGGTACTGGCGTCGATAATAACTAAAAATCTCCCCAAATAGAATCGGCAGGTAAGATTCATTTCTTACCTGCCTTGTTTCACCTAAGCCATTTGTGGTTTATTTTTGTTGTCATTATTCCTGCTCATAAATTGAAATGCAGTTAACGCAGCAAAAATTACTAATCCCACCATCGAGTATAGAAAATCCGGGTAGACTAACAATAAGCCAGCCCCAAACATCAGGATCCGCTCCAGCCAATTGGTCGATTTCACATAATAACCAATCATTGCGCTGCTAATGCTTGCCATGCCAAGCATTGCGGTAATTACTGCGATCGAAACATTCCATACGTTCGCATCTCCTTGTAACAACAAGATCGGCTGCGTAACAAACATATACGGAATAATAAATGCAGCAATCGCCAGCTTCACAGCAGTAACACCGGCTTTCATCGGGTTGGCCCCCGCTATGCCCGCTCCAGCATACGCCGCTAAACATACTGGTGGCGTAATATCCGCTACGATACCAAAATAAAATACAAACATATGCACCGCGATTACCGGCACATCAAAAGCTAATAATGCTGGTGCAGCCATCGTTGCCGTAACAACATAGTTAGCCGTTGTCGGCAGCCCCATTCCCAAAATCAGACAAGCAATCATGGTAAAGAACATGACAAGGAAAAACTGATTATGAGCAAGTTCAATAAGTCCGCCAGCAATTTTCGGTCCCAATCCGGTCGTTGTCACGGTACCGGCAATAATTCCTGCAGTGGCACAAGCAGCGATAACTGGCAGTGCTGCTCTCGCACCTTCCTCCAATATTTTAATAATTTCCCTAAAGGGCATTCTTGTATCTTTCCTAAAGAAACTAATAATGAAAGCCGCCACAATTGCAAACAATGCCGCATATGTTGGCGTTTTTCCGATCAATAAGAGACCGACAATTGCAATCAAAGGAATAAATAAATCCAATCGTTTGGCAAGGTTTTTCAGTTTAGGCAATTTATCCTTGGACAAACCCATGATGCCTTGCTTACGTGCTTCAAAATGCGTACCCATAAACACTCCGGAAAAATACAGGACTGCCGGGATGATAGCAATTACAATGATCTCATTATATGGAACGCCCGTATAAGCAGCCATAATAAATGCGGCGGCACCCATAATTGGTGGCATGATTTGTCCACCAGTTGAAGCTGAAGCCTCGGTGGCAGCCGCAAAGTGCGGTTTAAATCCAGCATTTTTCATCATTGGAATGGTGAAAGACCCGGAACCAACCGTATTCGCAACAGAACTACCGCTAACCATCCCCTGCAATGCACTCGCCGCAACTGCTGCCTTTGCTGTACCACCTGTGTATCTACCCGTTAATTTCAAAGCAATATCATTAAAAAATTGACCAATATTTGTTTTCACCAAAATTACACCGAAAAATAAAAACAAGTATATGTAGGTAGATGAAATTTGGATTGGAGTTCCAAAGATGGAGCTTGAGCTATAAAACATTTGCGTTGCAAGAGTTGGCCAGTCCTTGCCCGCATGACCGATAACCGGTATATAAGCACCAAGCAGCCCATAAAGCAAAGCGACAATCGCAATAATGACGATCGGCAGCCCAACAACCCGCCTTGTGGCTTCCAGTAATAACAGCACCCCGGCCGTTGCTACAATTTGATCAAAGGCAGTAAAGCCAAAAATAATAGCTTCGTTAATCAACCGCTCATAATTAAATAAGATATAAAAATTTGCAAAGAGCGAGGCTAACGCTAATAACGCATCATACCAAGGCACGCCCGATCGCTTAATCATTGACTTTTTGTACGGGTAAAGCAGGTATACCAGGCTTAAGCCCGCACCAAGATGGATTGCCCCTTGGATCAGGGATACCTTTGATCCATAAAATGCTGTATAAAGCTGAAATATGGTCAATGCTCCACCAATGATTAAGGTAATCCAGCCCCACGGGCCCAGATTTGTTCGAAAGGCACTCTCCTTATCATACTTGGCCATTAATTCATGCTGATCAATTTCTTGTGTATTGGTTGTGTCAGACAATGTTATCCCTCCGTTCTTCTTATTGCATTTCTGTCCAGCTCCAGCGGCTCCTACTTTTCAAGATTAAAGAACCGGACAAACGGTGTCCGGTTCTTTGTTATTTGGGTTCATCTGATCCTGCACAAGGATGGCGTCATTTAAATTATTCGATTCCGGCCTCATCAAAATATTTTTGTGATCCTGGATGGATTGGCAAATCTTGAACCCCTGTCAAAATATCATCTTTGGTAATCAGTGCTGCTTGTTGAATCGACATGTCACCGGCATTTTCCACAAGTGTCTTGGTTAGTTGATAAGCTAGATCATCACTAATTTCACTTTTTGATCCGATTAATATTGCCATAGCCGTAGCAGTCTGTACCGGCTCATCCAGCCAATCGTATGTACCGGCTTCTACGGTATATTCCTCATAATCACTATTATCTGTGACTTCTTTTAACGCATCGCCTTCGATATTCAGTAATTTCACTTCTTTTGTGGAGGCTTGCAATTCATCGGTAGAAGAAGAAGGAATACCGACAACCTCAATGGAAGCATCGAGTGTACCATTTTGCAATTTATCCTTTGCATCACCAAAGCCTTCTTCAAATGCTTCATAGTCGCCATCTTCAATACCATAAGCCTTCAAAACAAGCTCAGCAGCTGCACGTGTCGCACCCCCTGGAGGGCCGACTGCAATTTTTTTGCCTTTCAAATCAGCAATTGAGTCAATTCCAGCAGATTCCATTGTTGCGACTTGAATGGCCTCCGGATAAAGAGCACCAAGCACAACAACATCATCCGTATCTTTTCCTTCAAATTCACCAGTTTGCTTAACTGCATCAAACATGGTCGTATTTTGGGCAATACCCAGTTGGAAGTCACCTGATTGAATCTTGGCGACGTTTTCCACTGATGCTCCTGATTCAACTGAACTTACATCAAAACCATCCTCATCAATGTTCTTTTTCCAAAGCGTTGCCATTTCACCGCCAAGTGGATAGTAAACACCGCCAACACTACCAGTACCCAAGGTCAAATTGGTCTTAGCTTCTTTTTTACCACCGCCATCATCCGACTTGGAACTGGAACCTTTTCCACTCTCTCCACAAGCAGTTAGTATCATGCCCGCGGCAACGATGAAGGCAACGAGTAACAATACCTTCTTTTTCAAGGTGATTCCCCCTTATTTGTTGTTACTTAAAGCCGAGCATCGCGACTTTATAACAAACTAGTTTTCTATTTTGAAAACGCTTTACAATATATTTTACCTTTTTTTTAACCTATATTCAAGTTTTTAGAAATTTTAGTTATTATTAGTTTTATTTTTTGACAGCTTCATAGTTGATTGCTATGCTTTTACAAAAGGAGAGTTGATGACAATCAGTGTATACAATTATACGGCCACCACAATCACAGGAGAAGAAAAGTCATTAGCAGATTACCAGGGAAAGGTCTTACTTATCGTAAACACAGCCAGTAAATGCGGATTCACACCACAATTTGCCGATTTGGAAAAACTCTATGAAACGTACCACGATCAAGGGTTTGAGATCCTTGGATTTCCATGCAATCAATTTGCTAGCCAGGATCCTGGTGAAAACGACGAGATTGCTAGTTTTTGCCAAAAAAATTACGGTGTCACCTTTCCAATGTTTGCAAAAGTAGATGTTAATGGAAGCGAGGCACTCCCGCTATTTACGTATTTAACCACAGAAGCCCCCGGCATGATCACCAAGCAAATTAAGTGGAATTTTACCAAGTTTTTGGTGAATCGAAAGGGCGAGGTTGTTGATCGTTTTGCCCCGCAAACCAAACCGGAGAGTATGGTGAAGGATATTGAAAGTATATTATAGTATCCAACGTTTGAATTCAAACATCATATCTTATTAATGGAGCTGGGAGGTTTACGGATGTGGAGAATGTCTATGATGATTTACCTGTTTTAGAGACAGAACATCTTATCCTGAGGAGATAGACTTTGCAGATATGGATGATATATATGTATATTGTTCGAACGAGGAAGTATCGAAATATGTAAGTTGGAACACTCATCAAAACTTAGATGATACAAGGGATTTTGTAACTGTTGTTATCAATCAATATGAAAACAACCAGCCTGCTCCATGGGGGATAGAACATAAAGAAACCAGCCAATTTATCGGAACAATTGAATTTGTGGACTGGAAACCTAAACATAAAACAGCTGAAATAGGGTATGTGATCGCCCGGGATTACTGGGGAATGGGTCTGGCGACAGAGGCTGTGAAGAACATGATTCTATTCGGATTCCAGCAAATGGGACTAGTTCGTATACAGGCCAGATGTTTTACAGAAAATACCGGATCGGAACGAGTTATGAAAAAAGCGGGTATGTCCTTTGAAGGCATTATTAGAAAAGGGATGTATAGTAAGGGACAGCATCGTGATTTAAAACAATACGCGATTGTCAAAGAATAGATTTCCCTTATGCATGAAAAAACCAAGCGCTGCTATCGCTTGGTTTTTTCATCTTATTAATATGCTTTTGCCCAATAAACAAGTTCCTTTGCCTCTTTACCACAGCAGACACATGTGTCAGCAACATTTTCCTGTTCAAAGGGAATACAACGAGAGGTTGCACTTGTTTCTTCTTTGATTTTTTCCTCACAGGCTATGTCTCCGCACCACATGGCTTTAATGAATCCTGGATTTTGTTCAAGCGTTTGTTCAAATTCCTCCATGTTCGTTGCGACCGATGTTTTTTCATTACGATGAGCCAACGCTTTATCATATAACCCTTGCTGAATTTCCTCCAACAAAGCTGGCAAACGGCTTTCTAATTCATTTAATGCAACAAATTCTTTTTCACCGGTATCCCGGCGTACAAGAACGACCTGGTCTTTTTCGATATCTTTTGGTCCCAGTTCAATGCGAACCGGAATCCCCTTCATCTCGGATTCATTGAACTTCCACCCTGGTGTCTTATCACTGGCATCAATATCTACACGGACGAGATTCTTCAATTGATCACGTAAATCATATGCCTTATCCAATACACCTTCTTTATGCTGGGCAATTGGCAAAATCATTGCCTGCGTTGGTGCAATTCGTGGAGGAATAACTAATCCACGGTTATCGCCGTGAACCATGATCAACGCGCCCATAATCCGGGTGGACATGCCCCATGATGTTTGATGGACAGGTTGCTGCTTACCCGCTTTATCTAAATAACGAATATCAAATGCTTCGGCAAAACCTGTACCTAAATAATGCGATGTTCCTGATTGCAAGGCTTTCCCATCATGCATCAAGCTTTCAATCGTTAGCGTATAATCAGCCCCAGCAAACTTTTCTTTTTCCGTCTTTTGACCGCGAAGAACGGGAATTGCTAAATAATGTTCACAAACATCCGTGTATACATCAAGCATTCTTGCTGTTTCCTCCTGAGCATCTTCCGCTGTGGCATGGCATGTATGTCCCTCCTGCCACAAAAACTCCAGTGAGCGCAGGAATGGCCGTGTCGTTTTTTCCCAGCGGACAACATTGCTCCATTGATTATAAAGCATTGGCAAGTCACGATAAGAATGAATATTCTTTGCATAATAATCGCCAAATAATACCTCAGAGGTCGGCCGTACACAAATCCGCTCTTGCAGTTCTTCCTCCCCGCCATGAGTTACCCAGGCCACTTCTGGTGCAAATCCCTCAATATGATCCTTCTCTTTTTGCAGCATGCTTTCCGGAATAAATAGTGGAAAATAAACGTTGGAATGCCCAGTTTCTTTAAATTTCTTATCCAATTCATCGCGGATATTTTCCCAAATGGCAAAACCGTATGGCTTAATGATCATGGTTCCTCTAACCGTTCCATAATCAACGAGCTCAGCCTGCTTCACCACATCCGTATACCATTGCGCAAAATCATCCTCCATCGCAGTTACTTTCTCAACAAATTGTTTATTCTTACCCAACCCTAACACCTCTTTGAAAATAATTTTCTGTGACAATAGACTTTCACAGGAATTGATCAGAATCACTGTAAAAATATCGACTTAAGCCGAATATCGTTATTATTTAACGTCAGTTTCACTACATTTATTGACAGTTCACTTTTTCTGTAACCCGGAAAGATTCACTTTCCCGCTTCTTAAAAAATAAGACACCCGGACAGGTCACATTTTCCATAAAAAAACCCCGAATCCCTAATAAGGGACCGAGGTTTGGTGGTACCACCCTTGTTGCAATCAAGAACACTTCACCGGCTTCTGACTTCCAGTCTCTAATTTCTATCATGCCACTTTACTTGATAACGGTTAGGAACCGCGCGTATTATCGCGAACTCAAAAGGCAGGTTCCAATGTGTTCTTTAGAAATTCGCACCAGCCATTTCCTCTCTTATAAAAGACACATCATTGTACTAATCCTTATCAACGTTTCAGCTTTGTAAGTCTTAATATATATGGAAGTAAAAGTAATGTCAAGCTTTACCCTTATTAGTGGAGGTGTAGAGGCTTTATTTCGGTAGTTCAAAAATGTTTCCGTAATTTAGATCTGGAAAGCCAATAAGTTGCTATACCAAAAAACACCCCTGCAAAAGCCCATATTAATACGTTCCACCAACTTACATCTATTTCTCCCACTGATAGATAAGGAAATATATATTGCATAAAAATCAACATAGTAATACCCCAAGCAACACCAGCAATTGTCGATGACTTTTTCAAACCTTTTTTCTTTTCTTTGTATTCCTCCATCGTAGCACAATCTATATCGTCCAAATTCTTTTTCCTTAGCTTTGAAACTACTTTGATTGCATAAACCATATTAACAATGAGTAGTGCTGGTGTTATAAACGTTAGTGTATTATGAATTGTATCGATCACAAGACTTATGAACATTAAGATAAGCGTCAAACCCCATAGTAATATTCCTGAAAAAGCTAACTCTTTATGAATTTCTTGTAATTGATATTCATCCCGGTCGTCTATTGCTCCGATAAAACGTTTCAATATTTTATTTCGCATCTTCTTTTTCCTCCCAAAATAAAGTATTAAGATCTGTTCTAAGCTCTTTGGCTAAGGAAATACACAAGGATAAAGAGGGATTGTATTTATTATTTTCAATTAAATTAATGGTTTGTCGCGCTACACCAACTCTTCTGGCTAATTCCATTTGGGTGAATTTCATTTGCATTCTATACTCTTTGACTTTGTTCAAGTCAAACATCCTCTCGAACCATTATATGTACATTATATATGACATTTCATTTTTGTCAAATATATGTGACAAACACATAAAAAAGTAACCAAATAAAATAGCAGGAGCAAATTGCTACCACCCCGAAAGTTAGAGTAGAAAAACCTACTTTCGGGGGTAACCAATCTTCCCTGCTAGCTTATTTTAAATAAGCTATCCCATTAAAGGAACTTACTATTCTATAATAACTCTCCATCTTCTTCCAAACGGCCGATTACGGAACAATTTTTGTTTTAGCAATCCAAGTTATGGAGTACCACGTACAGAACCAACAAATCACAATAACTCATTCTACTCGAGCGCACTTGCCCGCTCCATAATTTCTTGGACTATCGAATTTTTAGCGTCTGCGTAGTCTTGTACGTGCCGCCATTTACGTTGAGCTAATTTCCTTTTGTAGCGTGCGTAGTTGTCCCGATCGGAATTGTTAGTCCGCAGCCAATCGCGGAAGAGCAACATGCGATTGACTTCAGATGCCCCTTCACTGAATACGTGCAGATTAATGTCTGTATCCGGACCCTTGAACAGACGATGTTCAAACCACTCGGGTTCCCGAATATGTAAAATATATCCGGCTGCCTCCAATAAGGAAACATAGGACGCCTCATCAGAAGAGTCTGCCACAACTAGCAGGATATCAATAATTGGCTTAGCACAAAGTCCTGGCACGGAAGTTGATCCAACGTGCTCCACTTGCAACGCCTTGTTGTCGAGTACGGAATGAATTCGTTTAGCTTCTCGATCAAATAGTTTTGGCCACCCAGTATCATAGTCTAAAAGGGTGATCGGAGCATTATGGGCTTTACGTTTTCCAACTGTCACCTGCTGAAGATATTCATCATTTTTAGAAGCTGAACTTGAGCTATCTGGCGTTGATGATAAATAACTTACCTCCTCTTTATTAACATTTTTGTTAGCATTTAAAAATACCATACTATTGCTTCATCCATCCAATCATCTTCACTAATTAACTTTAATATATCACACTATGTTTTTAAGAAACCATATTATCCCCCTATATTAGCTTGTTTTTAACAACTAGCCCACCACACCTTATGTCGATTGTGATAAAGGCATTGTCCTCAACTTCCCTCTTTGGATCTTACATCATTACTTTTCTTTTAACTTGAAATACTTTCTATAAAATTTATAGAAACGGCTCCCAAAAAACACAGCCAAAAGTACGGGAGACAACTTCAATAGGACAAATGGCGTTTCAAATAAAAGAGCTTTCCAAAATAATGAACCTTTCATATTCCAGAGACCTTCATGATATAACGATCCTAAATCCTTAAATGGCGTGTAAGAAATAGCTAAAAACAACATTACTAAACAAAGTGAATAACCCATTAATCGTTTATAATAATTACGCGTTGATTGGCGGTCCGAAAAAATTTCACTTTGACCATCGTCTTCTTTTTGCCAATACTGTCTTCCACCCAGCTGGCACCCTACTATAGGAATCCAGCCAAAGTCTTCATATATCGCTCTGTATTCCTTGAATTTTTTCTTTGGCAAATAATCTTGATAATCCAGTCGCAACACATATCTTTTGTCAGTTTTCTTAAAAGTGTATATTCCCAATCCGCTAATCGTTGTACAACGGTAACCTTTTTGTAATTGCTCATTCAGCCATTGCTCTTCTTTTTCAATGTCAAAGAATACCTTAAACTTCTTCATTTGAACCACTTCCTTCATATAAGGATAAAATATGCAATAGCCTTTCTTGTTCCATTTTTAAAATGGCGCTTCCTTCTGTAGTTATCATATAAATTTTTCTCCGACCTGAATTTCCAACAGGTTCGATCCAACCATGCTTATTCAAATTTTCGATCGCACCGTATAATGTACCAGCCGCTAAAATAACGGTACCACTACTCATTTTCTCTATCTTTTGCATTACAGCATAGCCGTGGAGTGGCTCACGTAAGGCTAATAAAATATAATGCATGGTTTCCGACAATGGCAGTAATTTATGTTTCATACGCTTACCCTCTATTCAGTTTAACTATATAGTCTGGCTTTATAATAAAATACTACAGTTCAACTGAATAGTCAACAGCATTTTTTATATGTAGCACTTTGTGGGAGATACCAGAAGGCAAATGAGAAGGCCGATCACAGTCATTGACACATCCGACCTAGTGTCTAACAAAAATCGAGAGCACTTAATCAATTCTGCCTTTGAAAATCTTTATACACTATTTGGCCCCATCAATTATCGCTGAACTTCATCGTGTGATGACATGGAATTGGATCCGGCATAACGGGCCAAATAGAAAAAAAGGAGTGCTCGCGGCGTTATAAGAACATGATGTCACTCCTCACGGGCACTCACAGTTGCGTTGATCCGAAACCGCCATGGGAAAAGGGTTGGCCGGAAATGATCTGGTCAACAGCAAAATATGCGGAGGCACAATACGTTGTCTCGCTGAATACAAACGACTCCCTCCCAAGAACAGTGACAGCCGACATATCTGGGAGGGAATCGAGTACATAGTTGTTTCGGAGTTTTTGGAACAGATTGGATATGAATTTTAATGAGGTGAATGAGAAGCGTTTTTAACACCTTTACGGCATTTTCCTGAGATTTATCAGCGATTTCAACTAGTTTTACGGCGAATCCAAATTCTAGGAAAGGAAGCGTAGAACAGACTCCATTTTCATAACTAATTTCGTACAAGTTTACTCTTGCTTCTTGAATAAAAGAGACACGGGACCTGTCCTAGGTAAAACCTCCTGTTATTGGTGAAAGTGATAAACCTCACAGAGATAGAAGGGTTTAAAAATTATAATTAAAATAACAAAATCGAGAATATTCGAAGGGGTGATTTATAATGGGTGTTCCAGGTTTAATTTTAATAATTGTACTTGCTTTACTTGTAGGTGGTATTTATTTGGTATTTCATTTTTTTCGAAATAAATAGTTTCATTATGATGAAGATCACTTACACTTTTAAAATTTTATGATAGATTTGTAAACTGTAAGACATTACAAAATAGGTACGGGGAGTAATATGAGAGGTTTGAAATGGTTCGGGTTTTTAGTTGTTATTTTCGGTGTTCTTTTTTTGGGAGTCATAATGCAAGTGCAGCCGAATTAGAAGGGGGGGAAACAATAGAATTTGATGCATTAAACAATGGCGTTCAAACATCTACTTACAAGAATGAAGATGGAGAAGAAGTGACAATACAAATTGAACCAATTTCTGTTGATGAAGAAAATAAAGTTGTTGAAACCAATAAAGCGAATAAAATTTCACCTATGTTAACACCAGGGCATGGTCATCTTTTCCCATATGGTACAACAAAAGGATTTAAAATTTCAGCAAATACGCCATATATGGGATGGAGCTACAAAGTTAATGTAAGCGTACCAAAAGATACCTCTAAGTCTAAATTCACAAAAGTTTATGATGGAAATTATCACGTTTTATTAGGCAGCTTGTCTAACGTCAAATTAACTAAAAGTAATAAGACAGCAACCTATTCCGCGGATGTTTCCTGGTTAGGTGGCTTGGGTGGAGCAAACGCCTATTTAAAGGCAAAATTATCGGGTAATAAGATAACAGTTTCATCAAGGATGTAATTTTAAAAAGGAAATGTATCATTCGTACGGTTCCTAAACAGAGAACAATTTCACAGGGATAGCAATATCGCTGTTGCTATCCCTGTTGACATATTTACGGCTACCTTGTTGAAGATACATTTGAATCGATAAAAATCCGATGCCATCTGGATAATTGAATGAAACCAAATCAATTATTTTCAACAAAGATTATCCCATGGCTAAACAAAAACTTTTACGGCGACTCCCAAATTCTAGGAAAGGAAGCGAAGAACAGGTGCACTCTCTTCACCCTCGCTTCTTGAAAAAGCGAGACACGGGTCCTGTCTGAGACCACTGAAGAAGTACGACTATTTGTCTGTAGATCTTGCTGTGATCGAGTGAGCCCGAAAGTTGATCTTGTCGGACAAAAAGTTGATCGAGTGAGCCTGAAAGTTGATCGTGCCGGGCAAAAAGTTGATCGAGTATGCCTGAAAGTTGATCGTGCCGGGCACACAATGATCAGGCACCTAGACAATTTAATCGCAACTTTCCAGGGCAGGGTCCTTTTTCACTCAGTGGTTTCGACCTGTCCCCGTGTCTTCCTGGATTACTTTAAACCAGCTCCATCATAAATCCACTTCCGTCGCATGATAAATATCATTCAATTCCTTCAGCTGATCTAATTCTTCCTGCTGTAATTGTTTGTCAATAATCAGCAGCATGATCGCATCTCCGCCAGCCTCCGTACGACCCACTTGCATCGTGGCGATGTTTACATCGTTTTTCGCCAGTAGACTGCCGACCCGTCCGATCGCACCTGGCTGGTCCTTATGCCGGATGAAGACCATATGACCCTCTGGTACAAGATCCAGGCTGTAGTTATCCACTTTAACAATACGTGCACCAAGACCATTCAGCAACGTTCCAGCCACTTTGCGGGTGCCTGATTTCGTTTTGATTTCTACCGTTAATAAATTGGTAAAACCTTTCGTTGTTGACGTTTTTTGTTCGTGAATCGTGATATCCTTCTTTTCAGCTAAGTACGCCGCATTTACATTGTTAACATGATCACCGAGGTGGCGTTTCAGCAGCCCCTTCACCGTGTTTCTGGTTAATGGGGCAACCTCCATGTCGGCAAGCTCACCAGCATAATAAATGTGTACTTCTTCCACAACCGCCTCTTCCAAATGTGCAAGAAACGCCCCCAGTTTTTCCGATAAATAAAAATATGGTTCTATTTTCTTCATCACTTCTTGCGGAACCGATGGCATATTCACCGGATTCTGTGCTTGTCCCCCACGTAAAATAGTAACCACATCATGGCTGACATCGATGGCAACATTTTTTTGCGCTTCAATGGTACTGGCACCTAAATGCGGGGTTGCGATCACCTCCGGCAGTTCCAACAATTTATGGTGATCGATCGGTTCCTCTTCAAATACATCCAATCCTGCCCCAGCCACTTTCTTTTCTACAATCGCATCATATAAGGCATCCTCATCAATAATTCCACCACGGGCACAGTTGACAATCTGCACGCCATCCTTCATTTGCGCGAATGCTTCCTTATTGATTATATGCTTGGTTTCTTTTAATAATGGGGTATGAACCGTGATAAAATCAGCAGCTTTCAATACGTCGCCAATGGTGCCATAGCCAATACCCAGATTATCCGCTTTTTCTTCGGTTAAAAATGGATCATAGGCAATCACCTGCATTCGCTGTCCTTTTGCCCTCGCTGCCACTTCAGCACCAATTCGACCTAACCCGATGATGCCTAATGTCTTTCCCTTCAGCTCAACGCCGACATATGTTTTGCGATCCCAGCGATTTTGTTTCAGAGCATAAAAGGCTTGCGGGATTTTCCGTGCTAATGATGTAAGCATGGCCATCGTATGCTCAGCAGCTGAATTGGTATTTCCATCCGGTGCATTCACGACAATCACACCATTCTCCGTTGCTGCCTCCAAATCAATGTTATCAACGCCAACTCCAGCTCGGCCAATCACTTTCAGATGGGGTGCAGATTCGATTAATTCTCTCGTTACCTGTGTTTGGCTTCGGACTAATAACGCATCGAAATCAGCAATTCGTTCCTTTAGCAATTCATTCGTCAGATCGGTTTCCTTGACCACTTCTACATCGTCCGCTTCTCGTAATGGAAAAATTCCATCTTCACTTAACGGATCACTAATTAAAACATTAAATGTCATGATTTTCTTCCTCCCGTTGCAAATAGATTTCCTGTGCTGCCGCTGCCCCTTGCCCCAAAGTAACATTCTTTCCAAGCCGTTTCATCCCAATTTCTAATAAACTAATAACCTGTAACACATCCTGTGGTGCACAATACCCCATATGACCGACGCGAATGATTTTCCCTTTAAGATGGTTTTGCCCTCCCGCTAATTCCAACCTGAATTCTTTTTTCACTTGTTTTCGTAATGCCTCAGGTTCAACATCAACTGGCCTGAATGCAGTGACGGTTGGCGAGGCACATTCATCTTTCGTCAATAACGGAATATCCAACTGCCTAAGCGCACCTCGCATCATTTCCATCATCGTCTGATGTCGGCGATAAACTTGGCCCAATCCTTCCGTTTGAAGTAACGTTAATGCCTGACCCAAGCCAAATAACAGTGATAAGCCGGGCGTATACGGAGTTGCATCATTGGCCAGCTGGTCACGATACTTACGAAGGTCCAGATAAAATCTTGGTTGCTGGTTTGTTTCAATCGTTTGCCATGCCCGCTTACTGGCCGCAACAAATGTCAATCCAGCAGGCAGCATCATCGCTTTTTGTGACCCGGTAACCAGGACATCCACCCCCCAGTCATCCATCTTTGTCTCAACGCCGCCAACACAGGAGACTCCATCAACAATCACCAGTGCATCCGAACTTTCATGAACGGCATGACTAATCGCTTGAATCGGATTTAATACTCCGGTAGATGTTTCACAATAGGTCATAAACACAGCCTTAACCGTTGGATGCTGTTGTAGGAAATCCTTCACTTGATCCGGATCCGCTGCTTCTCCCCATGTCACCTCAAGCCGATACACATGTAATTGATAGGCTTCACAAATCTTAGCAAATCGATCTCCAAACGATCCTGTTACAACTATAAGCACCTCATCTTCTGCACTAGCAACATTGACAACCGCTGTTTCCAGCCCAGATGTACCACTGCCAGTGATTATCATGACGTCTTCCTCTGTTCCAAAAACTGGCTTTAATTTTGGTTTAATCTGTTGTAACAACTCTTTTGTTTCCTGTCCTCGGTGGCCAATCATCGGTCTCTGCATCGCACGCTGCACACTTGGTGGTATTGGAGTTGGACCAGGTATGCGAAGTAAACAATTATCTTGCAGCATTATAACTATCTCCTCTCATTTTCAAAACGTAAAAAAATAGAACAAAGGCGTAGGCGCCCGGTTAGCAACGTACAAACTGGAGCACTTTGCAATGAGATAAAGGAAACACGGTGAGCTGGAAGCGAACCGATGTTGACTTATCGTAGTGGAGAAGTGTGAAGTTTGCTAGTTGCTGGGCGCTGGAGCCGGACGGGTCCTACTCTGGTACATACAACAGAATAGTGTCGTGATTTTTATACTTTCTTCACCACTAAAAAACCTTCCACCCCTTAAGTACTAAGGGGCGAAAGGTTATCTTCACGCGGTACCACCCTTGTTCGCTGGGAAATACCACCCAGCCTTCATTGGTTATCATGCATAACGGGCACGTGCCGAACGGATCTACTCTTAGAGGATGTTCAAAAAGTCCGGTAAAAATGGCCTTCGAATTTCTTCGTTAGCTTGTTTCTCCGCTGCTCATGTATCTAACTGCATACATTCCGCTGCTCAAAACTGCGCTGTCTCGAACTTCTTGGCCCTTTTTATCCTCCTTTTGAACACATAAATAATTTCAATCCATCTATTCCGAAGTGCTGTCCATTAGCAAATCCACTGGTTCCCACCATCCACCAGCTCTCTTTAGAATTTTCGACTAATGCACCTGTCTTCATCACTATATTTGGCAATTTCAATTAATGAAAATCTAATTTTTCTTATCATAGCAAATTTATACATAATGTCAACAGCTTTTTTGACAATTTAGAATCGGCTTATTTTTTGAAAACGCTTCCCCTCATTGTTTGCGCTAATTGATAATTCCAAAAAAAATTCAAGACTTTTCCCATACATCAAATAACCGTAGCCCCTAGCGTATGGACAAAATGGGATAAGGCAAAATCATGTCCTGCTTGGTTGAAGCTGGCAACCGCATCCTGATGAACGACTATTTTATAGCCTTTGTTATACGCATCCATGGCTGTATGCAAAATACAAATATCCGTACATACCCCAACCAGGTGCACCTCGTCAATGCCACGCTCGCGCAATTTGATATCCAAATCGGTTCCGGCAAATGCGCTGTAGCGGGTTTTGTCAAAATAATAGACATTTTTTTCACCCTTATGGGCATCGTAAACCGACTCCAATGCACCATAAAGCGCACGCCCACCTGTACCATTAATATTATGTGGTGGAAATAATGTCGCTTCCGGGTGATAATAGTCGCCTTCCTCGTGGGCATCAATCGCAAAGACAACATAATCACCTGCTGCAATGAACTCCTTTGTCAATGCAACAACTCGATCCTCAATCGCCTGTCCCGGTTCACCACACGTAAGTTTTCCATCGGTTGCTACAAAATCATATGTGTAATCAATATTAAGTAACGCACGTTTTCCCATTGTTAACACCCTCCATTATTCAACAATTATTTGGTGTGCTGCTCCATTCATCCGTAATGCTGCATGATAGGTAGGACCAACCTTCTCCGTATACGTAAAGCCATATTCAATGGCAGTCGTCACAAATTCCTTCGCGATCCTTACCGCTTCCACCATTCCTTTTCCCTTAGCCAGTTCTGCGGTAATCGCAGCCGAATACGAGCATCCGGCACCACTTGTATTCACTGTCTTGATTCGTGGTGCTGTAAATGTAGTAAACTGCTCGCCATCATATAAAACATCGACTGCTGGGCCCTCTAGTCTTCCACCTTTAACTAACACATACGTTGGCCCCAGCTCATGTAAATCAACGGCTGCCTGCTTTAAATCATCCACATTCGAAAGTTTTCGGTCATCAAGCAAAAAAGACGCTTCCGGCATATTCGGCGTAATAATTGTCGCCAGCGAAAAAAGCTCTGCCTTCATCGCCTCAATCGCATCATCCTCCAACAATTTTGAATCTAGCTTACCAACCATTACCGGATCGATCACATTGCAATCGGCAGCAGCACGTTTGATCATTTCACTCGTTCGCACAATAACTTCTTTAGAAAAAAGCATTCCCGTTTTTAACGCATCCAGCCCAACCTGATCAACTGCCGTAGCATATTGCGCTTCGATTGCCTCCATTGTTTGCGGATGGACGTTTTTATTTGTTGTTGAGTGCCGGGCTACAATTGCGGTAATCACACTCATCCCATATACATCAAGTTCCTGAAACGTTTTTAAATCTGCCTGAATACCAGCACTTCCTCCAGCTGCTGATCCCGCTATCGTTAACACACGAGGTGGCTTTCTCATACATACGTGCCCCTTTCTCTTTTTTCATACTATTATAAACCAAATGAGCCTAAAAAAAATAGCATGCGGTCTCATTCGTTGAAACGTGCATGCTAGCTTCCATCAAAATTATCCACTTTTTGTTTGGTCTGACGCTTCCTTCTCTTGTGGCATGGGATCTATCGTGTGTTTATACGCATATCCCTTGGAAATAGACACCAATGTCAGCAGAAGAACAATTAATATAATAAGTATTCCAACGATCGTATAACCTAGCATCTTTTTATCTTCTCCTTATTTATCCCGCCTTGACGGGCAGTAAGACCCCCACTTCAAGATTTTGAGGTGCAACTAAAAAAGATAAGTGGAGGGTTAACTGCCCGTAAAGGTCCGATTCTGTTTAGGTCTGCAGGACGCAGGTCACAAAGGCGTTGCAACTCAGATGTTGTGAACTTAGCCTTTGTTCCTCTATTCAGTTGGAGAGAAAGGGGAAACCCCACTGAATGAAGTTTTATTTTATCAATTGATAATAACCGGATACCCTAGGCATTTTCAAATGGCTTGATTAGTCCATAAACCGTTTCCGTATAAGGCATATCAACACCAACTGCTTTTGCCAAACGCAGAGCCCCACCATGCAAATGATCAACTTCTAACGTTAATCCTTTCCGACGGTCTTGATGCATCGAGGACGTTGCTTCCTCGGGTAAATGCTGTAATTGGGCTTTTGTCATTTCTATATAATCATCCGGGATTTCTGTTTGATAAGCTTTCGCAAGTGTCCGCATTTCCTGCATGATCATTTCCGCTATCAAAAATGTACTATCATGCTGGCGAATTTCTCCAATCGGTAAATTGGCAGCAGTCGTAATTCCGGAAAAAGCATTGATAAAGGTATACTTCTTCCAAAGGTCAATGAATATATTCTTGCTTTGATATCCATTCATATTGGCATGCCGACAAAGCTCTTCCAGCTGTTTGCAAACAGGACTCTGGACTGCCTCAAGCGGACCAAAAACAAAGTCGTGAAAATCACTTGAATGCACCACATGACCATTTTCATCCAACGTTGCAATAATGGAGGAAAGCCCGCCAATCACTTTATCTTCGCCTAATTGGTCTTGCAGGTAGCTGATATGCTCGATTCCGTTTAAAACTGGTAACACATAGGCACCTTTGTCAACCAAAATCTTCAGGTCAGCTAAAGTACCTGGTAAATGGTATCCCTTTACAGCAATAAGCACAAGACCCACTTTCTCAATTTCTGACGCATCCGTTGCAAACTGTGGTTTCGCTATCGTGTAATCCCCTTGTGTACTTTTTACCTTTATCATGTTCTGTTCAATTTGTTTTGCCCGTTTTTCCCGAACCAAAAATGTGACATTTGCACCGCCTTCTGACAAACGACTTCCAAAATAGGCGCCTAATGCACCAGCACCAATAACAACAATATCCATTTGAACCCCTCCATCCGTAACATGTATTCCCTGCTATCGTACTTGTTTACCGATATTTTGTCCATATATATTTCTTAACAAACGAAACATATCTATTTTCATAATTATTGAGGATATACAAGCATGTTGTCATAAACCCGTGCATATTTTTGTATAAGACAGCTTAATTATGATTACGATGCTATACGCCATTTAAATCCGAATTATCAAAAAATGCTGCGTTTGTGAAACATGCTTAATATCTATACTATTAAATTATGTCCGCTAAAATCCAACTTTATTTCAATTTTTCCCTGTAAAAATAGTATATTTCACCCAATCTCCCGGTAGTTCGATCGTATGAGTGACTATCTGACAACTAATCAGAAATATCCAATTCAATTCGTTATATCAAAGAATCACTGCTTGGATGTGATGTACAACCATTATCGAATCATGGAATGGACACATAACCGTGGCCAATTCATATTTGAAAATATAAGGGGAGGTCATTTAAAAATATGAAGAAAATCTTACTCATGTCTGTATTTTGCTTCACGCTAGTTATGCTGGCTGCTTGCGGATCAGACGATGCAAGCGGAGAGGACGATGGTGCGAGCTCACTCGATAAATTAAAAGACAAAGGCACCGTAACTGTTGGCTTTGCCAACGAAAAGCCATACGCCTATCAAGATGATAACGGTGAATTAAAAGGGGCAGCAGTAGACATTGCGACAGCCGTTTTTAAAGAACTTGGTGTCGACAATGTAGATGGACAGTTAGCCGACTTTAGCAAATTAATTCCTGGGTTGAATGCTGGAAAGTTTGATGTTATCACAGCAGGAATGGCGATCACTCCAGAGCGTTGCGAAAATGCCGCTTTTGGTGAGCCGGAAATGATGTATGGCGAAGGACTTATCGTACAAAAAGGCAACCCTCTTGATCTGCACAGCTATAAGGACTTAGCAGAGAAAGATGCAACAGTGTCGATCATGTCCGGAGCAACGGAAAACGGTTTTGTTGAAAAAGAAGGCGTTGACAAAGGCCAGGTTCAAAGTGCTCCAGATATCCCGGCAACGTTTTCAGCAGTAGAATCGGGACGTGCCGATGCTACAACAGGCACCGAAATGACGATTAAAATGGCCCTCGAATCTTCCGACAGTGATAAGCTGGAATTCGTGGAGGACTTCGAACAACCGGAGGACATTGAAGGTGTTCCAAGTTATGGAGCAGCTGCATTTAGTAAGGATAATGATGAATTACGTGAGGCATATAATGAAAAACTGGCCGAATTAAAGGAAAGCGGAAAAGTCGCCGAACTTTTGGAAGCAAATGGATTTAACGGTGAGACAAACAGTGTTCCAGATGATATTACGGCCGAAAGCGTTTGTAATGGTGAAAATTACTAAACAAAATTGATCGAGTTTTATAGAATTCATAACGTAACGGCTCCATAGGGTCAGACTCCCTCACCTAGGGAGTTTGGTCCTATTTTTAATATCAGAAAAAAGGAGTGATTACTATTCAAGCGATAGCTGATGTTTTTCCCGTCCTATTAAAAGGTGTCCAAGTAACGGTCACTGTACTTATCGCCTCCATTGTATTAGGATATTTAATCGCTTTTATTGCTGGCTTTTGCCGCCTTTCTAATAATATTTTTATACGGAAGTTTACTGGTTTTTATGTAGAAATCTTTCGCGGAACTTCATTAATCGTGCAATTATTTTGGTTTTACTATGCCCTACCAATGCTCTTTAACATTGATATCGGGAGTAACTACTGGGCTGGGGTTCTGGCAATCTCCTTAAACTATGGAGCTTATTTGTCCGAAATCGTCCGTGGTTCCATCGAATCGGTTGCCAAAGGACAGACAGAAGCTGCTACAGCGTTAAATATGTCGTCCTTTCAACGTATGCGACTGATCATTTTCCCACAAGCGGTTCGAATGATGCTGCCCGAATTCGGGAACTACCTTATTCTCATGTTAAAATCAACATCGCTTGTTTCTTTAATTGGCATGCAGGACATTCTCTATCATGGTGATATGCTGCGAAGTGCTAATCTGTCCCAAGCACCAACTGTCTATTTACTTGTATTGGTCTTTTACTTCATTCTTGCGCTTCCATTCATTTGGCTGACGAAGAAAATGGAAGGTATATCGAAGAAAGGAGTGGCTAGTCAATGAACAACTCTTGGAGCTGGGAAATATTTTTCAATGCATTTCCAACCGTACTACAAGGTCTAGGGATCACATTGGGTCTGACCGTTGCCTGTTATTTGTTTGCATTAATCTTTGGGTTCTTTTGGACATTCGTTAAACGACTGCCGATAAAAGTCATTCGCTGGATATTATTATGGATCATGGAATTTATTCGTTCCACACCCCCACTGGTTCAGCTGTTCTTTCTCTATTATGCTTGGCCGATGGTTCCGGTGGTTGGTGTAACATTGGATCCTTTTACCAGTGCCGTACTTGGCTTAGGAATTCATTACAGTACGTATATTGGTGAAGTCTATCGATCCGGGATTGATAGTGTGGAAACTGGACAGTGGGAAGCATCCCGGGCATTGAATTTTTCTACACGAAAAAAGTGGACAAAAATCATCCTCCCCCAAGCAATTCCACCAACAATCCCGATGCTGGGAAACTATTTGATTATCATGTTCAAAGAGGTTCCATTGGCATCGACGGTTGGTGTATCAGGGATCTTGTTCATGGCGAATGAATTCGGTTCTGAACATTGGAAGTACCTGGAGCCGATCACGATTGTCGCCATTCTGTTCTTAGTATTAAGCTACCCATCCGCCATTCTGATCAATAAATTAGAGAAGAAAATGAACCGGCGTTTTGATAAAAAAGCAGTAACTGCCAAAATCCAGGAAAACAAAGGAGCTGTTTCTTAAATGACGGAACCGATTGTGATGTATAAAGATGTGCATAAATCATTTGGTGATGTAAAAGTGTTGCAAGGAATTGACCTCGATATAAAACCAGCGGAAAAAGTTGCCGTTATCGGGCCAAGTGGATCTGGTAAAACCACTATTATTCGAATGCTCATGACCCTGGAGGAACCTTCGTCCGGTGATATCATTGTCGATGGGAAAAACCTGTGGCATATGGAAAAAGGTGATAAGCTTGTGCCTGCCAATGAAAAGCATTTGCGGGAAGTTCGCGGCGACATCGGGATGGTGTTTCAGCATTTTAACCTTTTTCCACATATGACCATTTTACAAAACTGTATGACCGCACCCATTCATGTTCAAAAGGAAAATAAAGAATCGGCTAAACAACGCTCTATTGAGATGCTTGAAAAAGTTGGTTTGGGGGATAAGCTGGACAACTATCCAAGCCAGCTTTCCGGCGGCCAAAAGCAACGTGTAGCAATGGCTCGGGCACTGGTAATGCGTCCTAAGATTATGCTGTTTGATGAGGTAACATCAGCACTTGATCCAGAATTAGTTGGTGAAGTGCTTGAAGTGATCCGTGATATCGCGAAAGAAGGAAAAATGGCAATGGTACTCGTTACCCATGAAATGGAATTTGCCAGAGATGTTGCAGATCGAATTCTCTTCCTGGATAATGGAGTCATTGCGGAACAAGGCCCGCCGATGGAAGTGTTAGAAAACACAACAAATGAGCGCCTGCAAAGCTTTTTACACCGGTTTAGGCATTAAAGATGTATCGTTGTTATATCCATAAAAAGACTGTGAACAGCAATCATTTTCATGCTGTTTACAGTCTTTTTCTTGACGGGAAATAAAGCATTAAAATTCAGGCTCTATTCTGCTTATACCTGAAAGCCGCATCCCGCCAGCACCTAAAGGCCGGTATATATAAAGGTTGATCAAAAGGTATCACCCAAAAACCATTTTAGAATAAATAAAGGGAATACGTTTTGTGCCACAAACGCGTCCCATTAAACTAATCAATAACATATCCAGGTTTGCTATCCAAACGCTACTTTTTATTACGCATCATACATCTTAATGTTTCTTCAAGGCCTTTTCTAAAAGATGTTGCTGGGATGGGGCCGATTCGTTTTTCATACTTTTCCCCACTCAAAATAAATCCTTCTTTGGTAAGGTACATAATCTCAACAATTTCTGGCATAAACGGATCAAACAATCCAATAAAACGAATTATATTTTTAGTTAACGGGATAACAATCTTTTGGTTTCCGGTTATTTGACGAGCTACCTGGATAATTTCCTTACCCGAAATCAATCCTGCCCCTGGTATATTCCAGTTTTCTTCATAGGAATCTTCTTTTTCTGCAATATTCACAATCATCTTAGCTGCATCAGGTAAATAGACATATTCACGAGATGTTTTCAAATTCCCGATAAAAACAGAAATTTTATTGCTGGCCATTCCTTCTAGTGTAGGTTGCAAATAAGAATTTTGTGAAGTGGGCCCATAATAATCCGGCAATCTGACAATTAATGCTTTTGCCCTTTTCCATCTTTTGCTGAATATCAATTGCTCAAATTCCACTCTTATTTTACCTTTTTTCGTGTGTGGCTTTCGTGGGTGGTTTTCATCCCCCTTCGTAGTCTGATATCCATATACGTAAATGCCATCTACAATAACAATTCTCTTTCCTAGTGTTTCTGCTGCTTTCATTACACTTTCACCAAGCAAAAGAAGTTTTTCTTCCATCTCTTGATAGTTAACATTTGCGCATTGAAATATAATCTCCGCCTCTTTTGCTGCCTCCACAATCGTTTGGGAATCAAATATATCACCAAGCTTATATGACAGTCTTGGATTACAATTGTGTGCTTTTACCAATGCTTTCAACTTATTTCGGGAGCGTCCGAAGGCAATAACTTCTATTCCTCTGTCCAGTAATTCTGAAACAATAGCTTGCCCCGTCCCCCCGGTTGCTCCTAATACAATCGCCGTTTTCATGTTTTTATCACCTTTCTTTATTTAGTAATTGATTGATCAATAAATATTAGAGATTAATATTTCATCCAGTTATGTTTTAAAATATGCTCGATACGTAATCCCAGCACCCTCCTTATAGCCATAATAATGCGTTGCATTCGCAAAAAAGGGGGCACTTCTTTTCATTAATTGATTCATACATCAATCCCACCAACTTATCATACAAATGGGGATGGTCGTGATAGAAAGTAGATCAAATCCGTTCCATTTCACTTTTTTACTTTGAACATTAGTTATTGATTAATCAATAACTAATGTTCAAAGATGAAGACTGGTACAAAAACGAACTACATATAACCCGCTACAGAAATAGATTTCATACGTAGTTTCCTTCCCAGCTCCTTTATTAATCATCAATAAGTACAGGGAAATCTAGGAAATATGAAATATTACATAATATTCCTCTTGCCAAAAAGGTAGTTACTTCCCTTTCAGCATTTTCTATCCCTGCTGATTTAAACCTTTCCAAAGTGTAGCTTCTTATGCGGGATAATCCCTTTTTCGTGGTCTCCTGTATGGATTTTTCTGTTACTGAAATTCCTATCACCTGCAAGGAAATTTCATTAGGATAGGATACAGACAATTCTTCATAAGCTTCAATCATATTGACAACGAGTTGTTCTGAATTCGACTCGACATTTTTAAACGTTTGAATGATCCTATCAAACGCACGATCTAAAACTGCGATAAACAGCTCCTCTTTCGTTTTAAAGAATTTAAAGACATAAGGTTGTGATATGCCTGCTTCTTCGGCGATGTGTGCGGTAGTTGTATTATAATAGCCCTTTTTTGCAAATACTTCTAATCCCGCCTCAAGAATATCTTCCTTACGATTTTCCTTTTTTGGTCTACCCATACCAAGCACCCATTCCTATGTTTTTAGTGATTGATCAATCACTAAAAACAATATAACAAATTTAAACACCTTATGCAAATGCAGTGACGCAAGTTTTTCGGATAAGCTTAAAGTAAGTGTTTTTGCTTCACTCTTTAATAGGATTAATCTCACTGTTCGCATATGCGATTTACAATCTCTGATACTGGTTGTTCCACATTAATGTTGATGACATCTTTAGTCTAAAGCATGTCCTTCACAACCGCACGAAAAGTCACCATCGACTCCCGCGTACAAACTGCGCCCTGCCAATCAGGGTGGATCAGCGTTCCGCACATAATGGCGAAAGTAGCCGATCCTCCTCTACTTCCCAACTGAAACAAGGGCAGACATGAGCTTGATCGACAAGCCATTTTAATCCATCAAGTCTTCCCCAATAATTTTAACTTCACGTTCCAACTTAACACCAAACTTCTCTTTCACTGTCCGTTGTACAAAGTGGATAAGATCAATATATTGTTGTGCTGATGCGTGGTCACGGTTTACAATAAAGCCCGCATGCTTCGTGGATACCTGAGCCCCGCCAATTTGTTTCCCTTGCAGGTTACTATCCTGAATGAGTTTCCCGGCAAAATAGCCTGGCGGACGTTTAAACACACTTCCGCACGAAGGATATTCCAACGGTTGCTTCGACTCTCGCTTAAACGTTAAATCATCCATCACCGCTTTGATTTCCTCATAGTTGCCTTCTTGTAACGAAAAGGTCGCCTCCAAAACGATATAGCCATTATCCGGAATATTACTGGATCGATATTTCAAATCCAATTCATCAGCCGATAAAGTTAAAAGTTCCCCTTCTCGATCAACCACCACTGTACTTTCCAATACATCTTTAATTTCTCCGCCATATGCACCAGCATTCATAAATAATGCGCCCCCAACCGATCCAGGAATTCCACAGGCAAATTCCAGTCCGGCCAAGTTTTCAGCTAACACATAACGGGATACATCAATAATCCGCGCCCCGCTTTGGGCAACAACGGTTATTCCATCAGAAGTAATGGTTGCCAGCTTTTGCAAATTAAGGACGATCCCACGAATCCCCCCATCCTTCACAATCAAATTCGATCCATTCCCAAGCATGGTAAAAGGGATATCCTGTTTATTTGCCAGCTTAACGATTTGCTGTACTTGTTCATATGTTTCTGGTGTCACATAAAAATCAGCTTTCCCGCCTAAACGGGTATACGTATGATTTTTTAAGTGTTCATCAACCATCACATTATTCGTTGCTGTAATCTTTATTAATTCCTCGTACGTATGATGATCATTTACCACTTAAACCATTCCTTTTAAATGTAATTTGATTCTGCCATTACTATTCTAGGTGATTACTCCCGTTCTTGCCACAGAAATGAATGAATCATCGTATCCACTTGCGCATTTTCGTGTAATTCACTATGACCCAATTGATCATTTTGAATGACTTCTTGCGTTAATCGGCTCTCGGGAATAATATTCTTCAATTTATCCACACTTTCCGGAACGGCCACTGGATCACCCGTACTAGCGATGCTTAATGCATGGATATTTTCAGGAATGGCCTGCGCATTGGTTTCTAGTAATTGTAAGGATGGTGAACCTGGCTTTAAATCATTGGCGGCAGGATCCTGATTGATTTGGAAGTAATAGTTATTGTAAATACCATCAAATGGACTGCCAATCGTAACCAGTTTATGTGTCACCGGATATTTCGTGCTATCCTTATATTCCTCAAGATACTTTACCGAAATTAAGCCACCCATTGAGTGCCCGACAAGGTTTACCGCATGAATGTGATACTTATATTTCAACCCCTTCATCACATTGGAAAGCCCTGCAGCTGTATCGTCGAAGCTTGCCCGGTTATTTTCAAAAACTACCTGAACCATAATTGGTTTCTTCTTACTATTATTCAGCGAATACGTCTTTACATGTCCGCTTCTTGTGACATAACATAATAACGCCTTATTTCCCCAATCATTTCGTTCAAAACGACCCAGCATCCCGCCAAATGAATTAGCGGTACCTTTATACCCGTGAACGAAAACCGTAACAGGGGAAATGCCCTTCTCAGAGCTTGCGCGATTTGGTAGATATATACTTAGTCCGGCAATGAAAATAATGATAACCACTGATGTAATATATATGATATGTTTTAGTTTCAACTGCCTATACTCTCCTTGCCTTGCATTCGAATAAATTCCCTTTCCATTATAGCATCTTAACCGTTTTTTTGTCCTTTGATGGGAGAAAATTTTCTTGAGCTTTCTGAACGTTTTGTCGGGCCACGGCTTACAGGAAACTAGATGATTTCTTCAATTGGATGCTGCTGCGCTTCTCCTTTTGTAAATGTAGTTATATAACGGTAGCCTAAATGCTTAAGCAATTGCAGTGACTCCTGAAATTGAAAAGCAATCGTTTCTGCTTGATGCGAATCAGATCCCAATGTGATGATCTCCCCCCCACATTCCTTATATAATTCTAAAATATCCTCACTCGGCAGTCCGTTCGCCAATCCGTAACGAACACCCGAAGTATTTAGTTCAATTCCCTTTCCATCCGCAATAATAACCCGAAATATTTCACGAATGATATCATGAAAATCATTTGTTGGAATTTCCCGTGTATAACGTTTCACTAAATCAAGGTGGCCCAATATCTGATACTTCTTATAAGATTTCACACAATAAAGCAGTTCACGATAATAAGCAGCAAACGCCTCATCAACCGATTTTTCAGCAAAAAATGCCCCGGAATGCAAGTCCTGTTGATGGGCGGTGTGCATGGAGCAGATCACAAAGTCAAATGTTTCCTGAGCTATTAATTGACGATATCGGTCAAGAAGATGGGGTTGAACACCAATTTCTACGCCCTTTTTTATCGTTATTTGTTCCCCATACTGTTTTTGTAAGGATGTCATTTTCCTTGTATATGCAGATAGATCCAGATCAAAGACGATGGTTGGATCCGGGTAATCGTAATCAATGTGTTCTGTAAAACAAATTTCCTGAAGTCCTAACGCAATTGCTCTTTGGACGCTTTTTTCCATCGGTTCTTCACAGTCAGCGGAAAACACACTATGTACATGATAATCAAACATACGAAAAAATTCCTCCTCTTTTTCTATTGACTTTTACTGTATTAATTATTAGAATACTATATAACTTTAATTAAATAAAGTAGTAAAGTGATAAAGTTATAGAACAGGAGATTTTTTATGCTGCAGTTTCACAATCAAAACACGCTTCGGCAGGATGATTATCAGAAACAGGAATACGTTTTGGAGAAAATGAAAAAACGTTTTGCCACATACGGATATCAGCAAATTCAAACCCCAACGTTCGAGAATTATGATCTGTACCAATCAATTACTGGTACGATTCATACGGAAGAAATGATTAAGGTGATTGCTCCGTCTGGTAAAGTCCTCGTGCTTCGGCCTGATGTGACAATCCCCATTACCAGACGACTGGCGGCAGGAACTCAGCTGAAACCTGAAGAAGAGCGATTTTTTTATACGTCCAATGTTTTCCGCAATGATGGACTGGTCCAGGAACGCAACGAGCAAATGCAGGCAGGTATTGAGAACTTTGGGAATGGGTCAGCTGAATTGGACGCCGAAGTCATCACATTAGCGATTCATACATTACAAGATCTTGGATTTGATCATTTTAAACTGGTCATTGGCCATGCTGGTTTTTTCAAGGAGTTGTTAGACCAAACCAGCTTATCTGATCAGGAAACAGTTCAACTGCAAGCAATGATCCAGGCGAAGAATTTCTCGGAAATAGAAGCATTTCTGGATCCGTTAGCCATTGATGCTCAAAGCAAGCACTCTCTGTTGCAGATTCCGTTGCTATATGGCACGCCTCAAACGGTCATCGATCGAGCAGCATCCGTGGCGTTAAATGCACAAATGCAGGAAAAAGTGCAAAGTATGTTGCACCTGTTGGAAGTGTTGACGGTATATGGCGTGGAACAATTTATTACATTTGATCTCGGGTTGATCAATCATATGGACTATTATTCCGATATTATTTTTCAAGGGTTTGTAGAAAATTTCGGCAAACCAGTGTTGATGGGCGGCCGTTATAATCACTTGGCGGAACAGTTCAATAGGCCTATGCCGGCGATTGGCTTTGCCTTTGATACCGATTCAATTATGGACGTCATGGAACAGGAGGCATTATTCCCGAATAAGGGATCAACCATCGATATTTATATTTTCTATGCAAGGCAGAAACTACAAGAAGCTTTAACAGCCGCTCAAATGCTGCGTAGCCACGGACTGCATGTTCGCACAGAAACAGCAGAACATCACCAGAAGCCTTCAGCAGATACAACCATTATCTATTATGAAGAAACAGGAAATCTCGTATCCTCTAATGGTAGCGTTGCTGCATTTACGAAGCAAGCAGAATTGGTTGATTTACTAAAGGAGGACGACTAAATGGAATGTCTGACATTAGCAATGGCCAAAGGACGAACAGCAGAGGAGGCCATGAAGTTACTGAATGGAGCTGGTATTTACTTTCCTGACTTCCATGAGAAATCTCGAAAACTGATTTTTTACGATGAAAGTCATCGTTTTAAACTTGTATATGTAAAAGCGGTAGATGTCCCAACCTATGTCGAAAAAGGAGCTGCCGATCTCGGGATTGTCGGAAAGGATAACATCGCAGAAGCACAGGCAAACGTCTATGACATGATGGATCTTAGCTTTGGTCATTGCCAATTTGCCCTGGCCGGTAAAGCCGATACCGACATTGACTCGACGCAAAAGTTAGCTGTTGCTTCGAAATATCCTGCTGTCGCCCGTGCCTATTTCGATCGGCGCAAGATTCCGATTGAAACAATTAAACTAAATGGATCGGTGGAATTAGCCCCATTAGTCGGGCTAGCCGATGTCATCGTAGATATTGTCGAGACTGGTACAACATTGAAAGAAAACGGTCTGCAAATCATTGACGTGATAGAGACGATTAGTACCCGATTGATCGTGAATAAGGCTAGTTTTGCCACAAAATCCGATCAGATTCATGGGTTTATGGCTCAACTGACCGATGCGTTGGAGGTGCGTAATTCATGAAGGTTCAAACGAGCAAACGCTTTTTACAAGAGCTGGTTAAGAACACCGGAACAGCTCATGATCCTGCCCTGGACAAAACCGTTTTAGAGGTCATTTCACAAGTTAGAAGCAATGGTGACCAAGCGCTTTTGGACTTTACGGAACAATTTGACGGCGTAAAACTGGCAACTATGATGGTTACCAAAGCCGAGATAGCAGAAGCGAAACAACAGGTATCCAAGGAGTTTATGGACGCATTAAACCAGGCGAAGCAAAATATCAGTCAATTCCATGAGGCACAAATCGAACGGTCATGGTATATAACTGACGAATCGGGCAATATGGTAGGACAGAAGATTACACCAATGGAACGGGTTGGTGTCTACGTTCCAGGAGGAAAAGCCGCCTACCCATCGACTGTTTTAATGAATGCCATTCCGGCAAAATTAGCTGGAGTAACATCGGTGAGCATGGTAACCCCACCACAACCGGATGGGAAAATAAACCCATTTGTGTTAGCTGCTGCTGCCGAAGCGGGGATAGACCACATATATAAAGTTGGCGGTGCACAGGCGATTGCGGCACTCGCCTATGGTACACCAACCATCCAAAAAGTTGCCAAAATCGTTGGTCCAGGCAATGCCTTTGTGGCCCGGGCCAAGAAATGGGTGTTTGGCGATGTCGCTATCGATATGATTGCCGGACCAAGTGAAATATGTATTGTCGCGGATAAAACAGCTGACCCTCGATTTGTCGCAGCGGATTTATTATCCCAGGCCGAGCATGATGAACGAGCACGAGCAATTTGTATTACGACAAGCCAGCAGATCGCTGAAGAAGTTCAAAAAGAAATTGAAATCGAGCTAGCTACGCTCGATCGCAAGCAAATTATTCAGCAATCCTTAAATCAGTGCGGCAGTATCGTTCTTGTCCAAGATTTAGCTGAAGCGTTCGAAGTGGTTAACGCGATTGCTCCGGAGCATTTAGAGTTGCTCATTCAAAATCCTGCTGAACACACGCATCTTGTCCAGCATGCAGGGGCGATTTTTCTTGGACCGTATTCACCTGAACCTTTAGGTGATTACTTTGCTGGGCCAAATCATACCCTGCCAACAAGTGGGACAGCGATTTTTTCCTCCCCACTTGGCGTGTATGACTTTGTTAAACGATCAAGCATGATTCACTATACGAAAGCGTCGCTACTTAAAGGTGCGGATCACATTATCACACTTGCAGAGGCGGAAGGATTAACAGCACACGCCAATGCCATACAAGTTAGAAAGGATGCTGCACATGCGCAACAGTTCGATTCAACGCCAAACAACTGAAACAACCATTCAATTAGATTTTTCCATTGATGGTACCGGGAATACTGCGATTTCTTCAGATGTCGGTTTTTTAGATCATATGCTGACACTGATGGGCCGGCATGGCCTATTCGACATGCAGCTCACCTGCAAAGGTGATTTAGCTGTCGATCAACATCACACGGTTGAAGATATCGGAATAGTTCTTGGTCAAGCGTTTGATCAAGCATTAGGAAAAAAGGTAGGAATCAATCGCTATGCTACCGTCACGACGCCAATGGATGAAGCATTGTCCACCCTCTCATTGGACATTAGCGGACGCCCCCATCTCGTATTTCATGTCGATGGGTTAAAGGATAAAATCGGGACATTTGATTCCGAACTGGTCAAGGAATTTTTTCAAGCATTCGTCAACCATGCCAAAGTCACCTTGCATATCAATCTTGCCTATGGTGAAAATAGCCATCATATGGTGGAATCGATCTTCAAGGGATTTGGCCGGGTATTGGACGAAGCAACACTGGAAAACCCGCGAATCAAAGGGGTTCGGTCAACAAAAGGGTCGCTTTAAAGTAAGACGCGGAGTACCCGTTTGAAAACATTGAACCCAGGCGTGCGGACATCAACCGGATTCGCGGTAACTTCGACCTGGACGCGTGAACATCAACCGGATTCGCGATTACTTCGACCTGGACGCGTGAACATCAACTGGATTCGCGGTGACTTCGACCTGGATGCGCGAACATCAACCGGATTCACGATAACATCGACCTGGATGCGCGAACATCGACCGGATGCGCGATAACATCGACCTGGATGCGTGAATATCAACCGGATCCGCGATTACTTCGACCCGGTTGCGCGAACATCAACCAGATACGCGATAACATCGACCTGAATGCGCGAATATCAACCGGATTTGCGGTGACTTCGGACCAAAAACGCGGATATCAACCTAGTACTAATTGGCTCAGATATATTAGAACAAAAAGGAGCAAACAGAAATGATCGCAATTGTTGATTATGGCGCCGGAAATATCAAAAGCCTGCAATCTGCCTTAACGAAACTGAATTTGAACGCTTTCTTAACAAGCGATCATCAAACAATCACAGCAAGTGATGCCATTATTTTACCTGGTGTAGGGGCATTTAAGGATGCCATGGCAGCACTTGACCAGCTTGGTTTAACCTCTGTGTTACAAGCGGAGGCTGGAAAAGGAAAACCCATCCTCGGCATATGTCTCGGTATGCAATTATTGTACGAAATGAGCTACGAAGATGGAGAATGGGAAGGTCTGGGTCTGCTAAAAGGACGTATCCAGAAAATTGACCCCTCCGTCAAGGTGCCACACATGGGCTGGAATACATTAACTCATCATCAGGAGCACCCAATACTGCAGGGCATTGATGATCAAACATATATGTATTTTGTCCATTCTTATTATGCCGATGCCACAGGCAATGATGCAACAATTAGCAGTTGTCCATATGGCGGAGACATTTCCGCCATTGTTCAATCCGAAAACATTATTGGTATGCAATTTCATCCAGAGAAAAGTGGTCCGGCCGGGCTCAAACTGTTAAAAAACTTCGGGGAGTTGATTTCATGATCCTATTTCCGGCAATTGATATACGAAATGGAAAATGTGTACGCCTGACCCAAGGTGATTATCAACAAGAAAAAATCTATAGTAATGACCCTGCAACAATCGCCGCTGAATGGGAAAACCAGGGTGCAAAATATCTGCATATGGTTGACCTAGACGGGGCAAAAACAGGTACGGCATCCAATCAAACAACCATCCAATCCATTGTCAAACAAACGTCTATCCCTATTCAAATCGGGGGTGGAATCCGTTCCATGGAAGCCTTTAAAACGTACATATCACTCGGAGTTGACCGAGTGATTATCGGAACTGCAGCCATTGATGATAAAGCATTTTTGCAAGAGGCGGTAACACGCTTTGGCGATAAGGTCGCTGTTTCCATTGATGCCAGAAACGGTTATGTGGCGACAAATGGATGGATAAACACAAGCAAGGTAAAAGCTATCGATCTCATAAAAGAGTTAGAGGACATCGGTGTCAAAACGGTCATTTATACGGACATTTTAAAAGATGGCATGCTTGCCGGCCCCAACTTTGCTGAATTGGAAGCAATCAACCATGCTACATCGATCCATGTAATTGCTTCTGGCGGAGTATCGAGCAAACAAGACATTGAGCAATTATCCACACTCGGACTCTATGGAGCGATCATCGGAAAAGCATTATATGATGGCAGATTATCCTTTTCGTCCTTAAGAGAGGAGCGTTACCATGCTCGCTAAACGAATCATCCCCTGTTTAGACGTAGATAAAGGCAGAGTCGTCAAGGGTAAGAAGTTTCAAGAAATCCGAGATGTCGCAGATCCAGTTCAACTGGCAAAACGCTACAGTCAAGAGGGCGCCGATGAGCTCGTCTTCTACGATATTACCGCATCAAATGAAAACCGCAATATTTTTACCGACATTGTAGAACAAGTGGCAACCGAAATTAATATTCCGTTTACAGTTGGTGGTGGACTACGATCAGTCGATGATATTTATCGGGTATTACGAGCTGGAGCGGATAAAGTATCGCTTAACAGTGCAGCCATCCGGGATCCTTCCTTAATTACCGATGCAGCGGCAAAGTTTGGCAGTCAGTGTATTGTTTTATCCATGGACGTCAAACAAAATCATTCGAAGTGGACGGTCTACTTAAATGGCGGCCGGATCGATACAGGCATGGATGCAATGGAATGGGCAACTCGTGGGGAAACACTTGGTGCCGGAGAAATCGTTGTCAATGCCATGGATGTGGATGGCGTCAAAAATGGATTTAACATAAATTTAACCAGAAAAATTGCTGAAACAGTAAACATTCCGATTGTGGCAAGTGGCGGTGCAGGGAAAATGGAACATTTCACCTCCGTCTTACAGGAAGGCAAAGCCGATGCCGCGCTTGCTGCATCGGTGTTTCATTACCAAGAAATCAAGATTCCAGAACTGAAGCAGTATTTAGCAGAAAACGGCATCCTAATGAGGAGAGATTGATCATGGAAATAAATGTTGAACAAATTAAGTTTGATGAACAAGGACTCGTACCCGCGATTATTCAGGATAATGACACTGGCAAAGTATTGACACTCGCTTATATGAATGAAGCCGCTTTACAGAAAACGCTGGAAACAAATGAAACCTGGCTGTACAGCCGCAGCAGACAACAGTTATGGAATAAAGGCGAAACATCTGGAAACAAGCAAATCGTACAAAACATTACCTATGACTGTGATGGGGATGCACTGCTGGTACAGGTACAGCCGCTTGGTCCTGCCTGCCATACGGGAGCAGAAACATGCTTTCACAAGCCGCTTAATCACGGCAGTCCCAACCAATTTGCGATGATCAGCAATCTGGTGAAGACAATTAAACAACGCCGTGATCACCCTGTTGACGGTTCCTACACCACTTATTTATTTCACGAAGGAATCGATAAAGTGCTGAAAAAAGTTGGCGAAGAAACGAGCGAGGTCATTATCGGCGCGAAGAATGCCGATAATGAAGAATTAATCTGGGAAATTTCCGACCTCATTTATCACACATTGATTCTAATGGATATACGTGGAGTTAGCCTAGCCGACATTCGACAGGAACTCATGAAACGTCATATGCAAAAAGAAGGGATTTGTCGTGAGTAAGTTTTGGAGTGACATGGTAACAAGAGCCGAACCATATATACCTGGTGAACAACAAGCGGGGGAAATGATTAAGCTCAACACGAATGAAAATCCCTACCCGCCCTCACCAATGGTCACGGAGGCCATTACCCGGGAGTTGAAACGAAAACTGCAATTATATCCCAGTCCAACGGTTGATACACTAAGGGGAAAAATCGCAGGGCCTTATCAGCTGCGAAAGGAAAATGTATTTGTCGGCAATGGATCTGACGAGGTGCTGGGATTTGCTTTTATGGCTTTTTTCGCAGGCGATAAGCCAATCTGCTTTCCCAAGATAACGTATAGCTTTTATCCAGTATACGCCAAACTATTTAACATCCCGTACCAAACCCAACCGCTAGGACGGGACTTTACAATCCAACCAGAGGACTATTTCCAATCAGAGGGCGGCGTGATCTTTCCAAACCCGAATGCGCCTACAGGTATTTATTTAGCACTTGAACATGTGGAGGATATCGT
This sequence comes from Lentibacillus songyuanensis, assembly GCF_039548255.1. Classification (NCBI taxonomy): domain Bacteria; kingdom Bacillati; phylum Bacillota; class Bacilli; order Caryophanales; family Bacillaceae; genus Lentibacillus; species Lentibacillus songyuanensis. Next base: position 123,247 of record NZ_JBCLVH010000008.1, read on the forward strand.
GGAAAATAACCCAGATCGCGTTGTTATCATTGATGAGGCCTATATTGATTTTGCCAAGGAATCAGCAGTCTCCCTTGTTGATCGCTATGACAATCTGCTTGTTGTCCAGACCATGTCCAAATCACGTGCACTTGCAGGATTACGAATCGGATATGCACTAGGAAACGCAACATTAATCGAAGGACTGAACCGTGTCAAAAATTCGTTTAACTCCTACACCCTTGACCGGCTGGCTATTGCTGGTGCAGAAGCAGCATTGGATGACCATGGTTATTTTTCACAGCGTGTCAGCCAGGTCACCAAAACGCGTGAGTGGGTAACGGAGCGCATGAAACAATATGGCTTCACTGTCCTCCCTTCCCAGGCAAATTTCATCTTTGTCAGCCATTACAAGCTCTCGGCAAAACGATTATATGAGAAACTAAGGGAAAAGGGTGTGCTTATCCGCTATTTTGACAAACCGCAGATAGCAGACTATTTACGGATTACCATTGGAACAGATGCGGATATGCGTACTTTCTTTGACACGCTGACTGATGTAATGGAGGAGCTTACCGAGGTGAATGTTCATTTATAATATATAAGTTGTTACTATTCAACCTGCAACCCTAATGCGTCTATTCTTAGGTCGATATTGTGACCAATTCGGATCTCTCCGCTTCAAGGTTGATGTGATACCACACTTAGTAATGAAAGCCCCTGCCAATTCTGGCAGAGGCTTTCATTGCTAAATCATATTTTTAATGTCCGCATCTTTTTCTAACTTGTCAATTTTATCTTGCAGCTGATCGCTTTGCTTTTGCTGCGCTAATTGATCTTTTATTTGCGACTTGACTTCCTTAAATTTAGGAATATCATCGTTTTGCTTTTTCAGCTGATCATAATAGGATTTAACGTCATCATCACTGACATCAACATCAGGCAATTCCTGATCCATATACTTATCAATGATCATCTCAAATGCTAACTGATTTTTATAGCCTTCTTCACTAAGTTTATATTGATCAAGCACGGACTGAAACTGTTCCTCATTGTCCGATTTCATTTTCTTAAATTCTTTATCCACCGCATCATCAGAAACATTGATTCCTTTCTTTTCTGCATCCTGCTTTACCAGCTCTTGCTGAATCAGAACATTCATTGTTTGCTCCTTCAGCTGGTCTTTATCACTGACATCCTCGCCATATTGATTCATGAGTACCTTCGTTTGTGCATAAGCATCGTTATATTGTGTACCTTTTATTTGCTTATCGTTTACTTTAGCTACCACATCGTCCTTAGCAAGCTTTTCATCGTCAGAAATGGTAACTTCCTGATTCTTCTGCTGCTCTGACTGTTCGGTTTTCGCCTGGTCATCATCACTTTTCTTTTTGGAGCCGGAGTCGGAATCAGAATCATTTCCACATGCGGCCAACATCGTTATTATACTTAATGCTAGTACTAGCATGACTAATTTTTTCATCGGACGCTTCCCTCATTTCGTCTATTGTCTTTCCATTCAAACATAGATACGTGATAAATAGCAAGTCAAGCTTTTGCAGCTATCCCGATGGAAGACCGCCATGACAGGCACTAGTGCAGTACTTAACATTTTCATGACAAACCAGCCTATTTTATGCCACAATTTCGGGGACAGTCGCCCACCACTATAGCGTGGTGGTACTACTGTCCCCGAAAAAGTCATTCCAAACTATCCTGTACTTCTTTGATCATTTCTTGTACCGAAACAAGGCCACCACCAGAAAGATACCAGAATTCTGGGTTTAGGTACGTAATAGTATCATTTTTATACGCCTTTGTATCCTTCATCAGTTTGTTTTCAACAATTTTCTTTGCGGACGGCTCCCCTCCGGTTACAACAGCTCCCCGATCCACGACATATAATAAGTCCGGGTCTTTTTCTTTTACATATTCAAAGGAAACATTCTGTCCATGCACGGAAGCTTCAATGCTCTCATCGACTGCAGGAACACCGAACACATCATGAATAAGACCAAACCTTGAATCTTTTCCATAGGCACTGATTTTATCATCATTCGCCAAAATAATCAGTGCTTTTTTATCCATGCCCTCCGCTTTCTCTTTTAGCGAAGCAATGGAATCATCGATGTCTGCAAGTTTTTGCTCAACTTCATCTTCTTTATCAAAGATCTTACCAACCGTTTCCATATTCTCTTTGAATGAATCCATATAACGTGTTGTATCCACACCAAGGTAAACAGTCGGAGCGATTTCCTCTAATTGATCGTACACATCTGACTGGCGTCCAGAAATGATAATTAAATCCGGATCCACTTCAGCAATTTTTTCAAAATCAGGTTCTTTTAAACTTCCTACATTTTCGTAGTCATCACTTTCATACTTTTCCAGATAAGATGGAATATTTCCCTGTGGAACCCCTGCAACCTGAATGCCGAGTTCATCTAATGTATCGAGCACACCATAATCAAACACAACAACATTTTTCGGCTTCTTATCTACTTTTGTTTCACCTAGTTCATGCTTAACGGTGATAGTAGAATCATCTTCTTTTGCTTTCTCATCTGAATTATCTTTTGAATCAGTTGAGCCGCAAGCTGCCATAAGAACAACTAAAACGCTCATAACAAGTAATAGTGCAAACTTTTTCATATAAAAAACTCCTTTTTCTGATTTCTTTACGTTCCAAACCATGGTAAAAAAATCCCCTATGTATAAAACATACAACATGACAATATGGCAAATCCATTTGATATTCTGATGACAATGAAACAAATCCGTTTACCATATTAAAAAAATAAGCTATCATGAATAGGTGTAAGGTTCCTTTATATTGGACTTGGGCATGGCGATGCTGTCTAGTATAAGGGGATCTTTTTTACTTATTAGGTCCATGTCCAGCTCCAGCATTCAGTAACATCACCCCCTTCAATGATAAAGTGAAACTGCACCGGACACTTGTAACTGCTAATTCCATTAAAAGTAAACACATATCCGCTGATTATCAATTTCTTTAATATCAATATCCATGTCATAAATATCTTTCAATACACACTGATCGATAACATCACAGGTGGGGCCTTGTTTGACAATCTTGCCGTCTTTCAGTGCGACAATGTTATCAGAATAACAAGAAGCAAAATTGATATCATGAATCACAATGACAATTGTCTTTCCCATTTCATTGACAAGGCGGCGTAACGTTTTCATAATGGATACCGAATGACGCATATCTAAATTATTCAGTGGCTCATCAAGCAAAATATATTCGGTATCCTGAGCAATTACCATGGCAATATGGGCACGTTGCCGCTGCCCGCCACTGAGTTCGTCTAAAAACTTATGCTGCATATCACGGAGTTCCATATAATCGATGGCTTCCTCCACCTTCTCCCAATCTTCTTGCTTCAATTTGCCCTGGGAGTACGGGAAACGTCCAAACGACACTAATTCCCTGACCGTCAGCTTTAGATTAATCGCATTCGACTGCTTGAGAATGGAAATCTTCTTCGCCAGTTCTTTATTTTTTGTTTGCAGTATATCTCGCCCGTCGATCGTAATTTCTCCATCATCTTTTGCAATCAGCCGACTAATCATTGAGATTAACGTACTTTTTCCAGCACCATTGGGGCCAATAAATGATGTGATCGTTCCTTTTTCGATTTTCACCGAGACATCATCGATTACCTTCTTCTGGTTATACTTTTTAAATACATGTTTAATATCTACCATGATTTATTCTCCTTTAACAAAAGATATATGAAATAGATACCGCCAGCAAAATTGATGATCACACTGACAGTCGTTTGAAATGTGAATACCTTCTCAACAATGAATTGACCACCGATTAACGCAATAATACTGATGAACATCGAACCAAGAATGATGTAAAAGTGCCGGAATGTCTTTAAAAACTCATAGGCCAGGTTAACAACAAGCAGTCCCAGGAATGTGATCGGCCCAATCAATGCCGTTGAAATCGAAATGAGTACCGCAACAATAATCAGTAACCGCTTGACCACGTAATCATATGGGACACCTAAATTGATGGCATCATCTTTGCCCAGCGCCAGTACATCCAAGTATTTATAAAAACGCAGGAAATACAGCATAATTAACAAAATGATACCAACCGACAAATAGACAAGGTCGGTGTTCACATTATTTATGCTGGCAAACATTTTATCCTGAGCCACCATAAATTCATTCGGATCGATTAGTACCTGCATAAACGAGGTAAAACTGCCAAAAAAGGTTCCTAAAATCATACCGACTAATAACAGGAAGTAGACATTATTCTTTTCTCCCCGAAATAGCAAGCGATAAAGAATTAATGCAAACAGAACCATAATCACAAGCGAGAATATGTAATTGAGTTTGCTGCTCATCATGATGAGTGATTTAGATCCAAACAGGAAAATCGTTACCGTCTGGATTAACAAATATAGCGAATCCAATCCAAGAACACTCGGAGTCAAGATCCGATTGTTCGTAATCGTCATGAAAATCGTCGTTGAAAATGCAATCGCCCCACCCGTCAGGATGATCGCAACAATTTTAATAATTCTTCTTGGTAAAATGTAACCAATATTCCCGGTCAGGTCATAGAATACAAACAATGCGGCTAGCAATAACGCGATAACGGCCAGAATAATTGTTTTCTTTTTATAATCCATATTTCTTTCTCCTTACTAATAGATAGATAAATATCCCACTACCTATCACCCCAACGGTTAAGCTAATTGGAATTTCATAAGGATAAATAATCACTCTGCCGATAATATCACAAACTAGAACAAAAATTGCCCCGAGTAGTGCCGTATGTAACAATGTTTTTTTTAAATGATCCCCCTGATAAATTGTAACGATATTCGGGATAATTAATCCCAAGAATGGAATCATTCCGACCGATAAGACGACGGATGCGGTTACAAGGGCAACAATGATTAATCCAAGATTCACCACTTGACGATAATTTAACCCTAAGTTCTTGGAAAAGTCCTCCCCCATTCCGGCAATGGTAAATTTATTGGCATAGAACGCTGCGATTAACAGGATTGGAATACTGACAAACATCAATTCGTAATTTCCACTCATGATCATTGAGAAGTCGCCTTGCATCCAGGATGACATATTTTGAATCAGGTTATTTTGATACGCAAAAAAAGTGGATACAGAGCTAATAATGTTTCCAAACATTAAACCAATTAATGGAATGAATATGGCATCTTTAAACTTTACTTTCTCCAAAATCTTCATGAATACTAATGTACCAAGTAACGCAAAGCCAAACGACACGAGCATTTTTTGCAGCGGACTTGCTGCGGTAAATACCATCATGGATACAAGTATCCCAAGTCGTGCCGAATCCAATGTTCCGGAAGTAGATGGGGATACAAACTTATTCTTACTAAGCTGTTGCATGATCAGCCCGCAAATACTCATACTCATCCCAGCAATTAAAATACTAATCAGCCGAGGAATCCTGCTAACCAGTAAAACCGTTTTCTGATCCTCTGTTAAATGAAACAAGTCCAGCGGAGAAACATTGGAAACCCCAACAAAGACCGATGTAACAGAAAGTATAATGACTGCTATAACTAAATACCGTATTTTCATACCATAACCTCAACTCGAAAAACTTGTGCCAATTATAAAAACGCATTTTATGACGTGGTTACTTACTTATAATCATTCTTATCTTTTAATCTATCTAATTAGGAATGATATTCATTATCAATTAGACTATACCTTTGATTATAGTCAAACTATCCAGAGGAGTCAATGAATTTTCTGTCACAAATATCACGTTTTTTCTGAAAGCCCTGTCTAATGGCAAATAAAAAAACTAACCCGGGAAAAGCAGTTACCTTAACTACCTTTATTTTGAGTTAGTTTTTAGCCGCATCGCTATCTTCTTTTGTACCACTCTTAAGCATTGTAACACAGACGTTTGCGAACTGATCCTTTGTTCCCCTATTTTAAATAAGGAACAAATCACCCCATGGAATGAAGTTTCACTTTATTCTTCAATCTCACAGCATCCGTCATCAGTGCAATAAGTTGTCTTTGACTTGGTTGGATTCAACGACTGTAATGCGGGTTTTTCACTTTCTTCTTCCCATACTTTATCCAATACTTCTGTAAAAACTTCTGTCGGTTGTGCACCGGAGAGTGCATATTTTTCATTAAAAACAAAAAACGGAACTCCTTGTACACCAATTTGTTTTGCCTCATCTTCATCGGCACGAACCTGTCGGCGATAATCATCCGTTTGCAGCAACGTTTTCACTGCCGATGGATTCAGTCCAACTTCTCCTGCCAGTTTCATTAATGTTTCTTCGTCCCCAAGATGTTCGGAGTCCGTAAAATAAGCCTTTAATAATCGCTCGGTCATTTCCTTACCTTTACCCTTTTCCGCAGCATACTTTGCAACTCGATGTGCATCAAATGTATTCGTATGCTGCATGGAATCAAAATTATAGGTCAACCCAAGCTCAGCCGCCTGCTTTGCCATATTTTCATTCATTTGCTTTGCCTTTTCGACCGAAGAGCCTACCTTCTTTGCCATTATTTCATGAATCGATTTTCCAAGGTTCTTTTCCGCATTTGGATCTAGCTCATAACTTTTATATTCAAGTGTGACATTATCTTTGTGAGCGAACTGTGACAACGCATTTTCCAATCGGCGCTTTCCCATATAACAGAAGGGACATACAAAGTCAGACCATACTTCAATTTTCATCAAAAAACACCTCATTTCACTAGTTATTGTAGCACATAAAATCTGCCTTTTAATAATGCTGTGCTTGCAATCACCAGAACAAATGCTAGTTACTCATGTTATGAAATTCAGCAGGGAACCAACAATCAGCGTCTTCTAAATAAAACGGCCATGATCCGGGACAGCAATTTCATCAAAATTTTCTATGAGGTGCTTCAATCCTTTAGTCAAGGCCTCCCCCTCCATCGCATGACCATGACCTGTAACCGCTAATTCCGGGTTTAATTCTGCCAATTTTTTCACCGATTCTTTAGCCGCATACCAATCGGTGGTTAAATATCTTGGCGGCCCATTCACCTCTTCTGTCTGCATTAATACTTTATAAAAAGAATCTTGACGAACCGTAATAAAGGCATCTGCAGCTATCAAGGTGCGATCCTTTTCTCTGAAGAAAGAGACTTGCCCCGGGCTGTGTCCAGGTGTATGTATCCATTTCCATTCGGGTAGCCCTGGAACACGTTGATCGTTCGGTAACGGTTGGACATGATCCCCCAAATTAATCGGCTCATTCGGGTACACCGGGGATATTTTGGCTAACAATCCCCCTTCAACTGTCCCATCTGGTTCAGGATAGCTTTCTTTTCCAGTCAAATAGGGCAGCTCGCGTTCGTGAGCATAAACCGGTACGTCCCATTCCTGAACTAACTCCACTAATCCACCCACATGATCAAAGTGCCCATGCGTCAATAAAATCGCTGACGGCTTGCTGTCTTGTCCAAAGCGTTCATGCACAACCGAGCGAATTTCCGCTTCTGAATAGGGCAACCCGGCATCAATCATATACCATTCCTCTGCGTTAGGCTTGCCAATAAAGATGATATTTGCTATTTGATCGGTATAATAGTAAACATCGTCACGTACCTCCTGACCCATTCCACTCGTGATTGAAGTCATCGGAATGAATTTGCTGTCTTCGCCACGATGCATTTCGTTATCCATGTGATCAACCTCCATTTTTGAATAGTATTTGGAGGTAGAGTGCGAAATATACGATTTCGCCCCTTTTCTGTGTGATGAGCAGTCGCTTAGAAAGGCGCAAGCGCCCGTATAGAGACGTATAGACTGGACTGAGCCGTAGGAGATAAAGGAAACACGGTGAGCTGGAAGCGAGCCGATGTTGACTTATCGTACAGAGGCGGGTGTTGGCTACTAGTCTCTGGGCGCTGGAGCCGGACATGGCTATCGCTGACAGTAAAATTAACAACGCCAAATTTTATTCTTTCTTTACTTAAAAAAGGCAGATAACCCTCTGCCTCTTTCTCTTTAGTATGCCTGTTCTTTTTGAATTGAGCCATCTTTCTTGTGTACGGTCAATGTTGTTCCTTTATTTTTGGCAATTTCTCTTGCACGTTTAACAGCGTCATTCTTATCTTTATACACAGCAGTTGGCTTTTTCGCTTTACTAGAAGTTACCGCCCAGCCATCATCATGTGCGACGACATGTTCTCCTTCCTCTAAACGCTCTGGATTATTTTCATATCGCTGTCCTTCCTCCGATCGTTCGGTTGGTTTTCCTGACTGATTATAATCAGCCAGCTCTTGCTTATCCGCGTTTTTATACCATTCCTTTGCCTGTTCAGTTGCAATTGGAATAGCCCTGCCTTCCTCATAACCCTCGTCTACCATTGAGTTGGCAATATCGATTGCCTTTTTACGCACAACTTTGTCTAAATTTTTCATAGATGAAGGGTAGTCGTTCAATATCCATGGCATGTGATACGCCTCCTTCGTTTTTAGTACAACCATTCCCGTATACATAGGATTGAAACATGAACGATCATTTCAAAAAAGAAAGCTGAAACCAAACAAGGCTTCAGCTCTCTTCTTCCAACAATGATCGTCCCATAATATTTACACGCTTCGTATTTTGTAATTCTGCAATTGATTTCACGCCAATACCGAACATTACCATTTTCATTTCAAATTCAATTTGTTCCATCGTCTGTTTGACGTTTTCCACCGATTCGGTAGCGGATTCCAGTAACTGTCTGGCAAATCCAACTACATCCGCACCAATCGTCATTGCTTTTGCGGCATCCACACCGGTCTTCATTCCGCCACTAGCAACAATCGGTACATCCGGAAGCTTACTTTTCACCGAAACAATACAGTCTTTCGTTGGATTTCCCCAATTATTAAACGCCTCAGCAGCAGCCTTGCGCAATGGATCCTTGGAACGAAGCTTTTCTACTTGACTCCATGAGGTCCCACCAGCACCCGCCACATCGATAAAGGAAACTCCCGCTTCATACAATTTTTCTGCTACCGAACCATCAATACCAAAGCCAACTTCCTTGACACCGACAGGCACCGTCAGAGATTCGCAGACTTCCTTAATTTTTGGCAGCAGCTCGTTAAAATTCAAGTCACCTTCATCTTGAACAACTTCCTGCAGACTGTTTACGTGCAAATAAAGTGCGTCTGCTTGGGTTAAATCAACTAAACGCTGACACTCCTTCATCCCGTAGCCATAGTTTAATTGCACGGCTCCAATATTAGCAATTAATGGCACGGTCGGCGCATGCTTGCGGATTAAGAATGATTCTTTATGGGCATCACTTTCAAGCAACGCTCTTGTGGAACCAAGCGCGATTGCCCAGCCTTGTTTCTCTGCAGCTTTTGCCAGATTGGTGTTAATCTTTTCTGCAAGTTCTGATCCGCCGGTCATCGAGCTTACCAGAAACGGAGCCTTTATTGCTTTCTGTAAAAAGGTCGTATCCAGTCGGATAGCTGCAAAGTCGATTTCCGGCAATGCATTGTGTATAAAGGAAATTCCTTCTAACCCTGTTGTTTTATTTACACCCTCCACATTCTCTGTTAAACATAAGCGAATGTGTTCTGTTTTACGTTTGTTAATCCCTATTTCCATGAAGATAATCCTCCAATTCCACCGCTTTACGAGCTAGTTCTCTTCTTTTAGTCTACTTGTTTTCCGGTGATTTTAAAAGGAAAACGACGCTTGCCTTTCTTTTGGAAGATTGTGTCGTTAAAACTAATGGAAATAAAGCGATTTTACGTTATAATGAATGAAATGAGTGAAATCCTATCAAAAACAGGGAGGAATTTTGTTGAAGCAGCACGCAAAAGAATTTGCTGAAATGGCACATAAGGGACAAACACGAAAAAGTTCCGATGCACCTTATATCACCCATCCAATCCGTGTTGCTGATCGATTGGAGCAAGCAGGTTTTTCCGATGAATTGGTTTGTGCCGGCTATCTGCACGATGTCGTGGAAGATACGCCATATGAAATGGAAGATATACAAGAGAGATTTGGCAGAAAAGTAGCCACCCTTGTTGCAGCACACACGGAAGATAAATCAAAGTCCTGGCAGGAACGAAAGCAGCATACTATTGATACCATTAAAGATGCTAATAAAGAGGTAAAATACCTTATTGTTGCAGATAAATTGGATAACTTGCTGGGATTAGAAAAAGACCTCGACCGTCTAGGTGATCAAGTATGGTCGCATTTCAATGCTGGCTTTGACAAGCAAAAGTGGTACAACCAATGGATTGCTGAAAACATGTGTATCGGGCTCCATGCAGATGAAGTACCCGCTTACTTCAACGAATTCAAGGCTGCAATTGAGCGTGTATTTGGCTCCTATTGAAGGGATGAGAGCCTCCGGACTCATCTGGAGAGACTCTCATTGCTTATCATCTATTTTTATACTTGTCTTTTAATTGCTTGGAAACCTTCTTCCATTTACTTTTTTCTTCCAACCGGGCTTTTTGATCCTGTTTTCGTTTTTCAAAAGCCAGCTCCCGTTGCAGTTTCAAATAACTTTGAAATCGCTCCGTTGATAACTCACCGAATTTTAATGCCTCCTGCACACGACATCCCGGCTCCGTATCATGCTGACAATCAGTAAATCGGCAGTCCAGTGCCAGTGTTTCAATATCCTGAAACGTCGTATCGATCGCTGATTCTCCATCCCACAGCTGTAACTCCCGCATTCCAGGCGTATCGATTAATAATGCGCCGCTTGGCAGGGTGAACATTTCCCGATGTGTGGTTGTATGACGACCTTTACTGTCAGAAGCCCGGATATCATTAGTCTCTTGCACTATTTCGCCACAAAGTTTGTTCACTAATGTAGATTTTCCCACACCCGATGATCCTAGCAACGCCACTGTCTTCTTTGCCGGCAAATAGTCTATTAATTCATCCATGCCTTCTCCAGTTATACTGCTAATTGCGACAATAGGCACACCGATCGCCACTTCTTCCACCTGAGAAGTGATCCGCACTACTTCTTCTGGTGTAGTTTCGTCCAATTTAGTCAATACAATAACCGGGGATGCACTGCTTTCATATGTTGCTAATATATACCGTTCGATACGCCTTACATTCACATCATGATTAAGGGAATTAACAATGAAAACCAGATCCATATTTGCCGCAACTAATTGGCCTTCTGTTTTCACTCCGGCCGCCTGGCGAACAAATTGACTTTTTCGAGGCAACACACGATGAATAACCGCTTTTTGTTCCTCTGGTAACTTCTGAACCTTCACCCAATCACCAACAGCGGGAAAGTCGAGTGAGGTTTGAGCCTGATTTAGGAACTTTCCCGTTAAATGTGCAAAATATTCTAATTCCCCATCAGAAATTCGATAGCTGTTTTTTTGCACCGCAATTACACGTGCTAGTTTATCTGATTCTACTTCTGAGATGGATTCGTTCCATCCAAGTTTTTCAATACTATTCAATAACCGTTTCCTCCTTAGTAATTGGAGGAAGAGCCTTTTACAGTTCCGACCGTTCCTCCATTTTGTTACGTGTGTGTTGGTTTACAAAAACAATTTTCATGACCATCATAAAACACCACTCCTTTCAAAAATGGATGAACAAACTATTACCAGTTTACACCAGACTAGTACACTAGGACAAGAGTACAGATGGAACCACTGAAAAAGACTACCAACTCGGCTGGGAAATTCTCTCTCATTCTTTGTGACGCTCTTCCAGAAAGACGGGGGGTTCTCTCGTTCTCTCCCGAAATGATGGGCCTTTCTCCCGAATTTAATTCGCGCTCTATTTAATAGTCGTACTTACTTTTTGTGCTTAACTGCTTCATAGGCTCGGACAGGTGCATTGTCCGCATTCGTTTGCCGAATATGTTAGAATATTAATAATCATAAAACGAAAGGAAATATCTTATGGAAATTAACAGAAAGACATTAAATTTTCGCCGTATCAATCAAGCGAAAGCCAGCTTCTAATGCGCTTCCTACCGCTGTTTCTGCTTCTTCTTCCGGAACCTTCCACACACCATATCCAAGTTGTGGCATGCGAAGATCATTGTTTAACGTAATATATTGCATGTTACTCGCTTCCTTTCTTTTTTAATTCGGTGAGCCCATCATATGGCTCTACCCCATTTAATGAGTAATCCGACAACACTGGCAAATATAGCATGTCCAATTGTCCAGAACGCCCAAGCTGCGAAGTCGGTCACTGCCGGAACTTGTTCTGTTAATGCCGTTAATGAATATAATATACCACCTCCAACTGTAAATACCACCAGATATGCAGTAAATGACCGTTCAAGATGGAGACTTTTTAAGATATAAAATAAGACAATAACACTGAGAATACAGGTGACAAAATGAAAGGTAATACCCACTTTACCACTTGACTGTATGTTTCTTAATAAAGGAATATAATCAGTATTAAATAGTAAAACAAAAGCCTGATTACCGGTTAGCAGCTGGATAATTTTCAAAAAGACTGCGAGTACTATCCCGGCTACGATCCCTATGAATGTTAACTTCAACAGTTGTCTCATCATGAACCATCTCGCTAAAAAACTGACATACTTTCTGTTTCTACAGTAGCTTTTAAACTATTCCCAGATACATCAATTGTAAACTACGCTCTTGTGAAATCTGCTAATTGTATGAGAGAGTGAATGGTACTCCTCACAACGTAAAGTCATCAAACACTGTTCCCACCATACTCTTTAAATCGTTTGGTGCCAATTCCACTTGCATGCCTCTTTTACCTGCAGAAACAATCATTGTTTCCATTAACTCTGCTTCAGCTGCAATATAGGTTGGAAAGTACTTTTTCATCCCGATCGGTGAACAGCCGCCGCGAATATAGCCTGTAGTGTCTTCCAAATCCTTCATTGGCAGCATCTCTACTTTCTTATTACCACTGACTTTTGCTAACGCCTTGAGATCTAATTCCTTTTCGGATGGAATACAAGCAACAATGGGACCGGTTTTATCGCCAACCGCGACTAACGTTTTGAAAATCTTTTCATGTGGCTTTCTGGAATTTTCTGCTGCTGTGATAGCATCCAAACGATCTTCATCCCATGCGTATTCGAGTATCTGGTATGCAATATTTTCTTTATCCAGTATGCGCATGACATTGGTTTTGTGAGTTTTTTTCTTTTTCATTACTAACTCCTTCTTTTGAATAGCTATTTAGGCTAGATTTGCTTGATCATTAGAGCATATAGTAGAATACGTATAATTACAAAATCTTTTCTCTATTATATAAGGGGATGTATTTATGTCAAAACGTAAGGCAATGCAGAGCTTAGCAAACTTAGAGAAAGCACTTGACCGGCTTGACGAAGCCTTAAAGGAAGATGAAAAAAATAGCCTCTATATTGATGGCACCATTCAACGTTTTGAATTTTCATTGGAATTGTACTGGAAAGCCCTAAAAAGGCTCCTAGCTGAAGAAGGCATTGAAACAAAAACACCCAGAGAAACATTAAAGCAAGCCTATAAGGTTGATTGGATAGACAACGAGCCGGCCTGGTTACAAATGCTTCGTGACAGAAATGAAACGTCTCATGCATATGACGAAGAAAAAGCAAAATGTATTTACGAAAATATTATGGATTACTTTCCTGAAATGAAGAAAACATATACGTACCTAAAATTTAAATTTGAAAAAGAATGGGGTGATTCCCTCGATGATTGAGCAAAGACTAATTGACCAGTTATATATAATGGGTAAGAATAATAACATTCATAAAATTATATTGTTCGGTTCCAGAGCAATCGGGGATAATATCCAGAAATCTGACATTGATTTAGCCTTTGTAGCTCCCGAAATGTCCGAAAAAGAATGGGCCAAATTTAGTGATACGTTAGAAGAGGAGTTAGACACCTTACTGTTATTAGACCTTATTAAGTTCGAAAATGCCTCCAGTGAATTAAAACATGAAATTGTAAAACACGGGAAGGTAATTTACTCGAATGACTCAGACTATGATCAAAGGAAATCTTCATAGTATTTTCCCCACCACGAAACTTTTTGTATACCAAAACGGGTGCAAGTCATCCTGCGCCCGTTTTGTCATTTTTGCTATTTCCTATCGTACATTCATCTCACTCGGCTCAGGACCTTGACGTTGATTACGATCCAGTTCAGCCATTTTCTTCATATCATCATCACTCAAAGCAAAATCGAATACATCAAAGTTTTCTTCAATACGTGATGGTGTGACCGATTTCGGAATCACGATGTTATCATATTGCAAATGCCAACGAAGGATAACTTGTGCCGGTGTTTTGCCATATTGATCAGCGATCGCTTTTACTTCTTCACTGTTCAACACATCCCCGCCGCTCATTAACGGACTCCATGCCTCTAAGTAAATATCATGCTTTTCACAGAAATCCTTCAATTCCTTCTGCTGTAAAAATGGATGACACTCTACCTGGTTTACAGCTGGGACCACTTCACATTCATCGATTAAACGTTGCAAGTGTTCAATGTCGAAGTTACATACGCCAATCGCTTTAACACGGCCATCCTTGTATAGTTTCTCCATTGCTTTATAAGTTTCCACATAATCGTCATACTCTGGTGTTGGCCAATGGATTAAATACAGGTCGACATAATCAAGGCCTAATCGATCAAGGCTTTTGTCAAATGCTTTTAATGTATTTTCATATCCTTGATCACTATTCCAGACTTTAGTCGTAATGAACAGATCTTCACGGGCTACATCGGTTTTCGCCAAAGCTCTGCCAACGCCATGCTCATTTTCGTAAACTTTTGCGGTATCAATGGAACGATAGCCCACCTCTAGTGCTTTCGTTACTGCAGGTGTCGCTTCTTCATCTGCTACCTGCCACACACCGAAGCCCAGCTGCGGCATTTTTAAGCCATTGTTTAATGTAACATATTGCATCATATCGCTTCCTTTCTTGCTGTGATGTAGTCCAGTTTACCATAACATGAGATACGATGCCTGTCCGAGACCATTAACAATATCGTAGTTTAGCGAAATAAATGCTACATACACCTTCATGCTATTTTTTACGTTTTTCCCGTGCAAAGGTATAGTTTCCTTCATATCTAGTTAGCCGTTTATCACTAAGCCAGTAAGTGATCGGAAACAGTCGATCGAGAAAATAGCGATCATGCGACACTGCAATAATAGTACCATCAAACTGTTCCAGCGCTTCCTCCAGCACTTCCTTTGACTCAATATCCAAATGATTCGTTGGTTCATCTAAAATCAGCAGATTGTGCTTCTGATGGACTAACTGTGCCAACCTTAGCCGCATCTGTTCCCCACCACTTAAACTGCTTACCTTTTGAAAAACGGTTTTCCCATAAAACAGGAACTTTGCTAATATCCCGCGGGCTTCCCCTTCCGTTACTTGAACCTGATCCCGGAATTCGTCCACTATAGTTTGCTCTTTGTTCAGTTCAAGCATATGCTGGGAAAGGGATCCAACCGATAGATTACTACCCCATTCAATAACACCGACGTCGACTTCTTCCATTCCCAAAATTGTGTTCAAGATGGTCGATTTCCCACTTCCATTTTCCCCGACAATTGCAACTCGCTCTTGAAAACGTACGTGCATAGTTAAATTGGAAAATAACTCCCTTTCATCAAAATGCTTGCTGGTGTTTTCCATAACAATGACATCTTTACCGCTGCGTTTTTTCATCTGAAAATCAAGATCAATCTTCTTTTGTTCCAAAATAGGTCTTTTTATTACCTCTATTCGGGCAAGTGCTTTTTCCATACTTTTCGCCCGGCGATGCAGTCCATCATTAGGCGGATTTGCCTGATTGGCCCATTCTTTCAATTTTTTAATGGTTTCTTTCATCTTCTTTATTTTCTTTTGCTGGTCCTGGTATTGCTGAAATTCCCGCAATAATCGTGTCTCACGTTCCTTTACATAGTCCGTGTAATTCGTCCGATAACGAATAAGCTCACCTTGATCCATTTCAAAAATGGAAGTTACCGTTTCATCCAAAAAATAACGATCGTGTGAGACAATCATAACTGTCCCCGTGTATTGCTTGATAAAGTCTGTCAGCCATTCAATTGCAGCTAAATCCAAATGATTGGTCGGCTCATCAAGCAGGAGCAAATCAGGCTCGGTTAGCAACAGTTTAGCTAATCCTACCTTTGTTCGTTCCCCGCCACTTAATTGCTGCCATTGCTTATCTGCTAAATCTACAATTTGTAAGCCACTCATGATTCTTCTTATCTGTGAATCAATTTC
This sequence comes from Lentibacillus songyuanensis, assembly GCF_039548255.1. Classification (NCBI taxonomy): domain Bacteria; kingdom Bacillati; phylum Bacillota; class Bacilli; order Caryophanales; family Bacillaceae; genus Lentibacillus; species Lentibacillus songyuanensis. The sequence continues at coordinate 139,514 of NZ_JBCLVH010000008.1, forward strand.
GTAACCACCTGCTGCTTGAAATTGTTCTTGCAGCATACCGTATTTTTCAACCAGACGTGTCAGTTTGTCCGGATCTGTTACAATAGCCATTTCGTTCTCTAAATTTAACATTTTCCGTTTCATTTGATTTATCGCTGCAAAAACATCATATAGTAACGTTTCAACATTTCTGCCATCCTCTACCTTGGGAGATTGTTCTAACAAGCCAACCGTTAATCCCTTTTTCCAGGTTACATTCCCCGCTGCCGGGTCTGCTTTTTGAGCCAGCAAATGTAATAATGTTGTCTTCCCTTCCCCGTTTCTGCCAATCAGGCCAATTCGATCTCCATCGTTTATTTCACATGTTAACCCACTAAAAATGGTGTTTGCACCGAATGTCTGCGTAACATCTTTTAAACTTGAAACAATCATATTCTCTTCCTCCGTATTGAAGAGACCTTCCGCATGAAAAAAAAAAGACGGCAGAGCAAACACTCCACCGCCTCATTAAAATTCCGTGTTCGTGGATAGATGTCTCTTACTGGTATCTTTTCCATATATTTCTATTCAAAAAGTACACACGTGTCCCTTGCGCAAAAATATCGGAAAAAATCGCATAACGCATCCAAAGATACGCTTTGAACTTCGTTATGCCACTACCAGTATGATTCAACTGATCCACCTCCCTTTTTATGTTATATTTAGTTTATTGTAAATATGGTTTGGAGTCAACTGAGAGGAGTAAATGAAAGTTTGCTTTTATAGACCTTTTTAATCTATGTTAATATGGTTGTAAGAAAAGTTGGTTTGTTTATATTCACAATAGTGCTTCAGCTTAAACAAAGGGGGTTTTTTGTGCTTCAAAAATTAACTAGATCCTCAACTAACAAAGCGTTATACGGAGTTTGCGGAGGAATAGCAGCGTATTTTGGTATCTCCTCTTTTCTGATAAGAATAATATTTCTCTTTACCTCAGGTGTATCCTTTTGGATCTATATATTTTTAGTTTTTGGTTTAGATGAAAGACCAACGTAAAGAGTAGCCTAGAAATTTCATTATCAGGCATATTAAAATGGAATATCAGGGGGTTCTAAGTGACTGAGAATAATAATGATGATTCATTTAAAAATATGAATGCCAAAAAAAAAACAGCAACAATTATTGGACTTACGCTTTTTATTATATTGGTAATCGCCTCCGTTTTAGGCATTTTCTTTTTTGGCTTTGCGGGAGTTTTTAAATTACTTGGTGTTCACTATCAATCGATTTGGTCATTATTTATTTTTGTTGTTAGTTTCTTTATTTTAGGGTTTGTGGTTGACTTATTTTTTGATGCTATAAGAAAGCTGTCTGTCCAAAACACAAGAGGAAATATGAAAGCATTTTTTATTCAAGTAATTATTGCATTTGTGGCGAACTGGATCGTCATTGTAACAGTAGATGCATTTATGAAAAGCATTACCCTCTCTTTAGGAACGAAGGCCATAATCGCATTACTATTAGCTATATTGGAATCTGTATTTGACAACAAAAAAAGTGCAAAGAAAAAAGCTACTTAGGAATTTGAATGAACTATTTAAATGAGCCACGCATTTAACAGCAACAATTCTTCAAGAATAGGAACTTTGGTGCGGAAGAAAAGTTATGTTTCAATTGTGCCAGATTGTGGAGGAGAATAAATCACGAAATGTTTTAGTAGGGGGGGGAGATATAATTGTAGTGTTATTTCTAAAATGGGTGCAGGTGAGTATGGATTACAGCACATTGATAAAGAGTGGCATGAAATTATTAATAAGGCAATGAACATACATGATAATGCCACACTGAAAGCATTACATTCTAATCAAGAGAGAGTAAACTCTGTTACAAGATTCTCAAAATATTTGTTTAAGATTTGTAATAATGGCCTGTGGTTTATTACAATATTGCAATATAAAACTTGAATATAATTTAATAAACAGCGCCAATCTGGAATAAAACTTAGCATAGTAGAAATGGGTCTGATTGAATTTTATAATAAATTTAAGCATTGATGAGCAATAATTTTCGGTAATAGAGGGAGCATAAAAATAATGAATAAAAAGGATTTGATTATCCTACTAACAGTATTTCTAGTTACTATATTTTTATCTGCCTGCGGGAGTTCATCCGCCCAAAACAATACAAATAGCAGCAATGAAGATAACGTTTCTGAAAAAGAAAATAACATTAATGTTGAATCAAGTAATAACAATGATAACGATGCAACATCAGATGAAAACACGAGCGTAGATTCCCCAAAAGGTCAGGAAAGTGAAGCATTATCCGAGTATTCTGCTGAAGAAATTGAATATGCCCGCGTTTGGTTACAAATTGTTGGGAATAAAAATACAAAGGAATTAAATGTTGAACATATTTCAGCAGGAGAACAAGTCAATCCTTATGATGATGATAGCGTCAATTATCTAGAAGATGTTATTTCATTGAGGGGCAAGATTATGGCAGATGGAGTAGTAACCTATAGCAGTAATGGGGACAGTACGATTAATTTATATAATGTTCCTTCACATTGGCCTAGCTATAAACAGATAGATAAATCTATGGGGGAATATACAAAAGATATTATCAAAAATACAAAGCAGATTTACATAGAACCAGGTGACGATGAAGAAATAATTAAGTTAATTAAAAAGATCAAGCAAAAAAGTATAGATAACTCTGGGACTCAAAGCGGTAATCAGGGTATTGAAATTGAAACAGACACCCCCGAAAAAGACCAGAAAGAAGCTATTTCCTTAGTTAGAGATTATATGCGTAATACCTATGATGATTTTGTAGAAGATAAAGACCACTTTCTAGCATATGATGGAGAGATAAAGGGCCACGTCATTGTAAGATATGCTACCTTAGTTTCTGGGCATACATCTACAAATGGGCGATATGCAGTAGACATTAATAGTGGTGAAATCAAAGACTTTTCTGGTGACCCACAAGATATTGACTAAAAAGAAAAGCAGGGATTGCTCAACTATCGGCGCTATTATTTAATAACTCAAGTTTCGGGGTAAAAAACTAGTCCTAAACTATGCTATACCTAGACTTTCTGCTAAATAAGAATCAATAAATCACAAAGGTCACCCCATTTAAGTGGCGAAATACGGGCTTCAGATCGTATTGAAGAAGGCCACTCAGACACGATTAAAATGAGTGTCTTGAAATTTTGTTGGGTATTTCAATCCAAAGCCAAACATTCTATCCATACCGATATGTGCCACCCAAATTAAGGCAATCATTAGAGAAGTATGGTTATTCACCAACATACCATACATTATTATTGCTACAGGGATGCAATACGTATGAAAAATATTATATAAAACGGATCCGACCTTATTACTTTTTAAATACCCAAGTGCTGACAAATCCGGAATAAACAGCAGAATGGCAAACAGGATTCCACTATATCCCAAATGAAAATAAAAATAAGTGCTTAATATCAGAACCGTCCATCCTTCCGTGTGCAATAAAATCTTATTCAAAACATCATCACCTCCTTCTATCATTGTTTTCTGGGAATCTGATCATTTTTTTGAAACACAACTATTAGTACCGACAGCTGCGCTCATTTACATAATTGTATAGATTTCTTGCACCGAAAAGTAATTAACTGTCTACCCCAGCAACCTCATGAAGCTACTGAAGCACTGGATGTAAGTTGTCGTTCGATAATGTTAAAATATAATAGATAATCCAGTGAATATGAAAAATAAATCTGGATTTATTGCCCGCACCAAGCCATAGCATTCGTGATCTTCATTCAATCAATGGTAATCGACCATTTTTACCCTCCATAAGCAGCTATCGTTTCCTTCAACCCTTCCCGGTATGGGGTTTTTGGCAGCGTACCTATAGCTGTTTCATATTTTTCCCCATTCAATAACACTGGATCTTCATTTAAATATTGCATTTCCGCAAATTCCCGCATTTGTTTATTAAACAGACCCAAAAACTAGATCATACGCTTCGTAATGGTATAAACAGATTTCTTATAACCGGTTATGGAACGCACCATTTGCATGATTTCCTCTCCGCTGATTACATCAGTCGCCGGTACATTCCAGCTTTGATCATAGGCTTTTTCATGTTGAGCAAGTTGCACAATAGCCTTTGCCCCATCTGGTGTGTAGATATGTTCTCTTTTTATAGTTTGTGCACCGATAAAGCCGGCTTTTTTGTTAGCTAGAACTTGTTTGAGCGTATAATTAATCTGCCCATTTTCTACACAGGGACCATAAAAGTCAGGAAAATGGACGATCATATAGAAAACTCCCGATGCTTCGATCAAACGCCCCATTTCCATGCGCAACTTCCCTTTTTCAGTGTGCGGTCTTTTGGGACATATCTCATTCACTTTCTCCCCGGGGTTTTTACCATAGCTATAAATATTATCGACTACCACCAATTTGGTTTGCCGACTTTTCACAACAGCAAGTATATTTTCCGTTAGTGGCAAAAGTTTCTTCGCCCATTCTCCATATGGCAAATTAATGGCATGAAAAATGATATCCACATTATTAGCTGCTTTTTCCAGCGAATCGCGATTAAAAGCGTCACCCGGATAAATACTAATATTTGGATTGTGCAGAAACATATTCTCCAGTTTTTCCTTTGAACGGGAAAAAGCAGTTACATCCATTCCCCGATATGATAATTCCTTCACAATGGAATAGCCCATCCCACCTGAAGCTCCTAATACTAATGCACGTTTCATTCTTTACATCACTTCTTTCATTAATTGACCAGTGTTCAAATTACCCTTAAAAAATAAAGTGGAGGTACCTTATTTTTTTGTCCACTCCAACAAGAGGTTTACATGGAATTCAGCCATCCCTCTGGCATCTTCATACGTTGTTACATGCTGCAAATAATGGGTAACAAACCCGTGTAACGATAAAAATATCGACCAAATTTCTCGAACCGAAAGCGACTTTTCACTTAGTTCGGCAACGTGACCAGCAAATGTTTGATACGTATTCATTGGACCTTGGTTCATGAAATTTCGTACCTCATCATCTTTAACTAGAAACATAATTTCATAATGACTCTGATGTGTAAGCCCAAACTCAATGTAGCCTAATAAAATATTTCGCAGTTTCTCGTAATCACTTAAATCTTGTTCTGCCAGATCTGCAACCTTTTCATCAAGCAAACGGAAATGATCCTCCACCAGTGCATAAAACAATTCCGCTTTATTTTTAAAATGATAATAAATCGCCCCATGACTGTAGCCCAGCTTCATTGCAATTTGCCTCATGGACACCAGTTGATAGCCTTTCTCCACGAATAAATCCCTTGCTGCATCCATAATCATATGGCGTGTTAATTCTTTTTTTACCGCTTTCCTAGCCGCCATTGTTTCCTGCCTCCGGTTATTATTTAACCACTGTTCAATTAAAAGTATATGGTGAGGTGTTATTTTTGTCAAGAAAAATAGGTAAGAAGGTTTAAAGTACCTGCTTCTTACCAGACTTTAATAATCATTCCAAACAATTCTTCCATTTTTGCCTTCATAATTAACCTTCACATTAAAATCATGCTTATGATAAAAATACGTTAACCGATCAACATGATCAAAATCACGTACAACAATATCGCCTGTTATATACTGGATATTCTCCTCACGAGCCATTTCTTTTAAATGCTCCATCAGTACCGATCCATATCCTTTATTTTGCTCCCCCTTGATGTCCGCAATATGCAGCGTATCTTCTCCTTTAAATTCTGCCTGGATTGCTGAATGCCATTTGCCACGAAACGGGGACTGGCAATCATGCAGCATTAATTGAAACATATCTTTCTGTTTATCCGCATAAATCACCACTAGTTGTTCATCCCTGGCCCGATCGATACTGATCACTTCTGATTTTTTAGCAATTTGTTTAATATTGTTTTGCATCCGGGCCAGTTGGATTTCCAATGTGTCCAGTTTTTCTTTTATTTCCGCTTTATCTTTTTCCTCTTCCAAAAAAGCCGAGTAAACCATTTTCATACCTCCCTTCTGCTAGCATTTGCGTTCATGTACACAAATTGCTATTGTACTAGAAGACAAGCTTGATTTTCAAGGGTTAATTTTTGAAAGGTTTATATCCGAGCAATTTAAGAAACTGCTTTTCAATTATCCTGGAATAAGGCATAATACCTTTCTTATACGTAAAGCCAGTAAAAGATTTCTCTTGGGATGATGAAGATCTTTCTTTACTGTATTGCTTTTAAGAATATCTTCATCAGTGTTGAAAAGGACCGAAACAGCTTTACAAACGAGTAATCCGTCATGTTTCCAAAGAAAGAGGGATTGTAATCTACCATGAAAGGAATTACAATGGGAACCAGAAATTTTCAGACCTTTTAAACTTTAAGCATACAAGCACAGGAAAGAAGGTAACCTATGAATCTCTATTATCGAATTTTGCTAAAGTTCGTATTAACAACCATTGGCATTATCCTGATAGCAGCGGTTCCTGCTTTGTTTCAGGGGATGAAATTGGACGTTTCCACGTATGTCGCCGGCGTGGAATCGATTGTTTCAAGTATCTTTCATCCAGGCACGATAACATATGAGCTTCACCAGGAGATGTATCCGCTATTTCCGGGGATTTGGGCGCGGTGGGAGTATTCCATCATGCTGCTTTTCCTTGCTTTTTTTGTTGCTTTTCTATTGGCATTAGCATTGACGTACGTCACCATGCTGCTGCCGAGAAAAGGGCGTGAAAAAATCAAGTTTCTCCTTTATCTGACCGAATCGGTCCCAGATGTGCTTGTGATTGGCTTTTTTATCGTTATCGTCATTCCGCTTTATAAACATACAGGCATTTTATTATTTAATATTGCGGCTTATGGCGATGAAAGAATTCTTATTCTGCCAACGATTGCGCTCGCTGCCCTGCCGACATTGCTTTTTTATCGAAACCTAATTTATGATTTCGAGGAGGAAATCTCTGAGTTATATATCGATGTTGCCAAATCCAAGGGGTTACGTTTTTATGAAGTGTTATTTTTCCATGTGTTACGAAATGCCATCATTCGTATCTTTCTTCAAGCAAAGTCTATTATCGGCTTTATGCTGTCCAGTTTGCTTATTGTCGAATATATTTTCGAGACGGATGGCATGCTGCGTTTCATGTTTGACCATTATTCACCAGAGATACTGACCGTGGGCCTGCTGCTATTATTTGTACCCATCTATGCGGTGCAGTCCCTGATGCAGATCATGATTGAAAAAACAACCGGCAGACAAGTGGAGGTTTAATGCATGCATTCAAGAAACAGGTTGAAAAAACTATTCAAGCATCCCTATTTTTTAGGTGGATTTATTTTTTTGGCGTTACTTATATCCGCCAGTTTGATTCATGGACTAGTTTTCCACGGGAAGATCCCGGTTAGCACATGGCTGTACAATAACGAGGGACAAATGATTGCAAAGGGACCCTTTAACCCGCTTGATGTACCCCCGCTTGGGACAGATCCGATAGGACAACACATCTTTTTCATCTTATTACAGGGTGCCAAATATACAATAGGAATCGCTGTTCTTGTCGCAGCACTAAGGGTGATCGTTTCATCTTTCGTTGGATTGATTTTTGGGGATTTCCTTTCTAGGCTGAATAAATATATTAGCGGGCTAGTGAATGGATTTTACTTTATCCCAACGGCATTACTCTGCTACATTCTTCTTTTTGATGTGATTGTATTGCCATCCGGATTTGTGGAGGAATACAGTTTTATGCAAAAGGTCGTCTTTGAGTTAATCATTTTAACTGTTGTTGCGATCCCGACCACTTCCCTGCTGATTGGCAATCAAGTCAATCACGTGTATAAAGAAGAATACATTACCACCGCAAAAACGCTTGGTGGAGGTCGTTTCCATCTATTAAAAAAGCATGTGCTTCCCTATATGTGGCCACGGTTGTTGATCCAATTTATCCAGGAAATTGTCCAGGTATTGGTTTTGTTAATTCATCTTGGCGTGTTCCATGTGTTGTTCGGCGGAACATTAGTAAAAGCTATCGATGATTCGCAAAATGCGTACATTTCTGTTTCCAGTGAATGGTCCGGAGTTGTAGGAAAAGGATTAGAGCATTTGGGGGGCTGGACATGGAACTTTTTTGGCCCGATGATTGCATTCATGCTTGTCATTCTTGCATTTAACTTTATGATTAAAGGGATGGAGGATGTTCTTCTCGGAGAAACTCGTATCGCTAAAAAAACGATGGAGCAACCTTTAACGAAAAAAGATGCGAAACGTAAACGAGAGGCTTTCAATTTTGCGTTTATCCATGATCACGGTGATCATACGGGAGCCAGGCGACCAGACACTCCTGAATAGATTACATGCCTGGCGCCCGCGCAATTATTCATGATACAAAAAGCAATTCCTCGTATGATCATTCACCATTCCCGTTGCCTGCATAAACGCATAACAGATCGTTGGGCCCACAAATTTGAAACCCTGTTTTTTCAAATCTTTGCTCATCTGCTCCGATTCTTCCGTTGAAGCAGGCACATCGGCATGGGTCTTCCAATGATTGTTAATCGGTTTACCATCAACAAATCGCCAAATGTATGAACGAAAGGTACCATACTCCTCCACTATTTTCAAAAAAGATTGTGCATTCGTAATGACCGAACGAATTTTACGTTCATTCCGGATTATCCCCGCGTCTTGCAGCAGTTCGTTTACTTTCGTCTCATCATACGCGCTTACCAATTGTGGATCAAACTGGTCAAAGGCGGCCCGATAATTTTCCCGTCGTTTTAAGATGGTAATCCAACTAAGCCCGGCCTGTGCTCCCTCCAAACACAACATTTCAAAAAGAGCACGGTCATCATAGGTTGGCTTTCCCCATTCATTGTCATGGTAGTGTATATAAATCGGATCTGATGTTACCCAGTCACAACGTGATTTCATGCTTGTGTCTCCACTTTATTTTCAGGATACGAAATCCAGTCGCTAAAACTTCCAGGGTACAGTTTTACATTTTCATAGCCTGCCATTTTCAAAGCCAATACATTCGGGCATGCGGATACCCCAGACCCACACGAGACAATAATTTCTTCCTGTTTCCCAAATGCCGCAAAATGGGATTGCAGTGACTCGATCGTTTTCCATTGGCCATTTTCTGCAAGCACATCTTTCCAAAAGTAATTTTTAGCCTCGGGTATATGGCCTGCTTTTGCATAAAGAGGCTCCGTTTTACCTAAGTAACGATCTTTAGCACGAGAATCCAATAACACAGCTGACCCATTGTTTACTTTTTCCTTCACTTCTGTCATCTGAACAATTTCATCCGAACGAACAAACGGATTGAATTGCTTTACAGTTGGAACCGGGACCTTGTTCGTTACGACATACCCTTGTTTTATCCATGCTGCTAATCCACCATCTAAAATATAGGCATGATCATGCCCGGCGTAATACAGCAGCCACCACAATCTTGCTGCAAACATATCATTATCCTGGTCGTAAATCACAACCGTTGTATCCTGATCAATTCCCACCTCTCCTAGTCGTTCGGCAAAGTCAGTCATATCTGGCAATGGATGGTTTCCCCCATGCTCTTGAACCGGACCTGCTAAATCTTTGTTCAAATCAAGATAAATTGCTTCCGGAATGTGACTTTCCTTATACGCTTTTTCTCCTGCTGCAGGTTCTGTCAATGAAAAACGCACATCAACGACTACCGTTTGCTCCGGATGTTGTTTTTGACGATTTGCCAGCCAATCAGGCGTTACTAAAACAGACATTGAAACCCCTCCCAAAAATACTTTCTATTCCTGCTTCCATCATAGCAATTTTGCCATATAATATTCATCTTTGAAAACTCCGCCGATGAGCAGGGAATCCTTTTTGACACCTTCCACGTCGAACCCTGCTTTCTTATATAACCCAATTGCTGCCTCATTTTCAACCGTTACCGTTAACTCTAATCGACGCAAATCTTGGCTTTTTGCCCAATGTTCCACAGTGGTGAAAAAGGCTGTACCAATTCCTTTCCCATGGTGTGCTTCTAGAATGCCAATTACTATATATGCGCTATGTTGAATCCGATTCGCTTTTCCGCCCATCGCCAGGCAATATCCAGCCAATTCTCCTTTTTCTTCAGCAACCAAAATGGATGAGTTCTCCCCAGCTGCACTTGTTGTAATCATCTTCCGCATCGATTCGACTGTCGTTTTTCGTTCACCCGCACCATGAAGCATATATGGACTCTCTGCTTCCACCTGTTTGACCAAATCTAGTAATGCTTCAGCCTCATTTTCTTTTACCACTCTAATCAATTTCATCCACCTCAGCTTCCTACGTATTTCTACAAACATGATACGATTTCCTGCTTAACATATTGGGAAAAATTCCGTCCCATGTGATATGCTTACATTATCAAAAAAGGAGATGATCTGCATGAAGGATGAACTTATCAAACGATTCACTACATACATCAAAGTTGACACCCAATCAACGGAAGATAATGACGCAACACCATCGACTCCGGGGCAATTAGAGCTTGCCGATATGCTTGTCAATGAATTGCGCCAAATCGGGATGGTGGAAGTAACGATTGATGAAAATGGTTATGTGATGGCAACCCTACCTGCTAATTCGGACAAGGATGTCCCAACCATCGGTTTCCTTGCCCATGTCGATACAGCAACTGACTTTACAGGGAAAAACGTCAATCCGCAAATTATCGAAAAATTTGATGGAAATGACATTCAACTTAACGAAAATGTTGTCTTATCAGCAAAGGATTTCCCCGAACTGCCGGGCTACAAAGGTCAAACATTGATAACAACAGACGGGACAACCTTGCTTGGAGCAGATGATAAGGCTGGTATTACGGAAATCATGACAGCGATGGAATATTTGATTAACCATCCGGACATCAAACATGGTAAAATCCGCGTTGCTTTTACCCCTGATGAGGAAATTGGCCGAGGACCGCATAAATTTGATGTGGACCGGTTCAATGCTGATTTTGCCTATACCGTTGATGGAGGGCCACTTGGCGAATTGCAATATGAGAGCTTTAACGCGGCAGGAGCGAAGATAACCTTTCATGGAAATAGTGTTCACCCTGGCACCGCTAAAGATAAAATGGTAAATGCCGGGCGGATGGCAGCGGAATTTATTTGTAAATTTCCAGAGAATGAAACACCGGAACACACGGAAAACTATGAGGGTTTTTACCACTTAATCTCTGTGAATGGGAATGTAGAAAATACGCAAGTCTATTTCATCATCCGTGATTTTGACAAAGATAACTTCGCCAAACGCAAGGAAACAATGGAAGCAAATGTACAAGCAATGAAAGACAAATATGGATCGAACAGTGTCGTTTTGCAGATGAAGGATCAATACTACAACATGGGCGAAAAGATTAAACCTGTCAAAGAAATTGTTGACGTGGCCTACCAGGCAATGGAGAACCTGGATATCAAACCGATCGTCCAGCCAATCCGCGGTGGCACGGACGGTTCCCAGCTATCTTACAAGGGACTTCCTACACCTAATCTATTTGCCGGCGGGGAGAACTTTCACGGGAAATTTGAATATGTTTCCGTTAACACGATGGAAAAAGCGACAAAAGTAATTGTGGAAATTTGCCGGCTGTTTGAAGAACAAAAATAAGAATAATCCTGCATCATAAAGTGAAAGCTCATTCCGCGGGGGGGTTCCCTTTCTTCCCCACGGAAACCAGGAGAACAAAGGCTAAGTTCACAACATCCTGTTGCAACGCCTTTGTAACCTGCGTCCTGCAGGCCCGAACAGAATCGGATCTTTACGGGCAGTTGACCCCCACTTATCTTTTTTCGTTTTGCCTCAAAATCTTGAAGTGGAGGTCTTACTGCTCGTTAAGGCGGGATAAACGACCATCAAATTACATGTTAGTTTGGTGGTCATTTATGATGACCATATTACATACAACTCAAACTACTAAATCCTCAAAAATATTGTCAGTATTTCCCGGGAAATAAAGAATAATAGCATTAATTGTCAAAATAGGTTACAAGTCCATAATTTCTGCACCTGTCAACGATTCCGTTATCCAATCTAAAATTTCTTATTACGTTTTTTCTACTCAAATGCTATAATAATACATGTTAAATTTTTCGTGGGACAAGAAATCGTCCCCGTACCTCAAAGGAGATTTATGCAAATGTTTAAAAGGGTTTTGCTTGTGATAGCTGTTTTCGTTGCAGGTACTTTCATATTAACGGCGTGTACGAAAGACGATGCTTCCAGTAAACGAGTGGATAAGAAGGTAGTATTACCTGATCCTGAACTGCACAAAGGAGCGACGGGCAAAAACACAACCGAACTAAAACAAGTATTAACGAAGCTTGGATATTCCTTATCTAAAAATGACACATTTGATACCGACACTGTGGTGGCTATGAAAGATTTTCAATCACAACAGGTAGGCTTAGCTGCCTCAGGGGTTTATGACGCAGATACGAAAAAGTGGCTGGAGCGTGCTTTGAACGGAACCTTTAAAGTGAAGCCTGGTAAAGGGTATTACAAAGATAATATCACAACAAGTAACAAAAAAGCTATTACCGTGACAAACCCGAATGATACGCTTGTACTTGTGAATAAACACCATGTATTACCAGCTGATTACGAGCCAGATGATTTAGTTATCCCAAATGTCCGGTTTCCATTTACAGAGGATATTCCCAAAAAGTATATGCGTAAAAAGGCAGCTCATGCCTTGGAAAAACTGTTTGCGGCCGGTGATAAAGCTGGAATTAACTTATTTGGACAATCCGGTTACCGCTCTTATGACCGGCAACAATCGGTATTTGATGCATATGTTGCGGAAGATGGCAAAGCTGCTGCCACTAAATATAGTGCACAGCCTGGAGAAAGTGAACACCAATCGGGACTTGCCATTGATGTAACCAGTCCGGATATCAATTATGATATAACAGAATCATTCGCAGACACTGACGAGGGCAAATGGCTAAAGGATAATGCTCACAAATACGGGTTTATCATCCGTTATCCCAAAGACAAAGTAAACATTACAGAATACCAATACGAACCATGGCATATTCGTTATGTGGGAAAAGATGTTGCCAAAGTAATCTATGAAAAACACATAACACTTGAAGAATATCTTGGGGCTGCATAATGTTCGTTCAAGACAGATGTAGCATATATTCAGCAGAATTTTCCGTTGAGAAAAGCATATGCAGCAATATAAATAACAGCTAATTCCTGATTACAGGTAATTAGCTGTTTTTAAACAATATTTTCTTTGCCTTTTCGATACTGGTCAACCCGAAGATCTAATGCCCGAAGCCGTTCTAGGCTTTCCGCATCCCCCATTTTCCGGTAATGATGATTCCCGCCATCTTCTTCATCCGCTTCATCAGCAAGCGCCACAACATATTGCAGGGGTTTTAATTCAAAGCTGCCTTCAGGTAAGTAGGAATCCGTGTGCAGTAAAATCGCAATCGCAATTTCCTTCGCTGCATGACGATCCTCGCCAATTCTGATTAACAACTTATGGGCACGGCTTGCACCCTTGATCGCATGAATATCATTTTCACGATACAACTCGTAATCCCATTCCCCATTCCGGTACCATGTGTAATGTCCCACATCGTGCAACAACGCAGCTTTGGTCGCTAAATCTGGATCAACACCATACGTACAAGCAAAATGAAACGCGTGTTCAGCAACTGCTATAGCGTGGGCGACACCTGAGCGTTTCACATATTTTTGAGCAATTGGGTGGTTAAAAATTTGTTCCAATGTAATTCTTCCCATACATATACGTCTCCTTTCTTTTAAATATAGTGTTTTAAACAATAGCACGCAACAAGCAATATTGCAATATATAATTACCTGAAATTCGTTTAGCTAAACATTTACGATTATTCTTTCCTATTGTATGATAGGTTTCAATAATCGTTTAGAAGTATGCATCTGGTTATACTAAACAAGACAACAGGAAAGGTGGCAACGAACATGATTTATACATGTAGCCTTACTCCATCCATTGATTACACCGTTTACCTTCCTGAATTTTGTGCTGGCGCATTAAATCGCACTCAAGAAGTCTACTACTATCCCGGTGGAAAAGGAATCAACGTGTCTCGTGTGTTAAAGCGACTCGGTGAAGCTAGTGTCGCATTAGGTTTTACGGGTGGATTTACCGGGGAATATATAACCAAATTTCTCAAGCAGGAAGGAATTCAAACAAATTTTGTTCAAACATCAGAAATAACCAGAATCAATGTAAAAATTAAAGCAGATATGGAATCGGAATTAAATGGACCGGGACCCCATATAACAGTTAATCAACAAAACCAATTACGAACTAAATTAAATGACTTAAACCAAGGGGATTGGTTTGTTTTAGCAGGAAGTCTACCAAATAAGATCTCCCCCGATTTTTATCAAAGTATTGCTGAGGCATGTATGCAAAAAGGGGCTCGATTTGTACTTGATACATCGGGACCAGCATTGAAAAAATTAATCAACGCCAGACCCTTTTTCATAAAACCAAATATAGATGAATTAGGCGAGCTATTTCATACAACTGTAACTAGTACTGCTCAGGCATGCAAGCTTGCTAAACAGCTTACCGAAACTGGAATAAAGCATGTGATTGTCTCCATGGGAGGAGATGGAGCGATTTATGTAAGTGAAAATGAAACCATCATTGCCAAAGCTCCAAACGGGCATGTTGTCAATACAGTTGGTGCTGGTGATTCACTTGTTGCTGGTTTCATAACTTCCTTTATTCAGCATCATGATCCTATACAGGCATTTCGTTTTGGTGTGGCAAGCGGTAGTGCAACAGCTTTTCAACCAGACCTATGCATCAAGGAAGATGTGATGAAGCTATTAGACAAAGTAGAAATTACTCCGTTCAAAGATAGGATGTGAAGAATATGAATGTCACCGATTTGTTAACGGAAGATACGATCACATTAGATTTGCAGGCAACATCTAAATCAGACGTGTTGGCTGAATTAGCCGATCAACTGGCACGTGCCGGCAGACTAAATGACAAAGATACATTTTTGAAAAACATCATAGAGCGAGAAAAACAAAGTACAACCGGAATTAGCGAAGGAATTGCAATCCCCCACGCCAAATCAGCAGCAGTAAAAACTCCTGCCATTGCATTTGGCCGCTCATCAGCAGGGATTGACTTTGATTCGCTTGATGGACAACCAACACACCTGTTCTTTATGATTGCTGCCAATGAAGATGCGAACAATGCCCATCTAAAAGCATTATCCCGATTGGCAACCTTTCTAATGGATCCAAAATTTCAAGAAAAGATGTATCGAGCCACAAGCAAAGCAGCTATTTTAGCGGCGGTGAATGCCAAAGAAGCCGAAATGGATAAATCGGATGAAACAGAAAAATCGACTAGTACCATTTTAGCTGTAACAGCCTGCCCTACTGGAATTGCGCATACATACATGGCCGCAGAAAAATTAGAAGAGACTGCCAAGGAAATGGGAATTCGCCTTAAAGTGGAAACGAATGGCTCAAGCGGGATCAAAAACCGCTTGACCGATCAGGAAATTGCGAATGCCGATACCATTATTGTTGCAGCAGATACCAAGGTAGAAATGGAGCGGTTCAGCGGAAAGCCTGTCATCGAAACAGGCGTCGGTAAAGCGATCCACGAGGCAAAAGATCTGCTGAATCGAGCTATTCACCAGGAGGCCCCGATTTACGAGGGTGAAAAAGGAAAGACAAAAATCCAGGACACCCAACAGCGGGGCGGTTTTTATAAACATCTCATGAACGGCGTTTCCAACATGCTGCCATTCGTTGTTGGCGGCGGGATTTTAATTGCTATCTCTTTTTTCTGGGGCATTCATGCCGCTGAACCCGATAGTTCGGAATATAATGTATTTGCTTACATGATCCATACGATTGGCAGTGGAAAAGCATTCTTTCTCATGGTACCTGTGCTGGCTGGGTTCATTGCTTCCAGTATCGCTGATCGCCCAGGTTTTGCACCAGGGATGATAAGCGGGTTAATTGCCACCACTGTCACAGGTGCCCAAGGAGCGGAAGGCGGATCAGGTTTTCTCGGCGGACTGATTGCTGGTTTCCTGGCAGGTTATATGACATTACTGGTCAAAAAAGCATTCGAAAAATTACCAGATGCATTGGAAGGGCTAAAACCCGTGTTATTTTATCCATTGTTCAGTATCGCGATCAGCGGCTGCATCATGATGGTGATCAACCCGCCCTTAACAAAAATTTACACAGGACTGACATCATTCCTGGAAAGTATGAGTGGAACAAATCAAATTCTCGTTGGTATCATTCTAGGTGCAATGATGGCATTGGATTTAGGTGGTCCGGTTAACAAAGCTGCTTATACATTTGGGATTGCAATGCTGGATGCCCATAATTATACATTTATGGCAACTGTAATGGCCGCTGGAATGGTCCCGCCACTGGGCATGGCGCTGGCAACCACATTATTTAGGAAGCGGTTTACCAAACAAGAGCGGGAAGCCGGAAAAACAGCATACGCTCTTGGTGCCTGTTTTATCACGGAGGGTGTCATTCCATTTGCCGCGGCAGATCCAGCTCGGGTTATTCCGTCAGCGATGATCGGTGCAGCTGTCACTGGCGGCTTGTCCATGCTGTTTCACATTGGCTTGCCAGCTCCACATGGGGGAATTTTTGTGATTGGACTTATAGGAGGCGGAATCGGTAAAATCATGCTCTATCTCGCTGCCATCATTATTGGATCCATTATTACCGCGTTAATTGCTGGCTTGTTGAAAAAAAATATTCAACCCAAAACAGTATAGAAACGTTATACAAAGAAGCTTTGTTGCATAGCTGACAAAGCTCCTTTGATCTATGTCAAAACGGTTTTGTGATCATTAATGCAATAACAATTAAAAAAATCACGTTTTCCATTCGTTCGTAAAAGAACAATTTCTTTGCTAAGACGTAGTATTCATCCGGGATATCGTCCCCACTATGACTTTTCAATAAAGCTTTGATCGGTCTTGACCTTGGTGATAGAACAGTTGGACCAAAACCAAGCGCGATAAGAAAAAGAATTAAACTGGCAACATACCAGCCTGCATGAAATAGATACGGATTTAATGCCCCCATCCACAATCCAGTAATCAGCAATAACATCCCCCCAACCATTACAAATATATGCAGACGATTACGAATTGCATATGCGTGCCGTAATTCGGTCATTGTTTTTGCTTGAGTGACAACATATATCATCACAAAACCAGGCCCCATCCCCAATATGGCAGAAAAAACATGAATAAAGACAAGAACCATATAAAATGTCATGCAACCAACCCCCAGCTACCAAAATATCACTATAGTATCATCATACATCATTTAGGGGGGCATCTTGCTGTGACATGTAACACATTTTTATTTTATTTTGCAACGGATTTGTGTCTTGGAGTTATGGTGCTTGCTTTTACCTGTCACTTTTGGATTTGGACCGGCATGGAGAAAACTTATCGCGGTTTTATTACTTTTATCAGCGATTCCCACTTTTTGGTGGAAAAAGGTGCCCATTCACTTGGCAGAAAACGGGCGGGGGCTTCACCGAATCGGGCTGGAGCTTGCTCGAAACGGCCGGAGCTTCACCGAATCGGGTCAGCGCTTCCCCGAAACGGCCGTTCTGTTGCCCACCTATTGCTTAAGCTCACGAAGTTTCTGCTTCAACTGCTTTATCGTTTCAAGCACTCTTCCCTGGTCCACTTCATTATCCACGGTATCCATAGCCATCAATCGAGTCAGTTGAAGCTCCAATTCCCGTATATCGTTTTGTTTCAGATGATCCTGTCCTTGCATTTCTTTATGCTCTACAAATGAATCATATTCGCCATGGTAATCAATCATGTCACCCTTGCCAAGTTCAATAAATCGATTGGCCACCTTTTTAACCAGATACCTGTCATGGGAAACGAGAATAATTGCGCCTGGATAGGAAACCAGCACGTCTTCGATTATTTCTTTCGTATCGACATCCAAAAAGTTCGTTGGCTCATCAAGGACAAGCAGATTCGCGTTACTGAAATACAAATGGAGAAATGCAACCCGGCATTTTTCACCCATACTAAGGTTATTGATTGGCTTAAAAACGGTTTCCCGAGAAAATAGAAAACATCCCAGGATGGTACGTGCTTCGGATTGGGTCATTTCCGGTAATTCCAGCATACTATCAAGGATTGTCTTGTTCAGATCGAGGTTTTCCAGTTCTTGCGCAAAATAGCCAATTTTCGTTTGCGGATTATAGTTTACCGCACCCTTTGTCGGTTGCAATTTTCCTACCATCAGTTTCAGCAGCGTGGATTTCCCCGAGCCATTCGGGCCAATCACCGCCAGCCGGTCCCCCTTGTAAATGGACGTGGTAAGATCAGAAAATAGCCATCCCGCTTCTGCATACGCAAAATCCATATTTTCGATATGCAATAGCCTTTTTGCTGAAAATCCGCTATCCTCCAGATTAACGTTTAACGGTTTATCCGCTTGCGGCTGTTGCACCTGATTGGCCTCCAAGCGTTCCAATTCCTTTTCCTTGGCTTTAAATCGGGAAACGTTCTTCTTCGCCTTCGACCTGAAGAAATCATCTTGCCCCGCAGCACGATGCGCCTGATGAAACCATTTTTGATAACGCGCGATTGTTTGCAGCAATTCTTCCCGTTTTTTCTTCTGCTTTCGATAAAGTGTTTCCTGTGTCCGCAGCTCCAGTGCTTTCTGCTGACGGTAATCTGTATACCCACCAACATAGCATTTTAATTCCTCTGAATTAAGCTCGAAAATTTGATCGGCTGTTTGATCCAAAAAATGCCGATCATGGGAGACGAATAAAACCGCTCCTGTGAAATGATGCAACCAATTTTCCAGCCATATCATTGTCTCCTGATCCAAGTGATTCGTTGGCTCATCCATGATGATAAAATCCGGGTGTTGCATCATCAGCCGTGCTAACTGTGCGCGTGTTTTCTGACCTCCGCTTAATTGCTGAAAAGAACCATCCCACGTTGAGACGGCTAACTTTACATCGCGCAGGCATTTTTCAGCCTCTGGTTCCAGCTGATAACCATCCACCGCTAAAAACTGATTATACACATGATTGTATTGCTTCATTAAGTCGGGCGTTGGATTTATCAACTGTGGTTGAAGTCGCTCCAGTTCCAGCTTCAACCGATAGCGTTTGGCATCTGCTGTTTGTACATATTCCATCACCGTCATGGAAGTATCGACAATAGGATCTTGTTCCAGCACACCCCATTGATCAAGCGGGATCATTCGTTGTATGTCGCCGGAATCAAAACTTATCCGGTTAAGCAATCCATTGAGCAAGGTGGTTTTCCCCGAACCATTTTGACCGAATAGAGCAACATGCTCCCCTTTTCTAATTTCCAGATCAATATTTTCAAATAGTGTTTGGCCGTTCCATTCTTTGCGAAGTCCTTTCGCTTTTAACACAAACATATCCATACCCCCATTATTCAAGCATAAAAAAACACAGGCTTCTGTCCTGTGAATGAAATAAAATGTAACTATGGGGTACACGTTAACAACAAGAAAAATGCAGCGCATAAACCTGCACCATCCGTCTCGTTTGGATAGCCAACAACAGAACGAACCCATTATTCGATTTGGCTCATTCATAGGTTATCCCGCAAGTACACACACGTATCCCATTCGTTTCATTCAGACAGAAACGTTCGTCTTAGAACTATTCTCAAGACTAATTGGAATAATCGTGGGTTTACTTCATTGCAGGATAAACCTCCTTCATTTAATCGTTGCTTTTATCATACCGATGCGCCTTTACATTGTCAATAGTCTTCCGGAAAGCTAAGCCTGTTCTTGCCAACGTTTCATTGGATCCTCTTGCCCATTCGCTAACAAGATTTGCGCTATCTTAATCGAACGCTCCTCTTTATCTTTTCGCAAATCTTCATAAATTTCCTTGGATTTCCCCAAACCTGCTTCCTCCGCATCGTCAACTGAATGACAAAAATAGATTTGATCAATTCCAGCAAAACTCATGGCAGCAAAACACATCGGGCAAGGTTCTCCACTAGCATACATGGTGTACCCGTCCAAAACAGTCGTATGCATTTTTTTCTGGGCATGTCTAATAGCCATTACCTCGGCATGTGCACTCACATCAAACCGCTTATGCAGTTCATTCACGCCTTCTGCCACAAGGTGCCCATTCTTCACCAAAACAGCTCCAAATGGCTGTCCGCCTTCTTTCACATTTTCTACTGCTAATTCGATAGCCCGTTCCATAAATTTGTCCATCAACCCTTCCTCCTTACCTACTCGTCAACCGCATGTTACCATGTCACAATAATAGTTTCATTCCGAGCTTTTTTAACATTTCATTACTAGAATCGAAACATCACTTAATGCCTTTAATGCATGCCGTTCCTTGGGTTCCATATGCAAAATAGTTTCTGCGTTGATAACATGTGCTTCCTGATTAACAGTAAATTCCACAGCACCATTTTGCACAAAAATAAACACATGTTTTGGCGAGTCATGCTCCTTAATAATTTCGCCTTCCTTTAGCTTGATGTGCATAATTTCACGTTCATTATCGCGAAAGACTCTTTTCGCCTCTACGGGTTTTACAACGTCATGTAACACAGAGAAAAGTTCCATATATGACACTCCCCTTCTAATTATGGTTGCCATTCATTTTTTCCTTCGTTCAACAGGATACGTTTCACTTCATAGTATAACGAAGTCATCCCAACTATAACGTGATGACCATCACACTTTGATATAGGGCACCGTTAAAATTGCCTGCCATTGATTTCGACTCCCTTTTCGGGTACACTTTGAATTGATAACGATTATCAGTACACATACAAGCTGTAAAGGAGAGATATTGGTTGGAAGAAACAAAAGAACGAACATCCATTGCAGATGTGATTCGTGAACGACGTGCCGTTAAGAAAGGCTATAATGATAAACCTGTTACGCAGGAAGCCGTATTGGATTTGTTGGAAGATGCAATTTGGGCACCAACGCACGGGCTAAGACAGCCATGGCGTTTTATTTTTATTGATCAGGAGCATAAACCAAGCTTTGCTAAACAGGTCGCCGCAACGTACCCAGAAGAAAAACAAGCCAATCGCGAGGAATACTTAAATGAGCCAAACGCTTATCTGGCGGTCATTATGCAAGTACCGGACATACCAAAACAATATGATGAAAACTTCGGCGCGACTGCTTGCATGATTCAGAACTTCTGGCTATTGGCATGGGAAAAACAACTTGGCGTGGTGTGGAAAACGAACCCGCATATTTATGATTCAAAAATGAAAGAGATCCTAAACGTTGGTGATGATGAAAAGATTGTTGGACTGCTGCATCTTGGTTATTTTGACGAAGAACCAGCCCAGAAAGATAGAATTCCAGTGGTGGAAAAGTTTTCGACGTTTGGGGGATAATTGTAAATTGATACCATATATGTTAACAATTCATGTATGGTAATTTTGTTTAAACAAAGTTGCATCATATGTCCAGAATTTTTGTATCATTTCTTTTACTTCTCGCATCAATGCGCCTAGAATAGATAATAGAGGTGATGAAGATGGCAGTGATAACAGTAGACTTCGATGGTACCCTATTTACAGGTGATTCCTTTAAGGTAATGGTAAAAGTAGCAATGAAAGAATTCACGACCGAGCAATGGAAAACCACCTTTAAAGGGATTGGCAAGGCCGTTACTGTAGGTCTTTCAAAAGGTAAAGATACGTTTAAATTGCAGTTTTTCCGCGCCTTTGCTGGGGGATTCCGAGGAGAATCCAAGCAGGCACTGAATGATTTTTTCCAGAAACTAGTTAAAGTTGGCAAGCATAAAATCAATCAGGAGCTTGTAACAACGGTGAAAAACCATCAACAGAATGGGGATGCTGTAATTGTCGTCTCAGGAGCGTTTACACCCTTTTTAGAAGTTTTTACCAGAGAGATTGGTTTGGACGTTCCAATCATCAGTACCCAATTATTATTTGATGACCAAGACATTTGTACAGACGTTGGCACAGTAATCAATGGTCAAGAAAAGGTAAAGAAGGTACAAGCTTGGTTAGAAAAGGCAAAACAAGATGGAACAATAACAGCTGAAGCGGCGGAGGACATCTGGGCCTATGCTGATAGTAAAAGTGATATCCCCTTATTTGAGTTTGCCAACCGGCCTGTTATTGTAAATCCAAATGGGACAATGAAGGAAATCGCTGCAAAGAAGAACTGGCCAGTAATGTTATAGATTTGATCATAAAAAATGTCTAGCAAACAGCCGAATTTGCTAGACATTTTTTCTTAACGATTCTATTCCTCATCCCAAACAGCACTTTTCAACATTTTGTCATTTTCATAACGTTCGATCGCTAATTGAATCAACCGGTCGATTAACTCCGAATAAGAAATACCGCTCACTTCCCATAATTTCGGATACATGCTGATACGTGTAAATCCAGGTAATGTATTCACTTCATTGACGTAGACTTCCCCTTGTTCCGTTAAGAAAAAGTCTACACGGGCAAGTCCTTCACACTGTAGGGTCTCGAAAGCTTTAATGGCAGTTTGTTGGACCTTTTCAACCACACTGTCAGACAGTGATGCTGGGATTGCCAGTTCTGCACCTGTTTCATCAATATATTTCGATTCGTACGAGTAAAATTCTGTATTTGGTAAGATTTCCCCGGGTAAAGAAGCGATTGGATCACTATTTCCAAGTACCGAGCATTCGATTTCCCGGCCAACCAGACTTTCTTCAATAATTACTTTATGATCGTATTGAAAAGCAGACTCAAGACCTGCGGCAAACTCTTCCTTCGTGGCCACCTTACTAACCCCAACCGATGATCCTTGGTTTGCAGGTTTGATAAACATCGGTGTCCCTAATTGAGCAACGATATCTTCATAATCAATGTTATCTTTCTTAGACCTTTTAAAGACTAATCCTTTCGCCACGTTGATACCAGCAGATTCCAAAAGGCGCTTAGCGATTTCTTTATCCATACAGACGGAAGATCCCAACACACTTGCCCCGACAAATGGCAGATTAGCAATGCGCATCATGCCCTGCAAACTGCCATCCTCCCCTAGCGTTCCATGGACAATTGGAAAGACGACATCAAGCTGCTCCAAAGTAGAAGCATTAGTCGCATGAATCAACTGTTTTCCGCTTTCCCCCGGGACAATAGCCACATTATCATTTGATTTATTTAATTGAATAAGCTTCGGATTTTCTGCATGTAGTAAGTAAGAAGATTGATCATTCAAATGCCATTTCCCTTGTTTGTCAATCCCAAGTAACACGACATCATATTTATCTTTATCAATCGCATCAACAATGTTTTTCGCTGATTGCAAGGACACCTCATGCTCGGCAGACTTTCCACCAAAAATAATTCCCACTTTTTTCTTTGTCATTATTAGACTAAACTCCTTCTTTTAAAAAAGTCATATATAACTAAAATAGCATAAAATAGCTTGGATAATACAGTAAAACTTTCCTTCCAGCTAATCCCACTTGTAAGAGGGGAATCTTTTTGAAATTCTCCCTTGACATTTCCCCACTGCTCCCCTATGATTAATATCAATAATTAAATTTACGAACAGTGATGATGAAGAGTAGTAATCTTTCTAAGCACTTCTAGAGAGCTGGTGGTTGGTGTAAACCAGTGGTGTTGGTTAGATGAATGGACTTCTGAACTTCCAAACCGAACCATAATTGCAGTAGGCTTTGGCGAACGTCTCATCGTTACAAGAGACAAATATTAAGTAATTTACTTGATATTGCCAAAGTGAGCTGTTTGCAGCTAATAAAGGTGGTACCACGGGTTCCTCGTCCTTTTCGGATTGAGGGACCTTTTTGTGTACCCAAAAACATTTATATAAAAAAATCGTCGAGTAAGAAGAGTACGTTTTGTGCACAAGCGTGAAAGAGAGCTGGTGATGGTGGGATTCCAGTACGCTTAGCAAAGCTGAATGGCCTTACGAGAGGTTTCCTGAAACATTACAGTAGGGAAACACGGTGCTCCGCCGTTACACGGATAGGATATCGGATAGCAGCATCAGAGGTCAGAGGGCTGTTGTATCCCGTATCTAAACAGAGATGAAAGCTGAAATAAATCAGTTTTCAACAGAGGTGGCACCACGGTCACAATCGTCCTCTATAAAGACAATGAACTGTCTTTATAGAGGACTTTTTTATTACCTTAAAAAGGAGTTTCGAAATGACAACCTTACCCTATAAAGTAATTAAACAAAATGCTGATACATTAACACCGATCACTATCTTTAGCCGTTTAACCGGTCAGAAAAAGTTCTTGCTCGAGAGTTCTTTTGAGCATGAACAAAAAGGAAAGTTTTCCTTTATAGGTGTGAACCCGTATCAGGAAATTATTGGTCACGGAGATCACACAACCCTGACCGATCATGATAAAGGAACACAAATCGAATATGCTGAGGAACCTTTACAGTACGTGCAAAACCACTTACCCAAAATAGAATTGGACCTCCCCTTCCCATTTTACGGAGGTGCGATTGGCTATATCGGCTATGATGCGATTCGCCAGGTCGAGGATATCGGCAAACCACTAACGGATGATCAGGAAATGCCGGATGTGCATTTGATGCTTTACCAGGATGTTATCGTCTATGAACACACAAGCGAAACAGTTTATTTGGTGGCCATCAACCTGGAACAGCAATCAGAAGCAATGCTGGATGCTCGGCTTGACAAGTTGCAGCAGGCACTAACAAGTACAGCGGAAATCCCGACATCAGACAACATGAATCCAGTTACCTTTCTACCGGAAACCACCAAAGACGCGTTCATGGAGAAGGTCGAAACGGCAAAAGAGCGAATCAAGCAAGGTGATATTTTTCAAGTAGTACTATCACAACGCATGCAGGCAGACTTTGACGGCAATCCATTATCATTCTATCGCAAACTACGAAAAGCCAATGCCTCACCTTATATGTTTTATATTGATTTTGCCGATTATCTTGTATTAGGCGCATCACCGGAAAGTCTTATCCAAACGAGCGGGCGACACGTAATCGCTAACCCAATTGCTGGCACACGGGGACGCGGGCAAACAGATCAGGAGGAAACGATGCTTGAAGCAGACCTCCTGTCAGATGAGAAAGAGCTTGCCGAACATCAAATGCTGGTTGACCTAAGCAGAAATGATCTTGGCCGGGTATGTGAGATTGGCAGTATCACCACGCCAATATACATGACCATTGAAAAATATCAGCATGTGATGCATATCGTTTCGGAGGTGCACGGGCAGTTGAAGCAAGGGATTTCCAGTATCGACGCACTACGGTCCTCCCTCCCTGCAGGAACCGTTTCCGGCGCTCCAAAAATCCGCGCCATGCAAATTATCAATGAATTGGAAGAAACAAAACGCGGTCCCTATGCTGGCGGGATTGGTTATATCAGTTTTAACCACGATTTAAATATTGCCCTGGCCATTCGTTCGCTGATCATTAAAGATCAAAAAGCCTACTTGCAGGCCGGCGCCGGAATTGTTTATGATTCGATACCGGAGAAAGAATTTGAAGAAACACTCCGCAAAGCACGTTCATTAATGGAGGTGACCCAATATGATCTTACTCATTGATAATTACGATTCATTTACGTATAACCTTTATCAATATTTTTCCGAGGAGAATGCCGAAGTTAAGGTGGTTCGAAATGATGCCATTCGCATTTCCGAGATCGAAGCATTACAGCCGGAAGCTATTATCATTTCGCCAGGACCAGGCTTACCGCTTCATGCTGGCCGTTGCATCGAGATCGTGCAAACTTTTTATCAAAAACTGCCCATATTAGGCGTTTGTTTGGGGCATCAGATCATCGGTGCCGCACTTGGGGCAACCATCAAACCGGCAAACGTAATCAAGCATGGCAAAACATCTCGTATTACCCATAATGGGTTAGGACTGTTCAGTTATCTAACCCAGCCACTGGAGGTCATGCGGTATCATTCTTTCGTTATAGATCCCGAGTGTCATCCACCGGAGCTGGAAGTTACCGCAACCTCCTTAGATGACAATGAAATTATGGCCATTAAACATCGGCAATATCCGGTATATGGCGTTCAGTTCCATCCTGAATCGATTGGAACAAATACAGGAAAAAAAATCATTCGAAACTTTTTAGATGAGATTGGAGCGATTAACTATGAAATACTATCTTGAGAAATTAGCCAATAAACAGGATTTAACGTTTGATGAAATGACACAGGCTGCCACTGAATGTTTCACCGATACCGTCTCTGAAAGTGAGATCGGCGCCTTCCTGCTTGGATTACGGGCAAAAGGCGAAACTGCCGATGAAATAGCCGGCCTGGCACAAATCATTCGTGAAAATTCGGCTCAACTGACAAACACCATTCCGGACGCAATGTGTAACTGTGGCACAGGCGGGGACGGATCCAATAGTTTTAATATTAGTACCACTGCGGCATTCGTCATTGCCGGAGCAGGAGTAACCGTTGCTAAACATGGTAACCGAAGTATCTCCAGTAAAACGGGAAGCGCAGATGTTCTGGAAATTTTAGGCGTTTCCCTGGAGTTATCTAAGGAACAGATGGAAGAGATATTACACGAAAATAAAATTGCCTTTATCTATGCACCACACGTACACCCAAGAATCAAGCAATTAATGAAGGTACGAAAGGATTTACGGATTCCAACGATTTTCAATTTGATTGGTCCATTAACGAATCCGGTAAACTTAGACACCCAGTTACTCGGTGTAAATCGACGGGACGTACTGCCAATGATGGGTGAAACGTTAGGAA
Organism: Lentibacillus songyuanensis; assembly: GCF_039548255.1. NCBI lineage: Bacteria > Bacillati > Bacillota > Bacilli > Caryophanales > Bacillaceae > Lentibacillus > Lentibacillus songyuanensis. The sequence continues at coordinate 166,355 of NZ_JBCLVH010000008.1, forward strand.
AACTTGGGCGTCGCCGCGCAATCGTCATCAATGGTGCGGGATATATGGATGAGGCATCACTTGCCGGAGAAAACCATATTACGTTACTTGATAATGGAGAGATTGCCTCCTTTACCCTGCATCCATCCGAAGTTGATTTACCTGTTTATCCAATCGAGGATATCCGTGGTGGTGACGCCAAGCAAAATGCCGAAATCTTGTTAAATGTATTAAAAGGGAGTCCCGGCGCCCATCTTGATACTGTTTTGCTCAATGCCGGACTTGGCCTATACGCAAATGGTACCGCAACAAACATCAAAGAAGGAGTCGCAATGGCAAGAGAAAGCATCCTATCCGGAGCAGCCATGGAAAAACTGAACAATTTAATAGCATACAGTAAAAAAGTTCTAAGCGAGGCGATATAAGGTGACGATTTTAGCTGACATCCTACAACAAAAGAAAAAAGAAGTTGCCCAGTTACAGGCACAAACCAGTCCTTTCGCGAAAGGCACAAAGAAAGTTATCCCGTCCATCAAACAAACATTTTCTGCATCCAATCATATGAACGTGATTGCAGAGATCAAACGTGCCTCCCCATCCAAAGGAGCGATTGATTTGCAGGTGGACCCCGTAGAGCAAGCAAAACAATATGAAGCGTATGGTGCGGGAGGCATTTCCGTATTAACTGATAACACATTTTTCAAAGGCTCGATGGATGACCTGATTGCCGTACGGGAGGCAGTAAATATCCCGTTATTATGTAAAGACTTCATCGTTGATCCGATTCAGATTGATCAGGCAAAAGCTGCCGGTGCCTCAATCATTTTACTCATTGTTGCAGCACTTGATCAGGACACATTACAGCAATTATACACCTATGCCAAACATCATGACCTGGATGTCCTTGTGGAAGTACACAATGAAACGGAGATGAACAGAGCACAGGAGATGGAAGCAGACATCATTGGCATCAATAACCGTAATCTAAAAACCTTTGACGTTGATTTACAGGTAACGGAAAACCTAGCCCCCATGGTCACCAGTCCAAACACACTAATTATTGGCGAAAGTGGTGTCAAAACACACACGGATGTCGTACGATTAGGAAATGCTGGTGTAAAAGGCGTATTAGTTGGGGAAACATTGATGCGTTCGAACAATCTAGCAAAAACATTCCAAGATATCCAGATACCAACAAGGAGGACTACTGAGAATGCGCGTTAAAATTTGTGGAATCACAACCAAGAAAGCTGCTGATGCCGCTGTTCAAGCGGGGACTGACTTTATTGGCTTTGTCTTCGCTCCCAGCAAACGACAGATTACACCGGCAAATGCCCAAACAATCGCTGCAACGATACCTGCATCTGTAAAAAAGGTTGGCGTGTTTGTCAATGAATCATTAGAAAACGTCAAAAAAATCGCCAAACAGGTTGGGCTTGACTTCATCCAGTTGCATGGTGATGAGACACCAGAATATGCGAAACAATTAGATTATCCGGTCATCAAAGCTTTTTCTGTGAAACCGGATAACTTGGAGGCAATCACATCCTACCCTTGTGAATATTACTTGCTGGACAGTCCCAAGGGTCCCAACCGTGGCGGCAATGGGACCACATTTGACTGGGGATTGCTTACTAAAATAAACTTGAATCACGACAAAATTATCTTAGCTGGCGGTCTCAAACCGGAAAATATCCAAGAAGCCATCGATACCGCCAGGCCTGCTGGTGTTGATGTATCAAGCGGCGTAGAAACGAACGGAAAAAAGGATACGGAAAAAATCAACCAATTTATCGCAAATGCAAAAAGAAAGGATGAATAACATGGCGACATACACTATGCCAGACAAAACAGGACGCTACGGAAAGTTTGGCGGCCAATTTGTACCCGAATTATTAATGCCCGCACTATTTGAACTGGAAGAGGCACATGAGAAAGCATTAAAGGATCCGGAGTTTATCAAGGAAGTAAGCTACTACTTAAAGCAATATGTTGGACGGGAAACGCCGTTATATTTTGCAGAAGGTATTACTAAACAGCTAGGCGGACCAAAAATTTATCTGAAACGAGAAGATTTAAATCACACTGGTGCGCATAAAATCAACAATACAATCGGTCAGGCCCTGCTTACCAAACGGATGGGAAAACAAAAAGTGGTCGCTGAAACAGGAGCCGGACAACACGGAGTTGCGACTGCGACGGTGTGTGCCCTGCTTGGACTGGAATGTATTGTTTTCATGGGTGAAAAAGATATTGAGAGACAAAAGCTGAACGTGTTTCGAATGGAATTACTTGGTGCGGAAGTAAGAAGCGTCGCCCAAGGCAGTGGCACATTGAAGGATGCGGTCAATGAAGCATTGCGATACTGGGTCAGTCATGTAGAAGATACCCATTACATCCTGGGTTCAGTTACCGGGCCACACCCATTCCCAAAAATCGTGCGTGACTTCCAGGCCGTGATCGGCAATGAAACGAAAAAACAATTTGCCGAACAGGTTGGCGGTCTGCCGGATGCAGTTATTGCCTGTATTGGTGGTGGAAGTAATGCGATGGGAATGTTTTATCCATTTGTTGAGGATGAATCCGTGAAACTTTATGGAGTAGAAGCTGCCGGTGCCGGACTGGAAACCAATCAGCATGCGGCAACGCTTACCGGTGGCAAAGTCGGCATCCTGCACGGAACTATGACGCATTTATTACAGGATGAACACGGCCAAATTCAGGAGGCATTTTCCATTTCTGCAGGTCTGGACTACCCTGGTGTCGGGCCGGAACATAGTCACCTGCACGATACATCAAGGGTAACCTATTCATCGATAACCGACAAAGAAGCACTGGAGGCGTTTCAGTATTTATCAAAGGTCGAAGGAATTATCCCTGCATTGGAAAGTGCGCACGCTGTTGCATACGCAATAAAGCTTGCCAAAGAAATGGATGCTAACCAATCAATAGTTATCTGTCTATCCGGACGTGGAGATAAAGATGTAGAACAAGTAAAAGCTGCATTGGAGGGGGAAGATTAATGGGTAAACAACGTATGGATGACGTATTTCGAGAAAAATTAGCCGCCAATGAAAAACTGTTTGTCCCCTATATTATGGCCGGAGACGGCGGATTAGACAATTTAGAAGAACGACTGCAATTCTTACAAGATTGTGGGGCAACTGCCGTGGAGTTAGGGATCCCTTTTTCCGATCCAGTAGCAGACGGTCCAACGATTCAAGACGCTGGTATACGTGCATTAAATAATGGTACCACGCTAACAAACGTTCTGGAAACAGTAAAAGGCTTTAAAGGTACATTTACCATGCCGATTATTTTTATGGCTTATTTAAATCCGATTTTTATCTATGGGATTGAAAAATTTGCCATAGATTGTGCAGCTGCCGGTGTTGATGGGGTGATCATTCCCGATTTGCCACTGGAAGAAGAAGCTATCATTGCAGATGATTTGCAGACGAACGGTATTGCATTGATTCGCTTAGCCGCATTAACCAGCCCGGCTGAACGCCTGCAACAAATTGCCAACCATACAGAAGGGTTCTTATATGCGGTTTCGGTTACCGGTACAACTGGAGCAAGAGCGGTGCACCAGGCAAACGTAAAAGACTATCTGCAACAGTTAAAGCAAATGTCTCGTGTTCCTGTTTTAGCAGGTTTTGGCGTATCCACCCCGGAACAAGCACTGGATCTGGGTTCTGCCTGTGATGGGGTTGTGGTCGGAAGTAAGATTGTTGATTTGTTTGATAAGGGAAAGCGTAGGGAGATTAAGAAGTTGATTTCATTGAGCAATCAACGGGATTCTGTTTCAACGTATTAAAGCAAACTTTATCCCGCCTTAACGAGCAGTTGGCCTCCACTTATCTTTTTTGACTCCCCTCAAAATCTTGAAGGAGAGTCTTGCTGCTCTTTAAGAGTGGGATAAAAGAGGTAATGAGCAAATAAAATGGCATGTTAAGAAGACCATGTGTAAACCACACAATGGTCTTTTTTCTTTTGCCGTTACTATAAATCTTTATTTTCCCTGCTTCCTCCGCGCTTTATCATACTCCTCCTGTGAAATTTCTCCTTTTTCCAATCGTTCTTGCATGATTTCCAGCGAACTTCCCTCATCATTTTTATTAGCCCTAAAGCGAAAAAGGATCCACAACAACACGATGGCAATGATAATGGATATGACCAATCTTATGGAAAACGCACTAAAGATATACACGCTAATCACCTCTTATAAACTTATATTACCGCTCAGAGATATTTTTAAGCATGGAACATGACGTTTAGTTCATTCTGAAAATGGCAATAACGATAAAACAAGGAGGGTTTTATAATGAAACGGATCATACCATTGTTGGCCGTGCTCTTATTGTCCTTTTTCTTAGCTGCATGTGGTACGCAGGACGATAGTAGCAATGCTGCTAATGATAACGGCAATGCTGGAAGCGATCAAGATCAGAATCAGACAGATAATGATAACAATGATAATGGAAACAGTAATGAAATGAACGATTCTGCTGATAATGATCAAGATTACATGAGGGATAAAATGAAGGACTTGGACTATACCGATTTTGAATTGGAAGTTAGCTATGGAAAAAACAAGGAATATGAGGCAGAAATTGAGCAAGACAGCGGTACAGGCGACGTCGAATCAGAAATTGAAGACTCCATAAAAGATAATATTGATACAAAAGGGAAAGAAGCATTTGATAAGATCTACCCGCAGCTTAAAAACGTAACCATTGACCGCGACACGAAAAAACAAGATGCGATTGATCAGGCCCTGAAAGCATTTGATTTGCCTTCAGACTACACAAAATTTGAGATTGAACTAACGTTTGAGGATAATACGAAGGTTGGATTTGAAGATAAAAAATAGGAAGGTGGTCTTTTAAGGGCCTTCTTCCTATTTTACTTTGATTGCACACCACAGCGGCCAAAAGCCGATTTTCTAATGTACGATCACAAATGCCCGCAATGACACGCAAAATGAGTGTATCAGGTTTTTGAGATTGGTAATTCGCAAATTCATGTTGGGTGGGAAAAATCATTAACTAATACAATCAATACTTCATTTATTACTTTTTGTGATTGCTTATCCAATTTTTTATATGCTCTTTTAAATATGACTGTTTTCGATTGTTACCTCTAATTGCTCTCCCTCATTTAGATGTAGCTGTCCCCCCACATCGGAAGGAATTGCAACTTGATTTTTCCTACTCTGTTACCTCCATTTTACCACTTTTATTATTTCGAGCTAATCTATTCAACCAAAAAACATCCCATACCGAAAGCATGAGATGTTTGCCTATTGTACATTCTACTAAAAAACCTTAATTGCCCTACTTACTGTAACCAAAACACATTACCTCGTCATCCACGCCCGTTCCTCACGCCAGCCAACCTGCACCGGCATATCAAAAAATGTTGACAAACGCTCCTTTGATAACATATCCTCACGATCCCCTTCAGCAAAAACGGTCCCCTGCTTCAACAATAACGTATGGGTGAACACTGGCAATATCTCTTCTATATGATGGGTTACAAATAAAATCGTTGGCGCTTCTGCTTGGCTTGCCAGATGATTAATGGAAGCCATTAGCTCTTCGCGGGAGATGAAATCCAGCCCGTTTGTTGGTTCGTCCAAAATTAACAGCTTTGGTGACCCCATTAATCCACGCGCGATCAGAACCTTTTGCCTTTCACCTTGGGAACATGTTTGATACGTGCGTCCAGCCAAATGACTGCAGCCTAATTGTTCCATAAGCTGGTATGCCCGTTGAAAATCCGCTTTAGTCGGTGTGTCATATAATCCAATCGAAGCATACTTTCCACTAACAACAATATTTTCCGTAAGCTCAGTTCCTTTGATACGCTCCTGAAGCGACGAACTAACCCAGCCAATCGATTTACGCAATTGCCTGATATCAGTCTGACCGAACGGCTGATCCAGTACGGAAACCTTCCCCGTTGTTGGCCAAATGTAGCCGTTAATCATGTTCAACAGTGTGGTCTTACCGGAACCATTTAGCCCCAAAACAGCCCAATGTTCACCTTTAGAGACTTCCCAATCAATATGAGATAAAATCGTTTTCCCCTGTCGCTTCCATGAAACATCCTGCATCTCTACTATTCTACTCACTGTCTCGCTTCCCTTCTTAACCAGTACATGATGAATACCTTATATGGTACATTTTAGCGAGAATAAAGACAAATAATTTTAACTATTTAAGGGCGACATCGTATACAGATTTATCTAAGATACAATTCAACGTTGACAAAATGTCAATAAATCATATATTATGTTGTATAATGTACAACGGTATTTAAAAATTTAATGGAGGTTGTTTTATGATGGGAGAAAACGAGAATCATCAACCTAATCAATTAGGACGCATATTAAAGCATTTATTAGATAAACACTCACTATCCATGCGTAGATTGAGTGACTTGACGAAAATTGATACTGCAACCATTTCCCGCATTATCAATGGCAAACGCAAGGCCACTCTTGAACACCTGGCCAGATTTTCTGACTGTCTTGACATATCTATGAATCGGTTACTAGATGCTGCCGGCTATGAAATGAATCCAGAAAAGCATGCTGCCGACGAACATAACCAATACATGGAACATATCCAACGTCTATTTCATGCATCGTCACCAGATGTTTCAATTGATCAGATTAGTAACAAACTAACGGACTACGAAAAATACGTGCAGACCGAAGACGGCAAAACCACTATATTCTCTGGCTTTGAGGAAAAGTTAAAGAAGATTGACAGTGTTGGTCCATTTATTAATCACTTAAAGAATTTCTATGAACGTTTTCGTTTTAAAAACGGTTCTCCACAGGCACTAACCTTGATCGGGAGCGCTTTGTTGTATTTCATTATCCCTGTTGATGTCGTGCCTGATTATTTATTTCCAATTGGCTATTTAGATGACGCCGTTGCTGTACAGCTTGTCATGAACGTACTAGAAAAAGAAGGGTGAAATAAATTTGCATACAAGAAGAACGAAAAAAAGAAAAACAAGAAAATGGGTGAAAAAGTCCCTGTTAGGTCTCGGCATCATCATAAGCATACTAGCAGTCTATAGCGTATATCAATATCAACAAGGTTTATCAAGTGCAAGTAGTGTATCACCTGAAAAGGACAGCAGCACCATTCAACCCTTTCAAGGAGAAAAAGTCCATGTCGGTGAAATGAAAATCCTTTTGATTGGCAGCGATGCAAGAACAGGAGAACAGGGACGATCAGATACGTTAATGATTGCAGATTATAACCAAGATACACAGCAAGTAAAATTAGCATCCTTAATGCGTGATACCTATGTAGAAATTCCCGGTTACGGCATGCAGAAGCTAAATGCTGCCTATTCTTTTGGTGGGCCTGAATTGTTAAGACAAACGATCAAACAGAACTTTGGTATTGATATTAATTATTACGCGGTTGTTAATTTTGAAGGCTTTCCCAAATTGATAGATTTGCTGGCACCAAATGGAATAGAAGTAGATATACAAAATGAAATGTCTACCGGAATCGGGATGACTCTTCCGCCAGGGAAACAGACCTTACATGGCGAAAAACTGTTAGGTTATGTACGTTTTCGAAAAGATAGCCGTAGCGACTTCGGACGTGTCGAACGTCAACAGGAGGTACTGTCTAAAGTAAGGGAGCAAGCAGTTAGTTTCACCAGTTTAGCCAGGCTTCCTAAGGTACTTGGGACAGTAAATGGATATGTGGATACAAATATTGATTCGAAGGCACTGTTTACGATCGGCAAAAGCCTTCTAACAAAAAAATCAAGTGACATGGAGACATTGCGTATTCCCATAAAAGATTCCTATACGGATGAAAGAGTTGATGTGGGTGCCGTCCTTGATATTGATGTAGAAACAAACAGACAGGCATTGAATACCTTTTTTTCTACTCAAGGTAGCGAATAGGTTTACAACTCATGGCCATTGAGTATTTATTAACAGAACCCCTGAAAAGGAGCTACCCCTTAACACTTTTAACAAGGGGTAGCCTTTCGCATTTTTAAATACGCTTCACAAACACATAACTCGCCCGATCAAAATTCCTTTTTTCTTCATAAAACCGGTGAGCATCTTCTCGTTGCAACCCCGAAGACAAGGCTACTTTTTCACAGCTGTTTTCTTTTCCCCACTCTTCTATGTAATGAAGTAATTGTTCCCCATAACCGTTTGAACGATGCTTCGTGTCCGTCACTAAATCATACACCCACACATGGCGCCCATAGTAAAAGTTCGTTGATATTTCCGCACCGGCCACGGCAACCATATCTCCCTGATGATACAAAGCAAATAGCTTATAGCCCTGTTTCCGCATCCTTGTCAAATGATTGAGGTATGCTTCCTTATCTAAATGGGTTCGTAGTTGATTGATAAGCAAAAAGGCATCCAACCAAGCGTCTTTATCTGTTAATTCCTTTATGTTGTTTGTTTCTAACACACTACGTTCCTCCCTACTATCCAATCTGGTTTACTGCTTTCTTCAAGTACATATGTGTCACAACGGTTGCAACGGGTATTCTTTATTTTCATTATACCTTAGGAAAATTACCTGAACAGCTAAAATTTCTAATTCACTTTACAATAAAGCATTTTCCATATACCATGAACATATTGAAATAAAACACACAATTTTACTAGGGTTTTTAGATTTGGCATGTGGCGTGGGTAGTAGTTACATACAAATAAACCGCTATCCACTTCAGCATTTTAACAAACGGAGGTGATACGGTTGCAAGATACATGGGGTTTTTTAGACACTGGAGTACATGATGCTGCAACAAATATGGCATTAGATGAATTGTTGCTCACCTGGCACAGCGAGGGCAAAGTCCCGCCCGTTTTGCGATTTTATCAATGGTCCAAACCAAGTTTATCTGTTGGCTATTTTCAGGATGTCAACAAAACAATTGATCTATCAGCGCTGGATAAATACGGGGTGCCAATTGTCCGTCGCTTGACCGGTGGAAGTGCGGTCCTGCACGATGATGAATTGACTTACAGCATCGTCATTGCTGAAAAGAAGTCCTTTATTCCCGCATCCATCACAGAAGCCTATTATGTTTTATCCAAGGGAATTTTTGATGGCTATGCTAATTTGGGAATCACTGTCGACTATGCCGAGAAAAGGGACTCCAATAAGAGTCGTTCAGCGGTCTGCTTTGAACGGCCTGCGTTATATGAGTTGATGGCGGGTGGAAAGAAAATATCCGGCAATGCGCAAACGCGTCAAAAAGGAGTATTGCTGCAGCACGGATCGATTCCACATTCCATGAATAAAACCATCCTTTTCGATCTATTTCGTTTTCCAAATGAAAATATACGGGAAAGGAAAAGACAGGCATTTGATACAAAAGCAACAACCATTTTTCAAGAAGCAAACAAATCTGTTTCAATGAATGCGATGAAAGATGCGTTTAAGAAAGGGTTTGAAACAGGAGTAGATGTCGAACTGTTCCCGTTTGAGTTGACCAATGGACAATGGGAAGAAGTTTATCGGCTAGCTAAGAGGAAATACAGCAATCATGATTGGAATTTCAAACATCATTCAAAGGGGCGTGTACTTAATGGCTAAGCAAGAGGAATACATACGTAAACCGGAATGGCTGAAAACAAAAATTAATACGAATCAATCCTACCGCGGGCTAAAAAAACTTATGCGCGAGAAACGATTAAACACCGTTTGCGAGGAAGCACGCTGTCCGAACATCCATGAATGCTGGAGTGAACGAAAAACAGCGACATTTATGATCCTTGGTGATACGTGTACCCGCGGTTGTCGTTTTTGTGCGGTGAAAACCGGGCTGCCAAATGAACTTGATTGGGGAGAACCTGCTCGTGTGGCCGAATCGGTAGCGATTATGGGCTTGAAGCATGTCGTCGTTACCGCAGTCGCTCGTGATGACCTCAATGATGGCGGTGCTGCGGTATTTGCGGAAACGGTACGAGCTATTCGCCGAGATAATCCTGGTTGCACGATTGAAATATTGCCATCAGACATGAAAGGCGATTATGAAAGCCTGCATACCTTAATGGATAGTGAACCAGACATTTTCAACCACAACATTGAAACGGTAAGAAGATTAACCAAGCGTGTGCGTGCAATCGCGAGATATGACCGCTCCTTGAAGCTGCTGCAACGGGTAAAAGAAATTGCACCCAAAACACCAACCAAATCAAGTATTATGGTCGGTCTAGGCGAAACGAAAGAAGAAATTATCGAAGCAATGGATGATTTATTGGCACACGACGTCGACATCATGACAATCGGACAGTATTTACAACCAACAAAGAAACACTTGAACGTGGAACGTTATTACCATCCAGATGAATTTGCTGAGCTAAAAGAAATCGCACTGGGAAAAGGATTCCGGCATTGTGAATCCGGTCCGCTTGTCCGCTCTTCCTACCATGCCGACGAGCAAGTCAGCCAAGCCTCAGCCCAGCGCAGGATTAATTATATGAAAGGATATGAGGAGCAGGAGAATAAGAAAGTAGACTTTTCTGTAGAGATATTTAATAAATAACCGATTTAGTCTAAGAACAAAGGCGTAAGCGTCCAGTTAGCGGCGTATATGCTGCGCCCTGCCATGCAGGGTGGTTCGGTGTTGCTACGCAAAGCAGCGGTCTTAACCGAACATTCCTACGCAGGAGATAAGGAAACATGCCACTAAAACAGGGGTATGCCGACGCCTGAGCGACAGCCCGTTCTTAGTCGGCCTTCCTTTGCCCCCGAACCAATGTTGACTTATCGTACGGAGGCGGGTGTTGCATACTAGCCTCTGGGAGCTGGAACCGGACGAGGCCTACTCTGCTATAAGCTGGATAGAGCCTGAATTTTCATACTTTCTTTCCTAACCAGATGAAAACCCAGCTTATTTTATACGAGGCCACTGAAAAAGTCCAAAAAAGATATGATTCCCGAATTTATAATAGGAATCGTATCTTTTTTTGGTTACAATA
>NZ_JBCLVH010000009.1:0-177169 GCF_039548255.1 Lentibacillus songyuanensis
ATCCGCCCGTAGCGATCCCGGACGGCGGCAGCGGCACTCGTATTTAAAAATCAACGTCCTTTTTACGTCGCAGTTTAAGTAAACTACGCATTGACCTACCAAAAATAAAAGCACACGTCGCCTATGACGTGTGCTTTTATAAAAGGAGAGATCCCCCCTATGATCACAAAAAGGCCACAGACATGTGTGACCTTCTTGTTAAACAGATTTCGATTATGTACTACTAATCAGATACTGCCACCGTTTGAGGTCACACCATGGATATTGTTTTGTTTCAACTGCTGTTGCTGCTGTTGTCGCTGGATTATTTTTTGCATGGTCGTAACCTCCTCTCACTTTTTGATTCCTAATAATTATAGTATTACTAAAATTTAAAGTCAATCCTTTTTTTGGTTACTTCTTTAAAATAGACTAAATGTACGTAAAATACAAAAATCGTAAACAGGCTAATGTCAATCATCTTGTGTCAACCGTAGAACTTGCATCCGCGGTTGGTCAAATTCAAGGACACACACCAGAGAAAGATATTAATCCACTAAAAAAGAAGAAAATCACAACAGGTGATCTTCTTCCTTTTTTTGTTAATTTATCGCCGTTTGATCCTTTTTATTCCATCCAAGCTGCACCATTTTCTCAACTTGTTCGGTCGGCACGTGTGTCTCCTGAACAATCTGCTCGATGGATACATGAGGATGCTTGGTAATGAAATGTCTAACTTTGTCACTGGCTTTGAGGCATGCTGGACACATCATAAATGGGCTGGATTCCATTGGCAATTCACACAATCGGCACGTTCTCGCAAATACATCCATTCAATCACCCCTTATGCCTTTAACCTTATTATAGAGCAATCGGCAAAATTCAACAATGTGATTATGGGATTTTTTGCAAAAATGAGTCTTTTGGCGCTGTTTTGCACGTTTTATTTTTTACTTTTTCACCTCAGAAATGTCACTCATCATGCCAACATAATATTGCGGCTGACCTTTACTATTATTCAGCTGGCTGATGATTAGCCATTCGGGATAGATTTCCCCATTTTTTCGTTTGTTCCAGATTTCCCCTTCCCAATAGCCTTTCTCTCCAATAATCTTCCACATTGATTCATAAAAAGTCGTATCATGTTCACCAGATTTCAACACACTTGGCGTTTCCCCTTTTACTTCTTCTTCGGTAAATCCGGTTATTCGTGTGAAAGCCGGGTTCACATTACGGATAACACCATGCCTGTTAGTCACCATGATGCCTTCCGCAGTTCCTTCGATGATTCGCCGTTCGATATTCAAACGATCCTGATAATACATATAAATAACAAGGACAAAGCTTACCAGCGCAAATTCAGACAATGCCATAAAACCAATGGCATAATGTCCAGTTAAATTAAATACCGTTGTTAGGACAATCGGTGGAAAAAAGCCGCCGAGCCCCCCCATTGCTGAAACAATTCCATTGACAATTCCGGCCTGTCCAGCGAAATGCAGTGGGACAAGTTTAAATATCGTACCGTTGCCAATACCAACAAAAATAGCCACAGAAAGTGTACCAAACGTATAAATACCGATGGTTGGCGAAAATGACAGGATAACCCCGGAAATACTCGTTCCCAGAAAGATAATCATCAAAATAAAATAGGGATTAAATTTGTCTGCCAGCCAGCCTCCCAATGGACGCACCACTGTCGCTAACACAATAAATCCGGCGGTTCGGAGTCCAGCATCAACCGGATCAAGTGTGAAATGGGAAACTAAAAAGTTGGGTAAATATACGGTAAAGGCAACAAAAGCACCAAATGTAATAAAGTAGAAAAAGCTCAGAAACCATAATGTTTGATTACGGTAAACGCTTTTGATTTGCCCTACCATAGAAACTCTAACCTTTACTTCTTTACGATCACCCATAATAAAGTTAATCACGATAAATACTAATAACAAAATCAAATAAAAACGAACGGTACTTTCCCAGCCAATCGATCCAGCCAGGATAGGAGCAAAGAATGTACTGATTGCTGTTCCAGCGTTCCCTACCGCATAAATTCCATTGACCAATCCATGTTTTTCTTTTGGATAATACTTTGGCAGCGAGGTTACCCCAATCGAGAAGGTCGCACCCCCAACCCCTAAGAATAACCCACTAATAATTAAATCAGCATAAGAAGTCGCAATACTCATGTAAAATACCGGAAAAAGAAGTACAATAAAACTAATCATAAAGATTGTCCGGGCACCGAAGCGATTTGTATAGAACCCTAACGGAACCCTAAGCAACGAACCAAGAATAACCGGAATCGCCGTAACGAGTGACATTTGACTGGCGGTTAGCTGAATATCCTCATTTATAATTGGCATCAACGAAGAAATGAGTACCCACACCATAAACCCTACAACAAGACTGAGCGATTGCAGTGATAGTTGTACATTTGGTCTATTCATATCAATCATCCTTTCTACTTTTAGCTTGTTGCCATGTGTTGATCTTGATTTATCTACTTTCATTATATCAGCTTATGGCATAAAGGTTGGGTCATCTGTGAAAAATGTCACAATCTTGTCGTGAACTTTATGACACCTTTTTGACAGTCATCTATATCACGTTTGAAATCGGTTTATTAAATTTTTTAGAGCGTTTCATATTTATCATCCTAACAGGGTATATTAAGCAAAATCAATTTTTCCAAGGTGCGTTATGAAACTATTCACTTTCATTTTCATTTTCGCTATTATTATCATTTTTGTTAGACCTGCTAATTCAAAAACCAAAAAATTAGATTCTGCAATCTTAACGACTACATGAAATCTTGTAAATAGTACCAGCAAAGGAGACTAATACCACAATTGTCGAATGTTATTTTATTTCTGTTTTATAGTTTACATCCATATTTTTAGGGAAAAAGAAAAAGTACCTATAAACAACAGGCGGTGGCATAATGTCGTATGAGATGGTGAAACAGTGTATGGACCGTTTATTGATGAATAATAACAATCTTACGCTTCGTAAATACCCAGCATTCCCTTATGGACAACAATTAATCGATGATGAAGGTGACTATATTGTATTTTTCTACCATATCGATCGGGACAAAGTAATGTATTTTTTTAAAGGGGCAAAGGATTATTGGTTCCATATTGAAAATTGACAACTTCGGGGACAGTCCCCAATGACATAAACCCTTGAAATAGCGTATCGCAGTCCACTAAGTCATCAATCGCATCAACAGTAAGCACATTTTCCTCAATATATTGCAATGGATCCATCTGATCATCTCGTAGCTGTGTGAGACCGGTTTTCTTCAAATCGACTAATAATTACTCCAAAAATGACTCCTGATTAATTGTTTCGTTGACCAACCCATCCGTAAAGAATATCCCTACTTTTAACGTTCCATTCTTGCCTACCAGCATTTCCCGATAAACAATATCATCACTATTTCCGGTAGTTTCCATGATTTTTTGTTTGCTCTCATCCAAAGACGATGAAAGCCGTCTTTGATTTATTCCGTTTAGCTTTCTCCCCTTGTTCATCTTGCCCAGACGCAGAGCGTTTGGAATGATATGATATTTTTTTAGTTGCATTTTTTTCGGTTTCATCGTGTGATCGCCCCACTACTTTTAAAATTCCCTTTCTTCTTAAGGTGTATATTTTCCATTTGTTGCATTAATATGTAATAACTTGATGAATAAATGGGTTTTTAACTGTTCTTTGCAAATTACAACTTTAAAAGCACAATCCAGAAAATGGATTGTGCCCATTTACAAGGTTTGTTTATATTTCTTCGGAAAGAATAGAGGTAATCACATGCAGCGAATCCCACTCACCACCGGAAATGGCGATAATCTTGTACTTTTCGGGGAAAAGTTTCTCCCTGATTTCTTCAACCGAAAGACCATGCTGGTGCAGATGCTTTACCTCCCCGCTCAGATTTTCCAGATATTCCAGTTTTTGTTTGATCATCTTTCGTCCTTCCGGTACATACCCTGCGTGACAACAAAACATTGCTCCAAAATCATAGGTGAGCAGCTTTTTAATCGAATCCATTGTTGTCGGAATCGATTCACTACCCATAATCACTTTTGTTTTTGGGTTAACATACAGATCACCAGCGAACATAATTCCCGCTTCCTGATTGTATAACGCGTTATGATCAGACGCGTGTCCAGGTGTATAAATCACCTGCCACTCCTTGCTACGTGACCGGACTGTGTCGCCCATTGGTATGGCGTGGAATTTTTCCCGTTTCCCCCAAATGAACTGACGGTATTCAGGGTAGGGATAGGATTTAGCGCAAATATCAATGCCCTTGGGATGGAGATAAATGGGAACATCCCGGTTTTCCTGAATCCATGGTGCCGTTCCCGTGTGATCCTCATGGCTGTGTGTTAGGGTGACAAGGTCAAATGCATGCTTATCATAAAATGGGATCAGTTCTTCCACCAGTCGCTTAGGGCCAGTATCCACTAGCATGCCATCAGTTAGAAAAACGTAAACTCTATTTATTTTTTTGCCCTCCATGATGATATCCAGCTTGACGCAAGTAACATCCTCTTCCTCTGTTATGTGAATCATATATGTATACACCCCCCTGATTTACTATTTCATATTTTAACATAACTTTGATTTCACCACTATCAGTTAGGTCCAATCATGCAGCCTTTTATCACGTTTCAACCTGATGAAATCACGTATAAATCCGTAAAATAACTACAAAATAACACTGGACTTTGCAAAATTTATGGAGAGGAATGTTTTGATGGTTAATCAACCAAAAATGAGTGCAGCAGAGCTTGGAGCATTGTGGATGACATATCAGAAAAAAACAATGATATTACGGTTCTTGGAGTATTTCATCGAAAAAGCGGATGATCAAAAGGCAAAAGATCTAATGGAAAGCTTATGGGACGAAATAAATCCCATGGTCATCGAACTTAGGAGCATGTTGGAAAACGACGGGGCAGCATGTCCAACAGGATTTACCAAAGAAGATGTCAATCTGAATACACCACAGCTTTATGATAATGGGTTTGACATCATGTTCTGCAGGATTTTAAAGGAAATCAGCATGGGAATGTACGTGCTTCATATGACGACAGCATACCGGGAAGACATTGTACAGTTTTATAAACAGCTTACAAGTATCACACAAGCCTATTATCATCACTTTACCCAATATCTCCTTGATAATGGATTCCTTCCCCGGCCAAATTTTACCGTGATGCCTGTATCTACCGATTATATTACGAATAAAGATTATGTAAAAGGAACGAATCTTTTTGGTGAAAAACGGGTGTTAAATACGGTTGAATTTGGCATACTTTACCATACCGTGGAAACAAATATTACGGGTATGCAACTGATGGCGGGCTTTGCACAAACTGCCAAAGATGCCGACGTAAGAAAATATTTTACAAAAGGCCGGGAGCTTTCTAAGGAAATTGTAAATGAAACCGGTGAAATCCTGCTTAAGAATAATATTCAAGCTCCCGCAACACCAGGCGGCACAGTAACAAGTTCCACTGAGGCGCCATTTTCCAATAAGCTAATGATGTTTTGCAATTACCAGTTGGGTGGGTTTAGCATGGGTGGTCAAGGTTTTAGTGCAGCATTTATTTTGCGAAATGATGTGACAAGACATACTATCACATTTGCGAAAGATATCTTTGAATACACCATGGAAGGTACGAAATTAATGATGGAAAAAGGATGGTTGGAAGAGCCACCGAAAATGGATGTTTGAAACCTAAGGGACAGGTCTAGATTTTTAAAATCGATCTGTCCTTTTTAGATATATTACCTTGACTATCATAGTAATATGCTATATATTATACACAAGGAGGTGAGGATGTGGTTCAAGCAAAACTATCCTCTGACCTACTTCGTGGGCATGCGGATACGATGATTTTAAAACTTTTATTAAACGGCGATAAATATGGCTATGAAATTAGTAAACTAATCTTGATGAGTTCAGGAGGGCAATATGAATTAAAAGAAGCAACCATGTATTCCAGTTTAAAACGGCTTGAAAAGGAAGGAAGCATTCAATCCTATTGGGGTGACGCTACCCAGGGCGGACGGAGAAAATATTATACGATTACCGCCGCCGGAGAAGAAACATATAAACAAAACAAACAAAACTGGGAGCAGGCAAAACAAATACTGGATCGTTTGTTGTAAGTAAAAAATTAAAAAAGAAAGGAAAATGATCAATGATTGACCAAATAAAAGCACATGTGCACAGCATTTTTGCACCGTATCAAAATGTAAAATCCGCCCAAGAGCTGGAAGAGGAGTTATCGGAAAATCTCAAAGAAAAATTTGATGACTACAAACGAAACGGATATCGTGATGAGGAAGCATACCAGTTTACCATTGATTCAATCGGTGACGTATCGGAGTTGGTCGAATCCATTAATTTGCAGCACAATGAGTTGGAACAGGCTGTACGCATGAATTATTCCCGTCAGCGTCTTCGTGATTCCGATTTCCGCTCGGTTTCGGTTCACGATGGGAAATTTAATGCCTGTGATTTAAAAAGTTCAGATTTTAGCCACGCTGATCTAACAGACAGTATTTTTAAAAGCAGCAACTTACACAATTGTATTTTCGAGGATGCTAATTTAACTGGAACGCTATTTAAAAGCACAAACCTAAAAGGAGCTACGTTTAATGGTTGCAAATATGACCGTGCATACTTCAAAAGCTGCAATTTAGACGGGTTAGTTTTTGATGGAGAGTATTTTAACGGAACCATTTTTGAAGGTTCCACACTGAAGAAAGCAACATTTCGTAATACCACCCTTATGAACACCCAATTCCGCTTGTCAGATATGAAAAAAACTGACTTCTCGGGAGCAAAGATGGATAAGTTAACCTATAACTTTTTAAATGGAGCTAAGGCGGATCTTAGTAACGTAACGATTATATAGAGGGAGGCATTATCATGAGTATCGCGACCGCTATTGTTGTTTCTACGGCAATTATTTGTGTGACCATATTTATCACAGGTGTTACGTTAAAAGGAATGAGTATGAGAGATTGATACCATAATAGCCAAGGTGATTTTTCGATAAACCTTGGCTATTTATCAGTGAACTTCCTTCCCAAAAAGAGTTCGCTACTGTTTTTCCTTATTGCCAATGAAACCCAAGTATGTTTTACATAGCCCAGCATTACATATCCCAACCTTCAGGGTTCTCATATTTTGCCTTGGTGGAATTTTACGTATTTGCGGGTCTTTAAGTGGTAATCTTGGTTTTCGGAAATATAAGAGGCGCAGCGATATCTTAAAATGCGGGGCAAGTAATTGTTATTTTCGGTGGCGAGAATTGTATTATTGAAAAAATCGTGTTGGGTTTATTATGGAAGGCGAACAAAGGAATGACAAACAGTTCCTTCATTTATCCTTTTTGGATAAAAAAAGGTTTTCTAGCCTGTGTCCTGTTCTAAAATAGAGAAATATCGAACATTCCCGTCAATAGGCAACATTTCGCAGTTTTTTCTCATGCTGATTGGATTTGCTAGCAAGATAATCGACCGTTTCCTGTGTTTCCGTGAATTCCGCACGCAATCCTTTAAATTTATCATCCATTCGATCCAAGCGTTGATCAACCTGGTCAAATCTCTGATTCATCTGTTGCCGCATGTCATTCATTTCTTGCTGCATTTCTTGCCTTATTTCATCTTTCATCTTGTCCATTCCTTCATGAATTTCAGCAGAAAATTGTTTCAATGCTCCCCTAATCTGTTGCAAAGCAGATTGTTCCATGTTTATCACCTCCAATTCGTATTTGATTTTATTATACATTAAAAGGCACGAACATTGAAGAAAAAAATCGAAATATCTGTAAATTTATTGGAAGTTACCCGCCAATTCAATCGCCCCAAAATATTCATTCAATATAAACAGCAATCGTATCTTCACTTGCCGATTGCACAGCAACAATTTTACCGGTGATTTCCCGATCAATAGCATTTATCAACAGGTCAATATCAATACCTTCTGCATACCTTTTGACCTGGGGAATATGAGATGTGATTCCATGCCCAACTTTTAAAAGCGTTTGACCGATTGGATCGGAATATTACACTCACATTATCATGCTCGTCCGACTTCATGCATACCTTGAGCATTTTGCCCAAATGGCGATTGGTTGTTGTGAAAGTTGACACCCCCATCTTTTAAGGCAGTGATTAACCCTACCGCTTCATCTGCATCAAGCTTTACATTCAGAGCCATTGTATAGATCTTTGTCATATCATATTGCATGATACCCTTCATTTATTTTTATAATAGATTGGTTGCCTCTTTGGCGGTTATTTCGCCACTTTCCAGCATCCGATAATTTACGATTTGTTGTGTTTTGTTTCTTCAGCCGGTTGCCACTCATGACCAAGTTGGGTAATATTAATTTCATTTAATTTTCCCCGAAACATGGTTAAATTTAAATCATCTTTTTAAGTACATTAATTATACAAACAGGAAGATCGCAGGTGCTTGGTCTGATTCCTTTCCAAATCGTTCGCGTTTGAAAAAGCACATTATTATAACACAGAAAAACATGCTACAATAGAGAGAAAAATATACGGATGGGGCGGGTGATGAAATGCTTGATAAAAATTTTGTTGAGGAATGCATAGCCGAATCCAAAAAGACGTTACAAGATCAATTTGGTGTTGAAAAAATTGGGTATTTCGGTTCTTATGCACGAAATGAACAAAAACAGTCGAGTGATATAGACATACTTATCGAATTGGAAAAACCGATCGGGTTGGAATTTCTGGATATTAAGTATTATCTTGAAGATAAATTAGGTATCGCAGTGGACCTTGTAACCATCAATGCTTTAAAACCTCAAATGAAAGACCAAATATTAAAAGAGGTTATTTATCAATGAAAAGGGATTATAAGTTATTTATCGAGGACATTTTAGAAGCTATTCGTAAATTAGAAGTCTATACAGAAGGGATTTGAACAATCTAATTTAATCGTTGACGCTGTTCTACGAAATTTAGAAGTAATTGGGGAAGCAGCTAACAAAATTCCAAAAGAGCTAAGGGATAAATACCCAGAGGTGCCATGGAGAAAAATGAGTGATCTTCGCAACTTGCTTATCCATGAGTATTTTGGTATTGATTTTTCTATTGTTTGGGTTGTAGCCACTCAAAATATTCCGGAGATCAAACCTTACTTGATGAAAATAATCATCGATGACAGATAAACCTCTGCCTTAAAAACAGGAGTTAAAACAAATAAATACGGACAATCAAAAATAATATGATTGTCCGTGTTCCGGATTAAAGCAGGTGGCCGTTCGTTTAAGCAATGGTACTGTACCCTTCTTACTTGTGTTCGTAATTCTTTCGCTACGTCTGAATCAGTTATAAAATCCTACATTACTAATGTCTTCCTATGTGTAGCCTGTGACTTATATTTATCCATTTCCTTTCCAATTAAATACGTGAAAGCATAATAAGACCCCATCATTAGGAAATAATAACATATTACAAAATGGTAAAAATGGAGGTCTGACTATTTATGGAAAAGGATAAAAACATTGAATTAACAGCTGCCGAACTTTCAAATTTGTGGGATGCTTATCAAAGTGATACGTTAGCAATTTGTATAATTAGATACTTTTTAAATCACGTTGATGATGATGAAATACATCCATTACTACAGCGTACATTAGATTTTACGGAAGCACATATCCCAAAAATTATAGCTTTTTTTGAAGGTGAAGGGAACCCGATACCACAAGGGTTTACTGAAGATGATGTAAACGAAACCGCACCACGTCTCTTTACAGACAACTATATATTAAGGTACCTACACCAAATGGGGCAATTTGGTCTTAGTGCACATAGTTTTTCAGTTTCTTATGCTTCACGTCAGGATATTCACGCCTATTTTCCTGAATGTCTTCGAGAACACCTTGAACTACATAAAATGATAAATCTCGTAATGCTTTCAAAAGGCCTTTACATTCGTCCACCTTATATACCAAACCAAGAACTAGTCACTTTTGTTGAGTCGGATAATTTACTTCAAGGATGGTTTGGAAAGAAAAGACCATTATTAGCAGTTGAAATTACAAATTTGTTCGATGATATCCAACGAAATGACTTAGGTGTATCAACTCTAATTGGCTTTAGTCAAGTTGCCCAATCCAAAGAAGTTACGGACTATCTTGTGCGTGGGAAACAAATTGCTTCCAAACACGTTGAAGTTTACAGTTCCATTTTGCGTAAGGATAATCTTCCTATACCTATGATACCAGATACTGGTGTAACAAAATCAACCGTCCCTCCCTTTTCTGATAAGTTAATGTTGGCTTTAACCGCAGCATTAAACGGAATCGGCATAGGATATTATGGTTTGGCTATGGGAATGAGTATGAGGACTGATATTTCTGCCCAATATGCAAGGCTAACACTGGAAGTAGGGAAGTTTGCATTAGCCGGTGCAAAACTAATGATTAAAAACGGATGGATGGAACAACCTCCAATGAATGCAGACCGTGATGGATTAGCGAAAAAAGGATAGGTAAATGTTCAATGGAGGCAGAAAGATAAAAGTTATTGAAGCAATCATTTGGAATATTGCACTACCTGGGCTTGCACAAATTTTAAATGGAAAAATAATAAAAGGGTTAGTTTTAGTTGGATTGGGATTTTTGGTGAACATTCAATCCAATTTAAATCAAGCCATTTTATACAGTTTTAACGGGGAAATACAACTGGCTATTGATATAACGAATTATCAGTTGCTATTGTTCTATCCTTGTTGGTATATTTTTGCAATGTGGGACGTATATAAGGATACAGGTAGTGGAAAAGAATCCTTTTCATTTCTTCCGTTTGTTTTTTCCGCATATTCAATGACGGTAGGGGCTATATATTCACCAACGTTAAAAATTGGTGGTATATTGTTCGGACCGATATGGCTACCAACTTTGTTTCTACCTATAGGAATAATTGTTGGAACGGTGTTAAGAATTCTACTTAAGAAATTGTAATGGAACAAAAAATCACCCGTAACGTACCACTCTACTAATACAACTACAGGTGATTTTTTTCATAATCATTGATATTAATCCCTTGACTTGGCGTTGAATCTACGCCTATGTACTTCATGTTCACTTTTGCTATTGGAAATTACATTTTCCGACTTTTCCATTATGTCTTGAAATCTTTTTTCCATCTCTAGCATGGTATCGACGACTTTTAAGTCTTCGGTGGATAACGTCACCCCGTGATATTCTTCGCACAATTTTATCATACTCTCCCTATCTAAGTTTTTTAAAGCCTTCCCATAATCATCAACCAATCGTGATAACCCTTGCTCCTTCTGCCTTTTACTTTGAAGGTCTTTAAATTGGACTAGAATACCCTGTCGTTGTCCGCCTTGTTCAGTGTCCAATTCAATTACTCTTTTTTGGAAGTTACGTTCCATGTTGTGGTCCCCCTTATTTCCATGATAAAATATTCACAAAAATTAATAAAGTCTTTTCTATATTTCGGAGAAATCTGTAACAATTGCTACCTTTATACAAACTAGCCCCGCCGAAGTACGCCGTGGCGTTCCCTTCTCTTTCTCTTTACCCTATATTGTATATAGTGAAAAGATTAATTAGTATTTTGTAAAAGGAAGGGAGGATGTGTTTTTCTCCTTCTATTGGTTAAGTTATTGGTTCTTGTTTGTAAAGTATTCAGGTTAGCTTCTTTCAATTTCGCATATACAAAAAACTTCCCAAAGAGGGAAGTCCAATGCGTCCCAACTTCCTTGTGATATTCCGATATTCAACGCGGTAATTGCTATATGGTCGGATAATTTAAAAAGGGGACTAAAAAAACCAGAGAGCACTGAAAAAGTACCTTCATAATCGTTGGAAGAAAACAGGCTAAAACAGGCGACAGCAGGCCTGAAACGGGCGACAGAAAATTCCAAATTACGAGAGGCTTTCAAAACAAATCTATTTCACTTCGAACCTTTGTAGATATTGCCTATTTTATTCACTCCAAACTAAAATGGGTGCAAATATGCGTCAATTGATTCATTCATCTATAACCAAATAAATAATCTTAAAATTACTGTATTTATATATGGATTCACACTGTACAGCGATCGACTTGACCCATATGTCTAGAACAGACAGGAAACTAAATCTATATGGATCAGCCTTTTTGTTTATTCCTAGCTAATTTTTCTCGATTTTTAGTACCTGGTGGTTGTTCTAACCAATTATGTTGAATCATAATATCCGCTCCGCTTTTGGCCAGCCGGGAAACTTCAAGCGATAAACGTTCATAATTGATCATTAAATCAGTTCGTTGGCTGGCAGCTGCAGCAGTAGCATAATTCCCCATACCTGAGGCCATCAACAAAGACATATGAAACATCATCAATTTATCGGAAAATGTTTGCGTTGTCGAATCGCTTACAGCTACATCAGGTAAATGCGGGGCTTCAATATCATCTTTTAGAAGAGTATCCACGAAAATTTTATTATGCTTTTGCGAAACTTGCTTTGACCGAAGCATAAAATCCTGTATTTCTTTAAGAGGGGAGGTTTGGGCAAAGGCTAGGCACAACTTCGCTCCTATTGCATTTGTCATTGTATTTAAATATAAATGTGAAATTTCCACAGCATTTAACGGGCGTTTACTACTGAAAGGATTTAGACCACTATAATATTTCTTACTATCAACATAATCTGTTTCTTTAGGAACCTTAATATATGGATGTCTCGCATTTACTCCTTTACGAAGAGCAATTTTAAGTGACTGGTTATAGAGATTCCCGACTTCGTTTAACCCTTGTAAAAAATACGCACATATGTCTAATCGATAGCTAATAGCCACAAAACCACTATATGCCAGCATACCAACCCTAGCCATATGGTTCACATAAGTTAAACAGAATGTATCTGTAAACAGCCAAGGAGCACTCATATTCACATCTTGCTTGGTAAATCCATTTGGGATAGCGAATTGTTCTTTTTCAAATATAGACACTAACTTTTCTAAATGAGTAGATGAAAAGTCATATGCGTACTGAATAACGGGTTTTATATCAGGGTCCTCAATATCCTTCAGCATAAAACCCAATATTTGCTTTGACATACTATCATTCATATATCCCGTCCAAAGTGCTCCAATCTCACTAGATGTAAGGCGAATATTTGATTCATTCACAGTGTTACCTCCTAAAAATTATGAAGATAGGTTTACTATTTGCTTTAAATATCGAATTTATAACTCAAAGGTGGATTATTTTTTGATTAATGGCTACTTCAGCGAGTATGAATATTTTAGATGCTGCTCTTTGTCCTTTTTTCGATTTCTAACAGTAGTTATGAATAACAACATGTCTTCATTTGTAAATCATACATAACCTATTACAAATTAGGAAGGCTACATAGAGAGAGTATAATGCTCAAAAAACACGGGAGGTAATTCTCATGGCAAATCAAAATCAGAACCAACAACAAAATCAACAGCTGCAACAAGCTTTGCAACAGGCTCAGGCAGCGCAACAAGCAGTACAACAGGCACAAGCTAGTGCAAATCCGCAGCAAATGCAACAAGCTCAGCAGCAATTGCAGCAAGCACAGCAAGGGTTGCAAAGTGCACAAGCTAGTACCAATGCACAGCAAAACACACAATTACAAGAGGCGCAACAGCAGGTTCAACAAGCACTCCAGCAGGTTCAACAAACCCAGAATTCTCAACAGAACCAGAACAATAATTTTCAATAATCATTAGAAGGAATGTTGCTTGAATAAAGTTTGATTAATAATAACCTGCAAACCATATTTTTACGTTAAATAAAAGGAACCCGTTTTGAAAAAGGATTAGTCAAAACGGGTTCCTTCTTGTGAAGTACTATACAATTTTTATAAAAAAGATTGATCTTTTTCTACCTGTGTTGTTCCACAACCTATTCTTGAATAATGTAACTCTGTTCTCCAAATCTGCTTTGCTTCAATTGTAATTCGATTATCCCTTAGAAACAGAAATAGGGTCGAAGCCAGATTCCTTAATCTTAATATTTTGAACTGCTCTATTTCAGTAACTTGAATGGAACAAATTTGCCAAGCCAGAAATGATTTTTAAGCCACTTCTTTACGATCATTTTTATAGTCACTACCAAGTGCCGACTCAAAAATAGTTAATATCAGTGAAATGACCAATTTTGTACCAGGCGAAAGACTAATACTACTCATAAATTCATCAACCGTAAAAATTACAATCAAATTTGTCACAAACCCAAAAATAAATCGGATAACAAATGCTGTTATCTTTCCCGATACCTTTTTTGCTGATATATCAGCCATAGCGCCTAAAACCAAATCAACTAGCAGTCCTAGAATAAAGAAACCTATTACAAAAATCAATAATGACCAATTAGACTTATACTGAACTCCGAGCACTTCAAAAATCCCTGCTATTCCAAATAAGTAAACCCCTAACAAAAGTCCAATTATAATAACAGCGAAAACGGTCATACTAATTATAGTTTTTATGTTGCCTTTCATTGATTGGTTATTCTCCTTACTTCAACAATATTTCCCGATTGCGCACGATTATCAGACTATCGTTTCCAAAAGCTAAAGAAAATGCTAATAATAAAATATTATATCACCAAATTGATAAAGGGTCTGTCAACACAATCCATTTATTATTATTCCGGATAAAAAATCCCCATATGAAAGTGCTAATTATAAAAGTTACTGAAAGTAGCAAAAAGTCCCCCAAAAAGCCAGCCTTTCCTTTGCCATTATAACCCCTCCTATCGCCGCAAAACTACATACTTCTTATTTCAATTAATGCACCCGTTCGGGTTAATCCTAAACTATTCGATAAAATTTAATATCCTCTAAACTCATGAAGTAGCATGCTTAATTCGTCATTTTTTTGAACAAAATCATAAAGGTAATCTTCTGTAATACGAAATTGCTTTCCATTCCTCTGCTTGGTGGCTAAAATTTGCTCATCATCAATGGTTATTTGAAAGCTATGAACAATCCTATTTCTCATGTTTACTATTTCCGAAAAACAAGAGGCTATTTTTCTCCCAGAGAGTCTAGATATTGTCTCTTTTATTGGCTGGCTCAGCTCCCCTGAAGGATAATCAATTAATTCATGCCAATTATAATCGTTACCTTCATCGTTTCTTAGTATATTTTCAATAACAAACGAATTATTAGAGTTAAAAACACAAATTGCGCTCCCCAGTAATTCCCTATATTTCCTGGATGGCAAAGACTGTCTGCTGTATTCTTCATTCACTTCACTGTTCACCTCATTGTTTAGAATTGGAATATTCTTTGTATTATTTATAAAATTCACTTTTAATCTTTACAGTCTGGCATGATTCAAGCACAATGCTTCCTCAACAACTGAGCCTATTTATTGAACAAGCAATATAGTTTTAACTATATTGCTTTTTTAAAAGATGTTAAAGATGAGCACTCTGTTATTTTTGTTTCATCTGTTTTTAAAAATCCATTTTTCAAATAAAAGGCTATTGCTGGAGCATTCTTGGTTCCGGTGGATACTACTATTGCTTCAAAATTTTCCATATTTCTTTCAACGAAATTTAATAATTTCTTGGCAATGCCTTTTCTGAAAGCTTAGGATGCACCATTAGCCGATGCATATCAATTAGCCCTTTTGTCTGCCTTTACAGACAACTCCACATAACTCTTCATTTGAGTAATATCCAAAGAAAGTCTCACTACATTATTACAACGACTAAACTGTGTTCTTTAATGGCAGTATATCATAAAGTTAATTATTTCTGCTTCCACCTTGTATGGAGGTATTTGAATGTTTAATACTTCCTTTGAACCCTCGGGATTGGTTATATTAATATTTTTAATCAAGACTATTCCCATTTACTAGTTAAACAATATGACCAGTTTGTTGCATTGTCACAATATGGATAGAGAATGTAATGTATCAAACCCTTTCTTGTATTAGCTTCAAAAACTCATCTTTAGCTTGAACACATACTTCTTTGCTGACAGTATTCTCACCAATGAATTCAAGAGAAATTCGATACCCTTTTTGTATAAATTGATTACCTACAGATATGCCGTCTTCTTTTGATTCTCCACAAACAAATCGCTTAGCTGCTCTTTGAAATAAAGGATAGAGTTCTAGTGATTGTTGAATGTACCCCTTTATTTCCAAATTGCGCGCAACGGAATTTAATGCATCCACAAATTGATTTTGATCCGAAGTAAAATCCAATATTATCACTCTTTATAAATGATAAACTACTTACGTTATTTTTTCTATACATTAATATAGTACGTGCTACCAAAAAATTGAATTTTGTACGCTAAGAAAAATTTGCTTTTGTAGATTTGAATGAAATAAAATCTGTTCAAAAAAATTTTCATTTTATATTAATCATTAACTATACCGTAAACAAACTATGATACTCGGCGTTAATGGCTTCAGGCAATCATTTATTAGGGGAAAGCATTACATTTAAGAAAGGAAGCATACAGATGGGCGAGGAAATCAGCTATAATCTAGATGGAATTGATAAAACATTTTGGAACAAATGAAACTAAAAAGAAGGGAAATTCTTAAAAATTGCGAGTCCATCAAAAAAAGAAATTGTCATTAAAATCTTGATGAATTAACTAAATTGACAAATGGAACCTGTAAATAAATTTCTTTCTATTGAATTACCGAACCAAAATATTTCAAATAGGTATTTGAATACGAAAAATCCCAATTCAAGTGGAGCTGCCAGAATATAGGAACGATCAGCCATACATTCTGGCAGAATAAAGTCCGGTGCCTTCATAGAAAGGGAAGTGTGTACACGCCAGAACATAGTCAGCGTAACTTCCTGCCCGTTTCGAGTTATAACTATCGGCTGCTTACCCGATTTAATATCTACTGCGGTAGTATTTTCAAAAATGTGTGCACCTTTTTCCTTGATGGTTTTGACAAGGTTGGCGAGATATTTTGTTGGGTGAAACTGTGCCTGGTTTTTCATTACCAGTCCATTTTTAACCTCTGTGCTGACAGGGATGTTATCTACTAGTTCACCGTCAATTCAAAGTTTATCATAGGCTTTTACTTCCTTTGTTAACTTACGAGCATATTCATCCGTAGTGGCGTACATGTAGGCATCCTGTTTACTAAAGTCACAATCAATTTGTTGCTGCTCCACTATTTTTTCGATCAATTGTAGAGCTTCTATATTCGCTTGATAGTACTTCTTCGCCTTTTCCTACCAATATTTTGGATGAATTCGTCGTAAATGAGACCATGTTGCGCCGTGATTTTTGCGGTGGTATGTCCAGAGGTCCCATGCATTAATTTATCAGCCTCGAAGCGTAACGTTATATTCTTTCTCGGTTAGCAAATAGGCGGCTGTGACCCCCGTAATCCCTCCCCCGACAATGGCAACGTCAGTATGCATGTTTTCTTCCAAATGGGGAAACTTAGGAAGACCAATAGCATCTATCCAATATGATTTGGAAGCTTGCGGCATCATCCGATTATCTTCTTTAGGCATAATAACTCCTCCTACAGGTATGGTTATGTTATTATGCTCTCCTTTCAATATGGAACTATCCACAGGTCAATTTTAATCGAAATTCAAGCATGGATTCGTTTTAAAAAAAGATTGATCATTTAAAGTCCGATAATTCAAATTGCAGTAGTTCCGTCAATCAGGCCATGAAGAACAAAATACTAATGGGCTCTTAGCCTAGGAAACCTTTCTTACTGCTCTTTTTTTATTGTATCGCTCAATTAAATGCCCTGTTAACGCGATAATAAGACCTATAATTAGCCCATCAACAATTGGACTGGAGATGAATTTCAAATAGGGTATTTTACTTAATGGAAGCCAATAAACACCAAGGTTCATACCGATTACATAACCAAAGAAAAATCCCGTTAAATAAGTTTCCCTTGGTGGATCTTCGCCGTCCTGGTGATAATTAATTACGATGGCTTTGTTATATGCCTGCCAAATGCCAAAAATATATGCGGATGGATAAAATAAACCCCACTGATCGTTAAAAACGTTATGAGATTTTATGTCAGCCTGAAAGGAAAGTATGATAGACGCATTTATGCCAGATAGGCCATTTATTAATACTTCAGCTATAAATAAAACCGTTCCAAAAATATATTGACCATTATAATATTGTCCAAATCCTGACATGGTAATTGCCCATAATAGGGCAGCAACAGGGGATTTATATTCTTTCATTTTTTGATACTCTTTTCTGTAACTCCAACAAAAGACGAACACCAAGCATAAAGAGCAAAACACTAATAAACGTGATTAGCCAGTTCCAATTCATATATACGATTAAGTTGGTATATTTTTTCAAAATTACTTCAAGAACTGTAATTCCAGAAGTATATAAAACACATTGAATAATGATACCAAGCCAGCCTGATCGGTATGAAGTTTGGTAAAAATAAACGTTAATAACTGGAAATGCGATAAGTTCAAAAAGTAAACTTGAGGAAAAGTATTGGCTTAAAAAATTTTCGGGGTACTTAATCAGATTTAATTTTGCAACGATAGCACCAAAAAAGTTTGCAAAATAAGCAGTGACAAAAAAAGCCAATATCCACTCTTTCATTGGACTTTTTCTTAAACTGAAAACAAAAAGTGCAATAAATGCTCCTAACGAGAACCATAAGATAATTTTATCCATAGGTTAATTACACCTTTCTTAAATAATTAATTTGCTTTTATTATCCAACTTTAAGGCTTCAATAATCGGGCGTTTGATAGTATGAGTATTGCGGATAGAATGAGCCACTAGTGCGAAGTTTACAGAACGTTTGCGAATAATTGAGCCAGTGAGTGAGTATATTGGGCTTGCGAACTGCAGTAAGCCCAATTGTATCATTGTTTTTGCAATAGGCTTAATAATTGAGACAGGCAACACAGGGAATCAAAGATCCATTTTTGGCGGCTCTTCAAGCCATCCTTTAGACATCATAAGCATAGTACCCTCCCGAACGTATGCAAATACATCTTTTGCTTGTATCCCTGTTTTTGTTATCAGGTCATTACGCCATAACAATGCACCACTAAAACCCTGACCTCCCATACTCATACTGCCCAAAAGATAATTGCAAAACATCATGAGTCTTTCTGAAAATGGAGCAATGGTTGAACTGGTAACTGTTCCCCCCGGTGTTGCAGGTGATTGAATATTATTTTGCAAAAGGATATCTCTATCTTCTTTTAAAATTTCTTTTGAAAGTTCCATGCCTTTTGTAAAATATTTTTGCACTTCCTCATCTTTGGCACATTAGGCAAACCCTTTTAGTAATTGCATCCCCGTAATATTGCCTTCGACTGCACGATAAAGTATGCCGAATTCAACCATATTTAATTGCCGCTTATGTCCCAAAATATTCGTACCCTTCATGTATTGTTTATCCGTAATGAAATCAATTGAGTTTGGCATGGTGACATAAGTCGGACGCGATAGCACAGACTTTTCAAGCAGATATTGCGTAAACCGATTATAATAAGTCACTGTTATTTTAGTAAGTTGCTCATACAGTTTAATGATATCTTCTCTATAAGCTATTGTTAGATGAAGTGCATATAACCCCGTACTAATTTCCTTCAGTACCCGGCAAAACATAATATCAAATTCATTTTCCCATAACCTTGGTGCTTGTAAATTGACATCTTTTTCTGTGAAACCTTCTGGTGGTGCAGCCCCCTCATTCTCAAGCATGGCTTTTATTTCGATAGCCCTTGGATGAAGTTGTTCCCATAAGCCTGTCATAAGATTTTTGGCTTCTTCATCGTCGGCTTGCTCGATAAAATACTCTAACATTGCAAAATCAATGTTTTTTTATGGTATGTTTAGCCATAGTGCACCAAGTTCAGAAGAACCCATTTTAGGTTGATTATTCACTGCATAAACCTCCAAAATACATATTTTAAGGTTAGTTTTTGTTTTTCCCTAAAAAACATGCATTTAGGTTGAATGCCTATCTGATCGACCTCGATTTCCAAATGATAAATACATTACATACTTACGTACAATGCTGAGGGGGGCAGTAATATTTGCTACATGGAGTAGGATAAAATCAAATGATCAGTATATTATTGTCTATTTTACTAACGTTACCGTGACACCCCGTAACAGGCCCTGAATCTATTTCCCCCTAAACTCCGCCAACAATGCCTCAAATTCAGCAATATCCTCTTCTGTTTCTACCGCTTCACGTTTCTTCCACGTTGCCTTATTTCGTTTTTGTTTATATGTATCAAACCAATCCGGCACGACCTCTGCCTGGTGCCCACTTGCCCATGAATTCGCCACGTGCTGGGATCGTGTTTGTCGCTGGTTCCGGAATGCTGTCTCTTCCGCCAATGCATCCTCGATACTCATAATTCCCTTTCTTGTCCAATTTTGTAATATCCCCTTCACATAACTCCAGCTCATTTTATTACGCTCTATCGCACGTCTCATTGCTTCGAGCACTAATGGCTCACCGACATCTCGCACCCAATTTAGCAGTGCATCAGTAACGTATGGACTAATCTCACCAAAATTGTTCTGATAAAACACAAATGCATCTTCTGCAGCAGTAGTAGTTTGGCTTTGTATGGTTTGGTCTCTATTTTGTTTTTGTTTAATTAATGTGCCCGCATCCCGGTCTGTCAGGCGGTTCATCCCCCGGTCCATAAGGGGGTCCATATCTTGGTTCACAAAAGGGGCCGGATCATCATCCATCAAACGATTTGATTCCATTTTTTGCTGCTCAACCAAGTCCATTTGCCCACTGTCCGTAATCTGATTTTCATTCGAAGTTACATGCCAATTCACGGTTAGGTTATCCAATTCACCAAACTGCCGATTAGGCCCTTGCGTATCCATACCAACACATTGCCGCCGCTCACTATGCTCCTCCCATACCACATCATCAACGTTGTTTCCTTTTACCTCCGACAATGGAATCATGCGATAAACGGGTGCCTGATTATTTGGACGTGATTGATAGTTGATATAGCCTTTCTCCTTTAGTTCCTTTCTTGCCCGTTTAAACGAACTCTCCGTTAATCCCGACCTTAAACGAAGCAATGGCCAAGACGCCACAAACGTTTTACTCCACATTGTTTTGTTATTGACATGCATCAAAATGTACCATAATAATGCTGCTGATGCAGATACTGGATTTTGTTCCGCCCTATCATGAAATGCATTGATTTCTTTTATGTAATTCATTTTCTTCCGTCCTCTCTATTTTCAAAATGGCAATCTACGTGATACCAAGCGGATCATTCCCTCACACAATGGAATGATCCCTACCAAAACGCCCCTTAAATCGGTCAGTTAGGATCTTCTGTGTTTTGGTTTGCTGAGGTATACAGTCCGTTAATCATAGGATAGAAAATCCCTAATCCCGGCGTTCTCCAACCGTTTTTTCGCTGTTTTCCTCCAGCTCTTCACCGCATCCACTGTAACCCCTTCCTGCTCAGCAATGTCTGTCAAAAGCATGTCACCAATAATATGGTATTTCACCCATTTCCACTGGTTGTCAGTCAGCATGGCGCGCACCTTCTGCCAAAACACATCGTCCCACATCTCCACCCCGCTATCGTCGGGAATCGGCAAGTTTGTTTTGCAATCGTGGTTGCCATCATCTATTTTTAATTTTTCATGTTGGATAAATGTCTTTTGGTGTTGGTTTTCTCGTTTCTTTTTACGAAGCATATCAATTAATCGATTGCGGATGGTAAAGTTGAAGTAAGTCGACATAACTCCTTGATCCGGTCTATACTTTTTATAGGCACACCACATGGCATATAAACCTTCCACGTAAAATTCGTTATGTGGATCTTGGATGTTTAGTTTGTGAATCTGGTAATGAATTCGTCGCTCATTTTGTTTAAAAATATCCTCAAAACTTGCTGCTCCCCAATTTGCCTTTTTTTCATACCCCCTTTCCCCATGAATCTTATCCTCCTTTTCCCCGCGGGCCCCGGCCCTATCGTGCTGAACAACACGGCTATCCTCCTGATTACTTCCCTCCCCAGGTCGCACTTCCACACACTTTTCTTCTTTGTTCCGCTTTCCATTTACCATCTCTCGCCTCTTTTCTCAAAAGCCAGCTTCCACCGTATAATCAAAATATAGATTATCTTCATGTTCATTAGCCGAAACATGGCTACCTCCATCTTGAGGGCGCTAATTATACGGAAAAAATGAAGATAAGTTTTAGAGGATAATATATAATAGGAATCATACATGGCCGATAGATGCCAATGTATCGATTTCAATATTTTACAGAAGGTGACTTTTGATCTATTTTTATACGTTCCCCTATTCCTATTATCGTAGGGGATAGTCAAAAAGTAGCATGTTATTTTAATTGACACAAATCGTTCATATTTAAACATGAGCCATCCATGCTGAACAACATTGAAAAGTCATTTGTACGCTGACAATAGGGTTGCCCATCTTTGCAAGCCAGGCTTACGGACGAGCAACCCACGTTTACGAATTCAACCTTCCCCATCTACGTAACGATTCCAGTCTACCCATTTCTTCCTCAATTTTTGTTTAGCCGTTTTCGCCCAACTATGGACTGCTGCGATGGAAACACCCTCCTGCCCCGCAATCTCGTGATTCGAAAGACCCAGTAAAATATGAAACTTCACCCATTTCCACTGATTAACAGTCAGTAAAGCCTGAACCTGCTGTGATAGCTCCGCCTCATGGATCGCCATCACCAGATCATCGTGAATCAGCATATTGACATTGCAGCGGCGATTTCCACTTTCCCGCCTTTTCATTTCTTCATGGTAATACATCTTGTCATAGCGTTGTTGGCAAGCTTTTTTTCGTAGTAAATCAATTAAACGGTTGTGGATCGTGTTGTGAAGGTGCGTAGAAAGTTGCGATTTCTCTGGTTGGAACGTATGGTACGCTTCCCATAAAGCACATAACCCTTCCTGGTAAAACTCCCGGTGTGGGTCAACGATGTTTAACTTGTGGATGTGGTAATAAATTCTTCCCTCATGTTTCATTAAAACTGTTTCAAAAGATTCCCCAATCGCAGAATTCATTTACAGCCTCTCCCATAAAAGGCCAGCCTCTTTATAATATGCGCATTACCTCTATTATGTCAGATTGTGTCAAATCGACCTAAATCCGGATTCCGCTGCATTAATTGTCGAAACTACTCGAAATAACAAGCTAATTATGTCGACTAAACTCGAATTATAGCGCGATTTGCGGTTAGCGCCGATTATTGTCGATAGATTATGCACAATCACAAAGATAGGTATTTATGACTATTTAGTGACATTCTATGATCCGTCTAAAAGTGCTTACTGATTGGTTCATAAAAATTGGCCTTTTGTTTCGCTATTGCATTAATTTAAAAGGACATGTCATAAGGGAAAAAGGTTATATGGGGATAGACCCCAAATACGAAATTGCTAATGAACGAGGCATTCCATTGTATAAGGGATATAACGATCCCGCTTACATCTGAATAGGCAGGCAAAAACGTCATACCAATTAGAAAGAATATGGTGAAAAAAGATGCTCAGAATTGCACGGGGACGAAAGGAAAAGTAATGAAAAATCCGCCGGTTTTAAAGGGGAAAACCAGCGGACAATTTATTCATTTTTACCTTGGGATTGCTGACTTTTCTGACGCATGACCTTTACATCTCTGTATTACTGCAACGGTACCATGCCCTTGCCAAAAATTCCTTGACCACATTATAAGACATCCATATTTTTTGTTTGCTGCTTTTACTGTTCCAGCAATAGTATATTTATCGTTGTTCATAACAGCAGCTAGATTCTAGTTGTTCGTTAATACTGCATGTCTGTTTATTTATGATTTTTCATTTAGCTCCATCATCTTAAACAGTAAATACTGTTTTCAAATCAATAAGCAGATCATCAAATATGGAAACCGTCACTTTATCTTCCTCACCATATAAATCTGGTCGTCCAAATCGTCGATTATTTTCAAGTGTAAAAACACTTATCATTTTTTCTTCCGGTTCAATTATCCAATATTCTTTCACGCCAGCCTGCTCGTAAATATTAAACTTTTCCATTTTATCTTTTCTCGCAGTAGAAGGTGAGATAATCTCCACAATTAGATCAGGGCTGCCTTGACAACCACGTTCATTCAGCTTATTTTTATTACAAATAATGGAAATATCAGGTTCTAATATATACTCCTTGTCTGCTTCATTTTCATGATCTCCTGCTGGGTCTAATACTACATGAAATGGTGCTGGATATACTTCACAATCCTTATCCAATAAATAATTTGCAATTTGCCGATGAACTTCTGATAATACTTTTTGGTGTATTCTTGAAGGTGCGGCTTGCATATAGGCTTTACCCGCAATAATCTCTATTCTTTCATTTTCCGGCCACGATAAATAATCCGAATACGTGTAGACTCGATCTTTTTTCGGTAATGACACATCAATCACCCCAAATAAGATTTTCTTTTATTATAACTCAACTTTCGCACCAAGAAAATTGCAGTGAACTCAGTACGCGTAGGTGCGTGTAGCGTCTGACATATCATGCTTGACATTTGGTTTAAACATGAAAAAACACCTCAACGTTTGGTATAGTTGATTTGAGCGAATCACTACCAAAACAGAAGAGGTGTCTCCTACTATGATAGCGAATAATGACCCGAATAATCAACTGCCAAATGAAATAAAAGCAACATTTAAAGAATTGAATGTGATCAAGCACTTGCGTGACGCGGGCATTACGAAGTCCTTTGGTTTTTCCTGTGCTTATATTTTTCAGCTAATCTTTTGTTTGATCTTTGAAAACAAAAACTGGTTTCGGACGCTGGAAAGCAAGAAATCCGCGGATGTTCCGGCCAAGGATACCGTTTATAGGTTTCTGAACCAATCAACGTTCAATTGGCGTCGGTTTCTGCTTTCACTCGTCGCTTATACGATTGGAAAAGTGTCAAAGCTGACGCACCATGACCGCCCGAAGGTATTCATTTTAGATGATTCATCTTATGACCGGAACCGAAGCAAACACGTGGAGCTTCTGGCTCGCTGCTTTGATCATGCATCACAGAAAATGCGTTTCTATAAAGGGTTTCGTATGTTGACACTGGGTTGGTCTGATGGTGCTACATTCCTCCCCGTTGACTTTTCGTTATTGAGTTCGAAAAAAAGTAAAATCAACGGTATTTCTGAAAGTATTGATAAACGCAGTTCCGGCTACAAGCGCCGACGAGAAGCGTTGCAAACAGCTCCGGAACAAATTCCGGGTATGATTGCGCGGGCAATGAAAGCCGGCATTGATGCCTCCTATGTGCTGATGGATTCATGGTTTACACAACAGCCTCTCATTAAAGATCTGACAGAACAAGGTCTTGACGTGATTGGCATGGTCAAAAAACTAAAACAGCGTTACCTTGTAGGTGGCAAGCGTGTTAGCTTGGATCAACTATACCGCTTGGCTACACCAACCGATGGGAAAAGAGGTATTTTACGCTCCATCCACACGACACAGGCCAATGGTGTGCCTGTCAAAGTCGTTTTCGTCCGCAACCGAAATAAGAAAAGTGATTGGCTTGCGATTTTGAGTACAAACTGTACATTGAGCGACCAGGAAATCATCCGAATTTACGGCATGCGCTGGGATATTGAAGTTTTCTTCAAAACGACTAAGTCTCTTTTGAAACTTCAGAAGGAATTCCAGAGTCGCTCCTATGACGCTCTCATCAGCCACACAACCATTGTGTTTGCAAGGTATATTGTGCTGTCATGGCAAAACCGCTGCAGTACAGATAACCGAACATTAGGCGGCATGTTTTATGAGTTATGTGATGAAGTGAATGATCTCGATTGGGCTGTGGCTTTACAGCAGTTAATCGAGCTCCTAGAAGATACCCTGAAAAAAAGTAATAAGAAAATGCAACAACTCATCAAAAGTCAACTACAACAATGGATTGCGGGTCTGCCGAACTATATCAAGGTTTACCTACCTATTTCAGTCTGCGAAAGTTGAGTTATAACATTTTCTGCTTCAAGAAAGGATAGTTAAACTTTCTAAACTTATACCTCTTCCACAATATCCTTCGTTTGCAGTATAAGCACCTTTCCCTTACGTGTCCACTCGGATTTCAATACCCGTTCCTTCACCCAACCGATTCTCCTGATCAGCTAATCTTCTTAGTGATTTTAATTTGTCCATTTCTCCCATTTTTCCCTTCTCAATAGCCTTTCTCAGTACGGACAGGGATTGGGTGATATTTCCACGTTGTACCGGAAACGGATATCCATCCTTGCCCCCATGGGCAAATGCATATCTTACAGGATCATGGAAGGATGGCTGCGTACCATGCGTAACCTCCGCCACCATGGCCAATGCCCGTAATGTACTTGGCCCTACTCCCTCAGTCTCCAACAACTGTTGATACGTTTTTGGCGGTTTATCATAAATCTTGTATAAAATCTTGTCCAAATAGCGGGAAGATGGAATGGGGTGACTATCCGGCATGGTAATGATAGGGTGTGCAGGGGCAGTTTCCGGAGCCTTCGTTGATACATGGTCATCCCAAATTGTCTCATCAAAAAGACTAAGTTGTTGTGAAGCCTGATTTTTCCTTTCAATACGAAGATTAATAATTTCATCATAGACCTTTTTGACTTCATCTGGCTTTTCTCGACATATTTCAACTGAGGCCAACCTTGTTGTGTGATTTTGCCCTGATACTAAATTAAGTACTCTTTTTCCATGTACACCGCATACGGCCTTGTGGGGATCCTCCGTAAAACACCTTACATCCTCGCTTAACCAGTGATACCGGCGGGCATAACGGCTTTTTCCATTCATTCCCTGTTGAATAACCGCCCAATCTCCAGATCGGTCAAAAACTAGGAAATGATGATATAACTGATAACCATCTTGCACAGCGGCTGAATCCACCTTAGCTACCGTGCGGCTTGTCTGTTGCAGTTGAACTAAATCATTCGACAAACCATATTTTTCACCAGCCTCTGCAATTTCCACTGGGGTCCTTCTGGAGGCTTTGCCCTTTCCGCCAACCAAAAACAGCCCTAATTCGCCCTGAAACTGTCTTAGACCTTCCTTAAGGGCTCCGCATACAACTGTTGTTAAGCCGGAAGAATGCCAATCAAATCCAAGTACACTACCAAAGGATTGAAACCAGACAGGATCCGACAGTCTGCGCAAAACCTCTGATGTTCCATATTCCATTACCATTACCTGAACGATGGATGCTCCTAACTCTTTCATTTTTGTAAATAGCCAGGGCGGGCAATGGCCGCCATGAAGCGGGGCATTTGCCATACCTGTTCTCATAGGTTACACCTCACTTTTCTCCATTTTATCATAGCAAGCAATATGACATTAGCTATGACTGTTATTTGGAGGTATTTACCTGAGGCAACGTTTACCAAATGATTTTTTTGTGGGTGGAATGGCGGAATTGTTTCATTTACTCGAACAAATGGAACACATGCCCTTCATAACATCGATGAAACCATTTTTCCCGGAATATCAACTTAGTTCAGGTCTTCTCATGAGTAAGTATTTACGTCGCTAGCTGAATGGCGGCATCGTTACTATGATGGCTGCCGAACCAATCACGATTTGGTCTCACGGGCTTGACCGAGTGCAGCCTTAATCGCCTCTTCGATTTCTTTGTAACCTGTGCACCGGCAAATATTGGATTCTAACCAGTTCTTAATAACGTCATCCGTCGGATCTGGGTGGTTGTTCATTAATGCATGACAATTCATGATAAATCCAGGAGTACAATAACCACATTGAAACGCAAACTTTTCAATAAATTGTGTCTGAATAGGAGAATCATGCAGCCCCTCAATCGTTGTTATTTCTTTATTCTGTCCCTCCACAGCAAGCATAAGACATGATTTCATTGGTTCACCCTCAACGTCAACTGTACAGGCGCCACAATCACCATTTAAGCAGCCCGGTTTCGCACCAGTTAAACCAAGTTTTTCGCGTAATACATATAATAATGTATCTGCATTTCGTGCATGGAATGAACGCTCCCTGCCATTGATGTAAAACGTTATTTCCTGCTCATTCACTCATCTCTCCCCTTCCCAAAGCATGAATTGCATCTTGTAATATATTTTTCAATACAAACATCCTGTATGCATTTGACCCGTGCACATCATTTAAAACCTTCCCGGGGATATGTTGAAGCGCCTTGTCGATTCGATCTATCACCCGTAACCTTTTATTATTTAATTCTTCCTCCATTTTTTGGTTACGAAAGGGATAGGCACATAATCCGCTAAATGCCGTATTGATTCGACCTTCTTTTTTAACGGCTGCAATTGTTATTAAGGGATAGCCAACCCCCCATTGACGTCTCTTTTTAACAGTGAAATAAGGTAATTGAATGGCCTTTTGGTCAATTTTCACCTGAACAAGGAACTCCCCGTCATGTAATTGCAACTTCTGACCAAACAGCTTATTAATCGGTTTTTCTTTTAGTCCATCCTTGGTTGCGATAACAACGTTACTATCCGTTAACAACAGTGGTAGTACGGCCTCCCTGTAAATGATATTGGCACAAATGTTTCCACCCAATGTAATCTTATTTCGAGCAGTATGATCCGCGATTTCTGATATGACCTTTTCCATAAAGGGGTATAATTGCATATCCCGGATTCTTGTCAAAGACAGTGCAGCCCCAAGTACAAGCT
Source organism: Lentibacillus songyuanensis (assembly GCF_039548255.1). Taxonomy (NCBI): domain Bacteria; kingdom Bacillati; phylum Bacillota; class Bacilli; order Caryophanales; family Bacillaceae; genus Lentibacillus; species Lentibacillus songyuanensis. The sequence continues at coordinate 28,736 of NZ_JBCLVH010000009.1, forward strand.
GCTTTTTATTTTTTTCATACGTTTGGCATTCAGGAATCTTTTTTATATCGATAACTGCATCCGCCACCATTTTATTGACCCTGCCAAGTGTAATAATTTCTGTTCCACCGGAATAATAAATCGGGTTTTTTTGTTGTTTCTTTAATGATTCATATTGTCCGATTGCCTCCTGAATAGAGGTAGGTTGATAATAGGCAAAATTATACGAGATCATATTTGTTCAATCCCTGCTTTCTTTCGCCAAATGTATTCTGGAGTTAATGGAAGTTTGTTTAGTTCCAGGCCCGTCGCATTTGACAATGCATTTGCCAAGGCTGCAGGCATACCAATCAATGCATGCTCACCGACACCACGCGCACCATATGGACCATCGAGATGGGCTGTTTCAAGGAAATCCGCAACGTACTCTGGATGATCCCCGTAACGAAATGTGCCATAAGTCCGCAGTTTTGGGATGGGAATTGTTCCATCTTGATTAAAGGCTAGTGTCTCCGCACTTGCGTGGTTTAGCCCCATGCTCATGGACCCCATCACCTGCCCCAGTGCGGTCTTATAATTTAACACTTTACCAATATCAATCACGGAATATGCTTTTAGTAGTTTATACGTAAAATCAGTTGGATCAAATTCAACTTCAACACCTTGGGCGCCAACCGTCCATTCCGGGCCCGTTTTTCCTTTTCCCGTTTGATTATCGAGATGCGTTAGATGCCTGATCGTGTAATTTCCTTTCCCAATGACCTGACCACCGATTGAATGGCCATTCGGGTATTGGTATCCATAACAAACATCCTTCATATGGACAAATGTACAAGGGTCATCACGAACATAGACCTTCTCATAACCAACTTCCAAATCTTCTGGGGAACAGGTTAAAACCCGGGAGGCGATATCCCTTAATTGCTCCACTGCATCATCAGCAGCTTTCAATAGTGCCCGGCCTGCCAGTAACGTTCCCCTGCTTGCAACTGTTTTATAATGCTCTGGAATGGTTTTCGTATCCACTTCCATCTGTACGTGTACCTTATTTACATCCATTTTTAATCGTTCAGCTAGTAACTGTGCAAGAACTGTTTTTGTACCCATGCCTATTTCTACTATGCCGGACAGGATATTGACACTTCCATCCGTATTAAAAAGTAGAACAACACCCGAGCTGGCCCCTGAAATAGTGGACGTCTTCCAGGAGCAGCACATGCCTTTAACCCGAAGTTTACGTTCATTGACCGGTACGATCAGTCCTTCTCGCCAGTTCATCAATTCCTTTAATTTATCGATACAACCTGGTAAATCACCAATAGAACTTTCATTTAATAATGTTTGTGTTGGAGAAGTATGTCCCTTTAAAATTGCATTTTTTTTGCGAAATTCCAATGGATCCATATCGAGTTTACGGGCCAGCATGTCCATTGCCCTTTCAAATACAAACAATATTTCGGAATGGCTGAAACCCCGATACGCCGTTGTATAAGGATGGTTGGTATACACACATATCGCATCACAAGATACATGGTCAATATTATATGGTCCCGTACCGGTTGCGGCAACAGCCTTGGTTAACAAGGTTCCCTTATCAGCATATGCACCAGTGTCAATCATATAGGTTATTTTTGCCGCGGTGAGTTTCCCGTCGGTGGTCGCCCCAAGTTTGATTTTGGCATTAAGCCCCATACGTACAGGTGCGGTGATCATATCCTCCTCCCTCGTAAATAAAAGTTTAACCCGCTTCCCACCAATTGCCTTGCTAGCCAAATAGGCAATTAACTCCAACTGAATTGCTACCTTTCCTCCAAAAGCCCCGCCAACGAACGGGACCTTGGCAATAATTTTACCTTCATCGAGATGGAATATATCACTTAATTCCTTTTTGATACCGTATGGTGCCTGTGTTGTGGATGTAATATGGACTACCCCATCCGGTTTTATTTCCACGATGGCACATCTTGTCTCCATTGCCGAATGGTCTGAAGGAGCGAGAGAAAAATCTCCCTCTATACTGATGTCACTCCCTTGCCAACCTTGATCCATGCTTCCCTTTCTAACCTTTACATGATTAGCAATGTTTGTGTTTAATTCAGGATAAACATCCGCGATTTTTTCATATATAGCCAAATCCTTATGTAATAGTGTTGTTTCGGGTTCGAGGGCCTGTAATGGGTCGTTTACCACAGGTAGGGGCTCATACGTTACCTCAATCAATTCTGCAGCCTGTTTTGCAATGAACGGATGCTCAGCCACAACCGCCGCAATCGGCTCCCCAAAATAACGTACCCTTTCATAAGCCAAAATAGGACGGTCTTTTATCTCCGCCCCTGTGAGAGGTAGTGCCTCCCCTAATATAATTGCATGAACCCCTGTTACCTTCTTCGCCTTTGACGTATCAATTTTCTTTAGTTTTGCATGTGCATGGGCACTAACCTTCAACTTAACATGCAGCATCTGTGCATCCGATAAATCGTCTGTATATTTAGCCGCTCCTGTTACTTTTTCAGCGGCATCTTTACGGTAAACACCTTTTCCAATACTCCAATCCATGAATCTATTCACCCCAAATACGTAATATGTACTAGCATACCTCTTTCGGGGAAAAATATTATTGATTTTATCATTTGTAGCAAGCTTGCTTATACCCACCAATTTTTTCGTATAAAATAGGAATCTAATCAAAGGTGCCCAGCACAATACTGGGCTGGATAGGTGACTGAATGAACAGCCTATCAATGCCTTCTATAAGGCACCCGCTGCAATATACGGTAATGTTGCATACTAAAACACATTTATTAAACCGCTTTGGAAATGCTAACTAACGATATTTTAAACTCTTTATTTAGGTAATATCCGAAAAAAGTCTCTCCACATTGTTGTAGATTAGCGTCCGACAGTGGAATAACTTTTATTCATGCATCGATTATTTTAAGGAAGTCTCTTATTTTTTTCCATGAGTCTATTGTTACTTTGGCATTCGCTGATTTTGAGCCGCCAAAGTTTATCGCCATTCCATTGTCCAACTGCTTGATTACGTTACTCGGAAGCGAGGGGAAACTGTACGGAAAAGCCAAGAAATGACCAGCTCCTTCGTAAAAAAAGTGTTTATGCTGGTAGGGATGGTGCAATAAATGCTTTTGCATAGTTTTGACAAATTTCTCAGATGGCCATAATTGGTCATCGCCTCCAGATATTGTCAGAACAGGAGCATGGATATTCTCTACATGAATCCGTGCGTTCTCTATCTTTTGTTCATTTCTCATGGTACGATTCCAAATGGATAAGAAAGAAGATGGACGCTTGAGTATCCAGTTGCGAAATGAAGAAAAAATCATAGAAGGTGGAAAGGAAAACTTCATATAGGCCAGATCTTGCCCATTGAACGTCCAGGAAGGAATTGGGGCAAATATATTATTTTTCATCCCCGATGTGACATAACTGCATGGAGAAACAGCAATCACAGCCTTATATTCATCATAAACAGCACCTAAAAGAAGGGCCAATTCTCCTCCCCTTGAGAATCCGATCAGGGATACTTGTTTGTTGACAGCAGGGTGTTGTTTTAACCAGTGGGTAGTCTTTTCAAAATACTCTAAAGGAATTCCTATCAAGTTATCTGGAACGTTATTCATACCAAAATAAGCCAATGCTAGTACCGTATACCCATAGGAGGATAATAGTGCTGCGGCTGGCTCTAAATAACCGCCATCCGATCCACCTAACAGTAATACACCCTGGTACGGCCCTTCACTCACCGGACGATATAATACCCCCGTAAATTCATTCGATTCCATGACTTCTTTTTGAATGTCTTCCCTATAAAAGTGACGTGTAATTTTAACCATATCAAGAGTTTGGTCTGATATTTCCAGCGAAAGATCCACTGAAACGGATTTTGCATTTTGTTTGACAAAAAAATCTCCATGTTTCGATTGTGTGTCTTCCATAGACCAAAACAAACCAAAGCTGTCGATTTCACTATACGAACCCTTTACAGGTTTTGCGTAGGCAAGTGAAACGGTCCCATCTTCACTTGCCTTAAAAGTAGCTTTTGAATCAAAGTTCTTTCCCCTATCATCACACATTTTTGCTTTGAGCGTAATTATCTCATTTGGTTCACAGTTAATTACTTTTATATCAATTTCCTCATCAATATAGGATTGAGGTTTATCAACGATTAATACAGGGTCTTTTTTCACCGAAAAAACAGCTCCCTCCATGACCTATATAACCTCTTACTGAAATATAGAAAGTATCTTATTTTATACAACAATCTTGCCCTATTCCGAAAGACTATTTATTATTTTCTATAGCCATCCCACCCCTTCGGTATTTACCACCTCTTAGACTAACACTAAAATTGAATTTTTGATTATTTTTTAATCCACCAGTTAATTGATCATAAAAGTATTCTTTACCCTCTGTTTTTCTTAGGAATATGACCAACCTTGAATGAATCTATGTAGACTGCTATTGCCTTTGAATCATATTCATTATCGGGTTCTAATTGTAGCGAGCATTTGGAGAATAATGCATCACTGTATTCAAAAATAGGTTCATCATAAGTTTCTTCCAACCACACGGTTAACACTTATTTTAAACACCGCCTTGTCATTTACCAACACCATTATAACATTGAACGAATCATTTTTAGAACTAATTCTTATGCCACATTTCAAAACTCGGCTCATACATAAAAAAACATAAAATGAGTAATAATGTTAAACGAAAGCATGAAGTGTTACATAGACATATTATTTTTTGCGGCTGCTCTGAAGATTAAAGTTTGCCGAAAGACTAGGATCAAAGGAGGCAGGTTGTTACGGTGAATTCAAGAGGATGCTCCATCAAAAAATCCGGGATTTAGGTGGAAAGGTTCACACATTAGTAATTGCCTTGCAAATGTAATTTTGTCTTTAAAAGACTGACCAAGTGATCAGTCTTTTAAAAGAGACAAAAAATGGAAGTTTGCAGCTGGGGAATTTGGGATTATACTGAAGGGATGGATCCAGTTAAGTTCCCCGTTTCATTAAGTATATGACCAACATAACAATTGTTGCATGTTTCCTGCGGCATCCCTTTTCAAGGTTTTCAACAGTTAAAATTAATGTTAACGCCACGTTAATCCCAATATTCTACATAGTGTTTTTTGGGGCCTCTCATAATTTTTTTCGGTGCTAATTTGCGACCGATAAAAAGTATCAGCAATAATGAATAATGGCCCACGAGATAAAGCAATTGTCTCCAACTGTCGAACATTAAGATTTCAAACCTAATTTGATTGATTCGCCAGTATATATGTCCTTTGTGCGTTTTTTTAACTATGTCTCACTGTTCAATAATTACGGCCTAAACATAGGGAACAAGGGGTTAGTTTATCCCGCCTTAACGGGCAGTAAGACCCCCACTTCAAGATTTTGAAGCGGAACTAAAAAAGATAAGTGGGGGTCAACTGTCCGTAAAGGTCCGATTCTGTTCAACTAACATTCAGTGAGGAAGAAAGGGAAACCCCCACTGAATGAAGTTTCACTTTATTGGTTTAGTCCGGAAAATGCAATGAAAGTATTGGGCACCTTGAATCGGCCATCACCCCCATCCGGGTCGATTCAAGGAGCACCAATAAAGTCAATCGCCCCGAACAATTAGATTGTATTCACGTCCACCTGTCCATTATGCTAAATTATTAACCCATTAATGATTATATTACAAACCATTTCAATATTATGGAAAATATATTTGTTAGGTACAACCTGTGCCGAAAAATATTGCGGGATCAAATTAAAGGGCCGACAAAATAGGTGCATATATATCAAGTTAATAAAAAACATAACATGCATATACGGCGCCAATAGGGCATATAAGTTAGATTAAGCCAAATATTTATTCGTTAATGCTTCCCGGTGGAGGTGGTTAAAATAATAAAGTTTATTACTTTTACGTTTATTGCCTATATAGCTATCGATTTTGCAGTATACTGGTTTGGCAACAAGGGAGATAGTACCTTCACAGAAATAACCATTCACCATTTCAAAATGCTTCCTATCTATTTGATTGCTAATATCCTGGTTACAACAGGTTTTATCTTCGGCATCAAAACGGGGCTTAATCCAATGTTTTTATTCGGAATATCGATGTCAATTTGGGTTCTTAGTCTTATTATAGTCAGTACAGTTCTTTACAAAATATACCCAGGTTGGACTTCCGCGTTCGGCCTATCCCTCATTTTAATAGGTATAGTACTTGTACAATACAGTTTGAAAACATAATATCGTTTACTGTGGCAAAAGAACATCGATTATCGTTATTTCCCCTACAGATTGAAGTGCATCTATCATAATATCCGCAAATTCAATCAAACTATTCGCTTTACCGTTCCTTATTCCATAACCATCTGCCAGTTGGGTAAAATTTGGATTTTGAAATGTTACTCCACTGCTTTCCCCAAACATTTTCTCATTTTCATTTGTTCCAGCCTTAAAACGGAATCATTTAATACGATGATAATAAACGATACACCAAGTCGTTTTCTGTTTCTATTTCAGCAAAGTTCATAAGGACCCCTCCATCACCGGTAATACATATTACTGGGCTGTCGGGACAGGCCAATTTGCCTAGATTGCTCCTGGTAAAGCGACTCCTATGGAAGCGAACCATTTGAAATGATCATCCTTCCCGGTCCCTTTGGCTGAAACGTCCCAGCAATGGACATTTTATGTGCACCCACATCCGAAATAACAATGGACCGATCCGGGATTAGCTGTTCAATGGCATGCGGCATATTTTCCTGCTCAATTTTTTCTTTGGGTTTTCCAATTGGTTCCCACGATTTTGGCTCCATGCTAAGCTGATTCAGGTGGTAAAGAATTTGCTTGATATTCCCGGTCAATTCCATTTCCACAGGGTATTTATTTCCGCTGGTATGGTATCAATATATAAAACTGATATTTTATTTTTATTCCACATTTGGGAGCTTCTCCACAAAATCAAAACCAATGACGATAAGTAAATCCGCTTCCCCTATGCTGGCACCACGACCTAACGTCGCCAAACAAACCCCTGCCTTTTCAGATAATCTTCCGTAAACATCTGCCATGAAGGCCGCACCCTGTTCATGACGAACATTTACAAAATGAATTTTATCGGAGTGGGCCAAGGAATGGACCAGATCTAAAATCCCGTACTTGGAATGCCAAAAACATGTGCAACACCTTCATTTTCCAAACATTGAACAAGTACATCTGTTGCTTTCATAAGTTCCTTTAGAAAAACAAAAATATACTCCTTTACACAATCAAATGTAAAACATCGTTATATTTTTCTTCCCTATTCCACCATATCCAGGGGGCAACAATACCCATAATTAAATGCCCCCTATCACTGGCAGTGGTGGAGTACAATAGTGAAACACTGACTAGTTGCCGGTTTGCGTGCCGGAATGGTCGTTTGATTCATTAATACGTGTGATGGCACTATTCAAGTGTTTTATTGTTTGTATTGCGGTTCCTCTTGTTCCATTTCTTGAATACGTGGAACGAGACTATCTACAATCATTTGTGTTTGTTGGGCCGCATTTTGATACAACTGTTTTGCCTGTTTGTTCTCCGTCTGAAGTGCAAAGGTTTCGAAACTTGCCTGAGCGCTTTTTAAACCTGCCACCGTCTGGTTCACTTGACTCACAACTGTCATGAAGACTCCTCCTTAAATTAATTTGCTTACAAGTATATGTTGCCGTGAAACATTTTCTTTATGTATACAACTAATGCCATTTTACGATTATTGTTTTCATATCTACAACGAGTAACTAGACGGGAATACAAAAAGTCCACCAACATCATTTTTTTGCACAACTTGCTTTAATCAACATATATATAAGTCAGGGGATGCTCCTAGTGTAAAGTTGTCAAACCAAAGAACGTCTAATTGGTTTGTAAGCGGGGCCCATAAAATAGCATAGGAAAAAATAATATCCTCCCTTCTATTGATGAAACAAGCACCTAACCTTTAAAACCTCCTTATTGTTCGGAACTTCTGACTTATTTTAATGTTTTAATATCCCTTGGAAATAATAGGCGTAGTGGTTATAATCTGTCTCCTAATTCCAAGCAAGGTCACCACTAAAGGTGACCCTTTTTTTAAGCCCATTGTAAAAACAGTAGTAAAAAAGATTACATCATTGAATGATAGGAGATAAACTTATTTATTTGACTGATGAAAGTTCATCTTCCGTTACCCATTTGTGATTCTTAATTTTTTCTTCAGTCTTTGTATCTGTATAGCTTACCATATAAACCGTGGTGTCTTTCGCAGCATCGATTGTAGCTGTCGCACCTTTCATGCCTTCCATATGATCTGCCTCAAGAACAACTTCATCACTTTGCTTATATGGCTGTTTCTTTGCATCCTCAATCTCTTCATGAATCACCCATTTATGGTTTTCAACCTTTTCTCCACCATTAGTTGGAGTGTAGGTCACCTCGTAAACTGTGGTATTATAGACGCCTTCAATAGTTGCAACAGCGCCATCCATGCCTTTCATGTGGTTTGCATCGATCACAGCTTCACTTCCGACAGGATATGTTGGATCCTTTGCATCAGCTAAATCTTCCGGAACCTCATCTGAACTAGAATGGTCCATACTTGAGTGATCTGCTCCTTCCGTAGAATCAGATTCTTTCTCGGATTGGGATTCTTCATTTATTTCTGTGTTTTTGGTTGCGTCATTCTCTGAATCAGAGTTACTATTGGGAGGAGTCTTGTTGTTCCCACCACAAGCTGCTAACACAACACCCATCAATAATGCTACAATACTTAGTTTGAATTTCTTATTCACTATATTTCCCTCCAATCATTTTCGCTTATATCCGGGTTCTGAAGCGAATTTATGCCTTCAACAACTTCGCATTAATCGCTACAATAATCGTGCTTAAACTCATCAAAACCGCACCAACTGCAGGGCTTAAAACAATGCCTACCGGTGCCAATATACCTGCTGCAAGTGGGATCGCCAAAATATTATACCCAGTGGCCCACCATAGATTCTGAATCATTTTCCGATAGGTTTTCTTTGATAAGTTAATTAACGAAACGACATCCTTTGGGTTACTTTTTACTAGCACAACATCGGCTGTTTCCATAGCAACATCAGTACCAGCGCCAATAGCAATTCCCAAGTCAGCCGTTGCTAGCGCAGGGGCATCATTAATTCCGTCTCCTGTCATCGCGACTTTCCAGCCTTTTTCTTGAACTATTTTGACCTGATCCGCCTTTTTATCTGGTAAAACTTCGGCATACACCTCATCAATATTCAATTGCTCTGCAACCCAATTGGCAACCTTTTTGTTATCCCCCGTTAACATAATCGAGTGAATACCATTTTCTTTGAGCTTGGCAACAGCCTCCTTCGCCGTTTCCCTTACCATATCAGCTAGTGCAATCATGCCAACTAGTTCATCATCCAGTAAAACAAATACAACTGTTTTTCCTTCCCCGGACATTTCGTTAAACGGTTCCTGATCATAGTCAAGATTATTGTCATCGACATAACCGGGACTTACCACATTGACCTTTTTTCCATCAATCGTTCCCTGAATTCCTTTCCCTGTTATCGATTCAAAATCAATTACTTTTTTGAGTTCCATTCCTTTTTCATTTGCCGATTTGACGATACCTGTTGCGATGGGGTGTTCTGAATTTTGTTCTAGACTGGCTGCCCAGTTTAGTACATCATCTTCTTTATATCTTTCCCTTGGGACAATATTGGTTACACCAAATTCCCCTTTTGTCAGCGTACCCGTTTTATCAAAAACAACTGCATTTAAATCCCTCGCCCCTTCAAAATTAGCACGATTACGGATAAGTAACCCCTGTTTTGCAGAAATGGAAGTAGAGACTGCTATAACGAGTGGGGCAGCTAAACCAAGTGCATGTGGACAAGTAATAACCATTACCGTTACCATACGCTCCAATGATGTATCGAATGGGTAGCCAAGCGCAAGCCAAATGAACAAGGTGATAAATCCCGAAGCAAGCGCAACATAAAACAACCATTTTGCTGCCCTATTACTAATATCTTGTGTTCGTGATCTCGATTCCTGTGCCTCTTTTACCAATGTAATTACCTGCGACAGGTAAGAAGCTTCACCTGTTTTTTCGACCTGTACCGTCAGCGATCCTTCCTTATTTACGGAACCACCGATAATTTCATCACCGTTTTCCTTTTCGACAGGTACGGATTCCCCAGTGAGCATGGACTCATCTACTGCTGATGTTCCATTTATAATCGTTCCATCAACCGGGATCTTCTCCCCTGGCTTAACCAGTACACGGTCAACATTTTTCAATTCGGAAACTGGTACATCATGTACCGCATCATTATCATCTAATTTATGGGCTTCACTTGGCATAAGTTTTACGAGTTCCTCTAATGCATTGGATGCCCCCATCACCGAACGCATTTCAATCCAGTGCCCAAGCAACATAATGTCAATTAAAGTAGCCAGTTCCCAAAAGAAGTCATTTCCTTCTAATCCAAATACTGTTAGCGAACTATACACGTACGCAACAAAAATAGCTAAGCCTATAAGTGTCATCATTCCAGGATTTTTATCCTTTACCTCGCTAATTGCCCCGGTAATGAACGGCCAGCCACCATAGAAAAAGATAAATGTAGCAAGAATAAATAAAATATATTGATTGTATGGTACTTGCCAATCCACACCAATGAAGCTTTGAATCAACGGCGATAAAATGAGAATTGGAATAGTGACAATTAACGAGATATAAAACCGCTTTTTAAAGTCCTTCACCATATGTTCGTGATGGCCATGATGGTCATGCCCAGCGTGACCATGCCCTTTTTGTGCACTATGGTCATGGTGATGTTCATCCGTATGGTTAGCATGATGGTCATGGTGGTTATGATCATCTTGCGTTTTTTTGTGTGTATCGTCATTACCTGCCAAACCTATCACTCCTCTTACTTCATATTTTTTTCGATATTAAATTCTATCCGTTGCAAGTTTTAGCTTTTTACTTCTATCGTTCCGTTATACCTAAATACAATACCCCTGTAAGGTATTTTATAAACATGATTTTTATGTAAATACGAAGGATGTCACAAAAGACCAGCTTCAGTCTCTTTGTTGGATAATTCTTTTTCTTAAAGAAGATAAGCCCACCAATTAAAGCTATTGCCGACTGTAATGCAAGTATTAATGTAGAGCTTGCCACTGTTGTATGATTTAACGATTTAAACCATAATCCGAAATGGGCTGCTAGGAAAACTCCTGCTACAATGATTGCAAACCACTCTGTTGAAAAATAAATTATACATAAAATTATTGCAAGGAATAAGAAAATAAAAAGCATCTCTACCCCCGGCTCCAATGTAGGATCTAGGACCCAACCAAAAGCGTCAGCGATATATAAAAGACTCATAGGCCATGAAAAAATACGAAGAAAGATAAAACACCCAAAAATAAAATTAAATAAACCAGCCAACAAAAAATATAATGTCCTTTTGACCCTCCTCCGTTCAACCTAGGTTAATTTGCATTTTTTGCACCCGCTATTAATATTCATTAATGACCAATGTTATCGTTGTTACCACTAATTGGTTTTACTACTTTTCCATTTTTATCTGTTATGATAGTATCTGTTTTATTAATAGGTTCTTTCGAAATCGAATAATAAACAAAGGCTCCAATTATGATAGCTATCATAATCAACCCAATAGAAATTCTTTTTCTCATAGGGATTCTCCTTTCCAACACTTCTTAGAAATTATTTGTCCTGTTTATTAAAATTATAGCATGTTAAACAATTGGGCCCGGATGCCAAATTGCCGCAATTCGACACAACAACGTTATTGTATCAAACTTTGTTTCAAAGTCACAACATCATCTTCCCCCATGAATTTGTTTTAGAAACCAAATATATTTTAGTTAGTTCAGTTCGATTCCCATTTATTTTATTAACTCACCCACCCAAAGAAAATATACACAAAATATGACGCTATCAGTTTGAGAGATAGCGTCATATCAACGTTTTAAGAAGAACTTCCATCGATCGACTCAGATCGTTGAAGAGAGATACCGACAAATTTGGGTTCGGCGTACATGAACTCTATGAGCAACTGACCTTAGCGCCCTCTCGTGTACATGCCTTTGTTAATAATCGAGTCTTCACAGAGCCAAAGCTATTACGACTATCTAACTAATTGTCTCCAAACTTTCGATATTCCGTCAATCTGTTCAGCTAAATATTCTTTAGCGTATGCGTGGATGCTCTACTTTAACGGGAACCCTTCCCAGCAATCAGGCCATGTCACGGATATTTTCAATTAACCTGACGGGGGATGTTAGTTCAACGAAACTAGGAACATTTCCCATCACAATCGCTCCCCTTTTGCGGGAGACTTACATTCAAGATAATTAAAAAACTGAGGGAGTAAAATTTAGCCTTTCAACATTCTTAACCCATTCAAAATAACCAGTATCGTGCTTCCTTCGTGACCGATAACACCAAGTGGTAACGACAGATTTTGCATGAAATTCGATGCAATGAGTGCCACGATGACGACAATTGAAAATACCATGTTTTGTTTGACAATCCGATTCATCTTTTTGGACAACTGGATCGTGTAAGGAATGGAGCGCAAATCGTTATTCACAATCACAACATTTGCGGTTTCAAGAGCGGCATCTGTCCCAGCTCCCATAGCAATCCCGACATGGGCCGTTGCAAGTGCCGGTGTATCATTTGTTCCATCCCCCACCATGGCCACACGTTGATATTCTTTTGTTAGTTTTTTGATCTCATCAAGCTTTTGATCAGGTAGGCATTCAGATTTATATTGTGTCACGCCTACTTCACGTGCAATTTCGCTTGCCATTTCCTCACTGTCCCCAGTGAGCATATACGTCTCAACACCTGCCGCATTAATGTCCTCAATGGCTTTTTTCACATCTGAACGTACGGCGTCCTTTAAAGCCAACGCCCCAATAACTTCCTCCTCATTTTTTACAAACACAATCGTTTTTCCCATTGTCTCTAAAGTGGCTGTATTTAAAAATACTCCAGCTTTTTTTGTCCCAACAAAATCTGCTTTTCCTATTTTATAGTGGACATCGTTCACTATGCCTTCAATGCCCCATCCTGGCTCATCCTTGATTTCTCCTGCTTTAAGTAAATCGACTCCCTCTTTTTTTGCCTTTCTCATCATAGCAGAAGCCAACGGGTGATTAGAATAGTTTTCTATGGATATAGCGATCTGCAGGATTTGATTCGAATCCCATCCGTCACATGCAGCAATATGAGTAACTTCTGGTTTTCCGGTGGTAAGCGTACCAGTTTTATCAAAAACAATCGCCGAAAGCTTTGCCAATCCCTCCAGATGTACGCCGCCTTTAAACAGCATACCCTCGCGAGCCCCCTTGGAAATTGCTGAAAGGATTGCGGGCATCGTTGAGGCAACAAGAGCACAGGGTGATGCAACCACAAGAAGCACGAGTGCCCGGTAGATTGTCTCATTCCAGGACCATCCAAACAAAAAATGTGGGAGGAACATCATTAATCCAGAAGCGACCAGTACAGCAATGACATAGGAATTTTCAACTCTTTCGATGAAAAGATGGGCTCGCGGTTTTTCCTCCTGCGCGCTTTGAACAAGTTTGATAATCTTTTGAAACAATGTATTTTCGTTCGTTTTATTCACCTTGATCTGGACAACCCCGTCGAGATTGACCGTACTAGCAAGAACTTCTTCATTTTCTCCTTTTCTTACAGGCATCGATTCTCCCGTGATGGCCGATTCATTGACCGAGGTTTTCCCTTTGACCACGACACCGTCAGCTGGCATTAGTTCACCGGGTTTAACAAGAATAGTATCGCCGATTTGCAAATCCCTAGCAAGGATGCTCTCTTCTTTTCCATTGCGCAGAACACGGGCCGTTTCAGGTGTAAGTGACATTAAAGCGGAAAGTTCATCGCTGCTTTTGTTCATTGCATAAGTTTCCAGCGCTCCACTCAGTGAAAAGATAAAGATCAATATTGCGCCTTCTAGCCAGTAGCCGATGACCGCCGCGCCAATCGCGGCAAGAAACATAAGTAATTCGACATTAAGCGTCTTATCCTTAATGGTTTCTGTAATACCTTCCTTCGTTTTCGCATAACCACCGATCACAAATGCTGTGATAAACAAGCCATCTACCATAGGATTGGATGTTTTGGCCGAAAGATCCCATCCAATCAAAATCAAAACACCTGCAACAAGTGCTGCGATCATTTCACCATGTTTTTGAAATCGTTCCATCCAACGAGTTTTTTTCCCCGCCGAAGGGTTGGGAGTATTTTTCGTTCCAACTGAAGAGTCGGGGGCATTTTCCTTTATCTGTTCTGCTGGGATACCCATATTCACCACTCCTTTTCTAATTGATAATGAGATTCAAAATCATTCCTCTTAAAACATCGAAAGCTGCCACTATAAGCGACAGCAATCATTATTTATAACTATTATAATATTATATTTACTTTAATATATCATATATTTATGGTAATGCAAAGTAAATGTTACCGATTTTTAAAGAGAGGTTTCCTCATCCTTATTTGTTTTTTATGTTAGTGTTGTATAAGGGAAACTTTCGGGTTGAGGAGTCCATAAAGTGAAACTTCATTCAATGGGGGGCTTACTACCCATTAAAGTGGAATAAAAAATAAGGTTGATCCATAATTAGATCAACCCTTTACCTATCTATTCTCTTGACCAAAGATTGAATGCCACAAATATTTTATCACCTTGAATTTCTCTATGTATAATGGGCTTTTGAACATGCTCGTTCACATTCAATACCCTGTGCGTTTTGGACCTAATTCTAACATCAACTCCCAAAATGCTTTTTATTTCGTTATTTGGATTTCCCATCAGATCAACCTTCCTCTTCCCTTTATCTAATTTATAATCCGCGTTAATAATAACCATAGAATTACTGTAAGCCGCTGTCATCCAACATGTGATAATAGCTGCTTACCCCTTGGACATTTTATATTTTATGTCTTTTAACCTTACATTGTTATGATATTAGCGATTGTGTTGTGGAAATATACGGTCTATCATGTTCCCAAATTGGTCGAAAAAACCATGATCTGATTTGCCATTGCGCACATCACCAGCGTGGTCATTTGCCAAATTAAAAAAATCGGGGTTTGTGGAAACATATACATGGTCAACATTGTGTTCAACGGATTTAACGATTTCTTGTATTTCCCGTTTTTTCTCATCCGTTAATGCATGTCCATTATCTAAAGGATTGCTGTTTGTATTATCGTTCATTTTTTCATCATTCACACCATGATTGTTATCCATGTTTGTGCCATCACCATCGTTTTCATCCGATCCTGCAGCTACATAGGCATTATTGTCGGTTGTAAAGACGTGCGCACGGTCTATACCGGCGACTTCATTCATTATTCTGTCGGCAGCCTTTTTGGATACATCGTACCGATTATTAAGGTCATCATTACTATCATTACCCATATGGATGCGATCATCGTGACGATCCCCGTTATCGATTCGGTTATCATCATTTGCATGACTATTAAATCTCGTGTGTTCTACATTATCATCCCGATTGGTTCCATTGTTATCATTGTTTGCATCATTATTTGTTCCATTATTTCCACACGCGGCAAGTGCAAAAATTACAGCAAACAAAACGCATAAAAGCCTAAATTTCATTATTCATATCCCCCTTGATATATATTTAGTGATAGTATGTATCGGGGGAACTGGAATATACGTGGAATAGCCCAACATTCAAAAACTCGTTATTTTTTGTTATGCCTTTGATGAATGGTGGTTAACTTCAACTGTGGCATGGTTTGGGAAAGGGTGTCTGCCGATTCCCAGAGGCCCAATTTTCAAGCTTACTTTGGTTTTTGTGATAGTACCAATTTTTCTTGTTTCAAACCAAAGATTGGGATCTCTAATAATTCTTTGTATTTGAGGTGAATTGGTTCGGAAATTATCCGTCAGGGATGCCTTGGAACCGCGTAATGTATTTTCCCGCTTTGCTTCCGTGACTCCAATATCTTCCCAGACAATCATTGAAATAGCAAATCCAAAATTGTAACCTTCAAATAGGAGAATAACACTCCCGGATAACAGGAATTGAAATAGCGTATTGGAGTCCGTTAGATCATCAATTGCATCAACGGTAAGCACATTTTCTTTAATATATTGCAATGAGGACTGATCAATCTGTATCTGCGTGAGGTAAGTTTTCCGTAAATCGACCAATAATGACTCCAGCAACGAATCTTAATTACTTGTTTCATTAATCAACCCATCCTTTTATTCACTGTGCTCAGCTACTTTTCCTATTTTAGCATCAGTAAGGGTTTTCGACGCACAGGACGTGCTAGTGCAGGCGAAGGCATAAGGACGTGACGGTTTTAGCCTGCCCTTTCTCCCCCACCCAAAACATGTCGGAAATTAAACCTTACTTGGTGAAATGATCATCGAAGCCAAATAACCCCCTGCCTTAAAAACAGGAGATGATACGTCAGTAAAAAACATTTTAACCTTTTTTAACCTTTATTTTGTACAGGGAACCTGGCGGATGATAAAACGGCGGTATTTTAAGCCAACCTTTTTGCTGCATTAAATCCTTGAATTTCAGCCCTAGTGACAGTTTATCGATTTGATATCTTAGAAACATAATAGCAACATCAGTTCTTAATGATTGGCTGGCAGCGCCTGCGCACATGTCGGCAGCCACCACGAAATTTATATTTATGGTGTTCGCAATTTCATTATCGGTTAACTTTGCCCCCAACGGTACGTCGTTTGGATTGGATTCCGGTTTATGCTCAGGCATATCGGGCAATGAAACGCCTTCTTTACGCATAAATTGAGATAGTTCCTTTTTGTGTGACAGGGGAACCTGGAGAGCATTCTGTAACTGTTTTTTTAGTTCAGAGTCTGTTGTCATATGAATCGCAACTTCCATATACCCGATAATACCTGATACAAAATTAAGATAGGTCCAACATGCCATTGTTTCGCCGACATGTAGCGGATTTTTATGATTATCCGTTAGTGATTCAATAACACTTACGGCGTTTTTAAACATACTACCAATACTCGGCAAATTAAGCCCCTCCCTTCGATTTAGTGATAGTATAGCTTCCCCCTGTTTTGGAGATTTATCCATTTATACGATTCACTTTCCACCTTTATCCAGTCTCTATTTAGTGAAAATGACATTTGCGATGATAGCAAAACCTGCTATAGTTATATAGAAGAAATATTTTAAAAAAGGGAGAGGATTCATATGCAAATCGATGAAATACTTGACTACAATCAAAAATTTGTGGAAGGAAAGGAATACGAGCCATACAAAACCGATAATATTCCGAATAAGCGTCTGGTTATCGTAACCTGTATGGACACACGTCTTGTTGAATTACTTCCAAAAGCGCTCAACATTCATAATGGCGATGTGAAAATGCTGAAAAATGCTGGTGCCATCATTCGCAGTCCTTTTGACAGCATTATGAAAGGGATCCTTGTTGCCATCTATGAATTAAAAGCCGAGGAAGTCATGGTCATTGGGCATCGTGATTGCGGCATGTCCCATGTGGATACCAATGTGTTACAAGAAACCATGCTTAAAAAGGGGATTTCCAAAGAAACACTATCAACACTGGAACACGCCGGCATCGATCTACATACAGAGTTTAGCGGTTTTTCATCTGTTGAGGAATCAGTAGAGCAAAGTGTTGTAATTGTTCGCAACCACCCCCTGCTACCCCCATCGATTAAAGTTCACGGGTTGGTTATTGATCCAGCAACAGGCAAACTTGATTTAGTTACAAAAGGTTAAAATGCAAATAATATCCCTTTTCGATCCAATTGTCTGCACGGATCGGAAAGGGTTTTTTATAGTATTTTTTGGCTTTGTGGTTAATGCCTTTTTCATTACATTGCTTCGTTTGACGATTTTGCATTGAGTTTAAGCAGATTGTCGAATTCTGCACGCACAATCAACTATACCCCCTTTCTTACAACAAGGCTGGTAGACAGGTAATCGTATTTTTTCAATGGTCTTCGCCTCCCCTCATTTCCCACTAATAATTTTGGTAATTCGTTACATACTAGTTGTTAGTAGCTTTTTGTCCAGGAGGTTCCTATGAAAAGAGGTCGCCAGCGGAAGTCTAACATGAATAATTCCTTTCCGATGAAGCTTGAAACATTAGAACAGATCATGCTAGATAAATTTGAACATAACGAAGACTTATTATTTCGTACATATAATCAAGATAATGGTAAAAAAGCGGCTGTATTTTTTATCTCTTATCAAGTCGACCAGGAAATCGTACATGAGTTTCTCCTCGATCCTCTATTAAGCAGTAAAGAGGAGTGGAGCAACGATTCCATTTTAAATGAAATTCCTTTAAACTCCGGAACTCCCATTGATGCACTAGAATCGATATTAAAGGGGTTACTCATTGGAGAAGTATTTATTTACGTGGAGGGGGAGGAGGAAGCTATCGCCTATATTGCTTTAAAAAAGCAACATAGGGAGCTGAGTAAAGCGGAAAATGAAACGGTTGTGATTGGGCCGCAAATATCCTTTACCGAGTCCCTTATCACTAATCTCAATGTGGTTCGCTGGAGTATTCGCTCAACTGACCTTGTCTTGGAAAGGATCATCATTGGTGATCGCTATCCCCGTGAAATTCGAATTTGTTACATGAAATCAATTGTCAACAAAACACTGGTAAACACGATGCGACAGCGACTGCAAGATTTGGATGTAGACGAACTAGAGGATAGTACCGTATTGC
Source organism: Lentibacillus songyuanensis (assembly GCF_039548255.1). NCBI lineage: Bacteria > Bacillati > Bacillota > Bacilli > Caryophanales > Bacillaceae > Lentibacillus > Lentibacillus songyuanensis. Next base: position 47,567 of record NZ_JBCLVH010000009.1, read on the forward strand.
AACAGTATATCGATGATTCATCATCCACGGTCTTTCCCCAGTTCTATTCCACCGAACTCCCTGATCGTTTCAGCTATGCGATCAGGCAAGGGCGGATTGGGGTATTGACGGAAAATAGCCCGACCGGGTTTATTGCCCCATCGCCATTTATAAGCTTTTTTGAGTCAACGGAAGATATATATATGCGTTGGAATATTGGTACGTTTTTACGATTCTTACGCTTTTTCGGAATGTTTTTTTCAACTGTACTAACGCCATTATACGTAGCTGCTGTCACCTATCATTACGAGATTATTCCGATTGATGAGCTGATCACCATCGGGCAATCCCGTGCTGTCGTTCCTTTTCCACCAATCTGGGAAGCAATCATTCTGGAATTCTTGATTGAATTGTTACGCGAAGCTGGTGCCAGGCTACCGACCAAAGTTGGTCAGACAATTGGAATTGTTGGCGGGGTAATCATTGGACAGGCGGTAGTGGAAGCGGGGCTAACCAGCAGTATTCTGATTATTGTTGTTGCGTTAAGCGCGCTGTCCTCGTATACAACACCAAATTACTTGATGGGAACTGCAATTCGCGTCGTTCGCTTTCCGATGATCATCCTGGCGGGACTATTTGGCTTGATTGGGATCATTTTTGGTGTCTCGTTACTGATTATCCATTTATTAAAACTCAAGTCGCTGGGAATACCATACCTTACACCCATCTATCCATTCCGCTTAGCCGATCTGAACAAAGCGTTATTCCGCGCCCCGCTCCAATATGAGAATAAGCGGTTTCTTTCATTACGGCCAAAGAATTTGCTTCGTTACAAACGCAAAGAAGCAAAACGAAAGCATGACATTGAAGAGTAGGTGAAATAATGGATATTAATGTGAACGTAAAAGATGATGTTCGTATTCGTGCATTTTATTTGTTCTTTATCATTCCAGGTATCCAAATAGGGGTCGGCATTATGGGGTTTCCGACGTACGTGTACAATGAAGCAGCACAAGATTCATGGATATCCATTATTATCGCCTACCTATACATGATGTTCATCGTATACATCATGTTTTTAATATTAAAACAATATAAAAGTGCGGATATCTTAGGTATTCAGGTCGATGTGTTTGGTAAATGGATTGGCAAATTGCTTGGCACCATTTACATGATCTACTTTTTCGTTGGCTTGCTTACCGTATTTGTTACCTATATTGAGGTTGTGCAGATTTTTATTTTCCCTGAAATGAGTTCGTTTGTTATGGGTGGACTGTTACTTATCCTGATGATTTATTGTATTCTAGGTGGTCTGCGAGTCATAGTTGGGGCTGTGTTTCTATTCTTTTTTTTAACGATGTGGTTATTGTTTTTGCTTTATGCTCCTCTCATGAATATAGAATTCGACAATTTTCAACCCTTTTTTGAGGCATCTGTCCCATCGTTACTTCATGGGGCGAAGCAGACAGCATTTACCTTCCTGGGTTTTGAAATTCTCTTTTTTATTTATCCATTTATCCAAAATAAACAGCAGGCCAAACGTCCGGTCTTTTTAGGTTTATCCTATACTGCCGGCATCGTTTTATTGGACATGGTCATTGCGATTGGCTTTTTCAGTCCGGGGCTGCTTACCCAATTGGAATGGGCTGTATTGGACTTGTTTAAAGGGATAAAGCTGCCGTTTATCAATCGTTTCGATTTTATTGCCATTGCGATATGGATGATGGTGACGCTGTCGACAATGCTGTTATTATTATGGGGGATCGTCTATGGGTTGAAACGGTTATATAATATCCCGCAAAAATTCACCGTTTATGCCGTAGCACTTCTACTCTTTATTGCTTGTGGATTTATTACATATCATGCGTATGTGATGCAACTGACGACCGCCTATGCCAGCGTTAGTATCTGGTTAGTCTACGTTTATCCAATTATTCTGCTTCCATTGGTATGGATGAAAAAACGTTGGGGAAAAAAACGAAAAGGTGGAGGAAAAAAATGAATCGAACAGGTTGGGTGGTAATCGCACTACTGATTTTTCTAGCTGGCTGTGTGCCCTCAAAAACAATTGAAGACATGGGAATCATCAATGTACGAGGGGTTGACATGCTGGAAGATGATGCTATTAAGACAACAATCGCAGCGTTCAAATTCAGAACTAAAGAAAATGAAGTTACCCAGATTGTAACCGGGAAGGCACATACGTTAAAACGTGCTCGTCAGGCAGCTAATGAAAAGATCAGTATTGAGCTTACACCCGGATCGATTCAACTGGAATTATACTCTGAAGAAGCCGCCAAGCATGGATTAATGCATTATATTATGGCATTGGAACGTGATGCTCAAGTTTCGGATACGATGTATTTAACGATTGGGGATTCCACTGCAGAAGAAATTATTGTAGCAGCCCAAAAAAACTCTGATATCGATGTTCGACAGTATTTTAATAGTCTAGTCACACAAAATGCCAAGAACAATGCTATTCCAGACCCCACTCTGATTGATTTTGTTAATGAGTACTACAAAATTGGCAGAGATCCATACTTGCCGGTATTATCCGTCAAGGACAAGAGACCTGTACTTTCATCCGTGGCCCTATTCCAAGATGATTATTTTGTTGGAAAGATACCAGTGGATAAGGCCTATTTAATTACTATGTTTCATAAAACGATTCACAAACTGGACATTCAAGTGCCCATTCCGTTAAAAGCCTTTAAAAACGATTTAAAAAGCGGAACCGATCAACATCCGGATAAAAAGTATGCCTATGCCTCTTTACATATACAAAAAGGGAAGGCCAAAACAAAATTGACAGATAAACAAAACATGACGTTTCAAACCGATGTAAAACTGGATTTGGATTTGCTGGAAGTAAGCGAACAAATTAGTATGAAGGATCCAAAAGTAATGAAAAAGTTTGAAAAAGTGGTTGAAAAACAAGTAAAAGATCAATACGAAAGATTATTGGCCTATACCCAACAAGTAGGCGCGGATCCGTTTGGTTACGGTGTCGTTTATCGTATCAATCACAGAGGAAATAAACCTGGGAGCGCTAAATTACATGATATTTATCCAAACATAAATGTCCATTTTAATGTTAAAGCGCGGATTAAACATCATGGAATGCTCCCATAACGGAGGACAGATCCCCTGCCGTACGTCCTAAAGCTTGCATACGACCGGAGATGTCTTCCGCATTGTATTACTTTGGTGGCTGATCGGGATGTGAACCTACACGCATCCCTTCTTCCAGACCATCAATTGCTTGCATATCCTCGTCATCAAGCTAGAAATCGAACACGGTCATATTCTGCCATTGACGTCTGCTATTCGTTGATTTTGGGATCACGATGAAATCATGCTGCAAATGCCATCTGATGATTATTTGCGCCGGAGACCTATTATATTTTTCACCTAGCTTGACAAGCACTGGTTCGTCCAAATATTTTGCCCTGCCAAGCGGTGACCATGCTTCAACAGCAATCCCCTGTTTGCGGCAATAATCCGTCGTCCGCTGTTGTTGATATTTAGGGTGCAATTCTATTTGGTTTACAGCAGGCATAATCTGCTGAGTCGAGGCCAAGGTTTTTAAGTGATGGTCAAGAAAATTACTAACGCCGATCGCCTTTGTCTTCCCATCTTGATATAACTGCTCCAATGCCTTCCAGGTTTCTGGAAATACGTCTGCTACAGGCCAGTGGATGAGATATAAATCAACATCATCCAGCCCAAGCCGGGTTAAACTAGAATCGAACGCTTGTAATGCGCGATCAAAACCATGTGCATCATTCCACACCTTGGTCGTCACGAACAATTCTTCTCTTGGTACGCCGGAATCCTGAATCGCCTTTCCCACCCCTTCTTCATTGCCATAAAAACTCGCAGTATCAATATGCCGATAGCCAATTTCCAAGGCATGTTTCACCGTTTCATATACATCCTCAGCAAGCACCTTATACACACCAAGCCCCAATTGTGGGATGCTTGTTCCATTATTTAATTCCATTTTTGTTTGCATATCCATTGCCGCCTCCCCCTTGATACTTAGTAGCAAAGATATAGTATCCCCAGCAGCATGATTTCAACTCTATCCAAATCATGAAAAATGAACGAGGCTTTTAATTGTCCCTTGCATAATCACTTACATATAATATTTTATGAATCCTTTTAATGCATTTATTGATAATCTCGACAGGTGCTTTATCCTTTATTTTTAAATTTCTTGCTCTCCAATCAAGACTACGCACTTGATCAGATAAAATAACTCCACTGATTAATAAATCATCAGGTAACCCAATTTCAAAAGGATATCCCTTTTTTCGACTGGTTATCGGGCAGACAATAGCAAATTTTTGAGCCTCGTTAAACTTTTTAGGAGATAAAACAATTGCCGGTCGATGCCCCGCCTGCTCGTGACCTATTTGTGGACTAAAATTCAGATAGACTAAATCACCCCTTTTAGGTATTTTCATTACCATACTTCACCGCCCTCTGGTTTACCAAAGTCGATTTCGTCATGTTGATTATCTTCTGTGATCATGGAGAGCAGTTCTTCTAATGATGGATCGTCATCAATAGGCTTTAGTAAAATACCATCTTTGCTATCAACCACTTCCAATTGGGTCCCGTTCACTAACCCATGTTTATTTGCTATTCTTTTAGGTATATTAACTCCAATACTGTTTCCCCATTTTCTTGCTGTGGTCGTCATAGAAAGCACCCCTTTTTCATTATTTGCCATCATTATACCATCCTTTCATCTTATTCGTATATATTAATATAATCCAAAATTGGGAAAATGATACCTATTTTCGGACATTTTATTAATACCCATTTTTCTTCGGTCGCTAAGCCTCTTACCAACGTTTGTGACAATTTTTTAAACATCCATAAAAATTCTTTTTCCAGTAAAACAATATTTCCTTGCTAAATCAGGATGAAATTGCTACCATATAATAGTTCACTAATTAAACTATTCAATGGTTGAACCTTTTTTTAATGAAGGGGGTGTTCATATTTTTATGAAATTAAAAGAACTCGTTGAACGTTACCAAGGAGCAATGAACACCATTTATCGCGGTGTCAATGGAATATTGAAGGAAAAAATTCACTCTGATATTACTTCCGATCAATTCTCCACCCTGCAATACATTCAAAATCACGAAAACTGTACATCAACCGAAATTGCCCACGCATTCGGGATTGGAAAAAGTGCAGTAACGGCCCAAATTAATCGCTTATTCGATAAGCAATTGATCGAACGAAAACGCGATGATAAAGACCGGCGTAATGTGTACTTGTATGTAACAGCAAAGGGTATGGAACTGGTAGCTTTCACAGAGCAGGAATTGTACAGTGTACTTGGCAAACAGCTGGCACACTTTGATGAGGAAGAAATACAACGGGTCATCCGTTCATTAGAGAAACTCGCACAAATCATGGAAAAAGATAGAAAAGGGTAAGAAGTTCTCAACACGTTTAGGGCTTTTGAACATCCTTTTTGAAGGGAGAGTATTATGAAACAAATTATTAATTTCCGCTGGCTCATTGCTGTTTTATGGATTGCTGTTGCCGCTTGTTTGTTTATCTTTGCCCCGAACCTGCAGGATCTGGTTCAGGAAAAGGGACAAATAACGGTTCCTGACGGCTATTCCTCCCAAGAAGCTCAAGCTTTAATAGAGGATATGTCATCCAACGAAGACAGTAATACGGAAAGTTCCGTACTGGTTTTTCATAACGACGATGGCCTGGATAAAGCAGATAAACAAGAGATCGACAAGGCCATCGATGAGCTGGAGACAAATAAAGCAAAACTTGGTATTTCCGATATTCTTGATTTCACGGAAAATGATGACGTTGCCGATCAAACCGTTGCAGACGATGGCAAGACGATCATGGTTCCTTTTGAATTATCGTTAAAGGATCAGGAAATTAAAGACGCGCGAGACAAGATTACTGACACGGTAAAGAATATCAAGGTGGACCATTACCTGACTGGCGAAGAGCTAATTCAGCAAGATATTCTTGACAACTCAGAAGATGGATTGCAAAAGACGGAATTTATTACCGTTGGACTCATCCTGATTATTTTATTCGTCGTCTTTAAATCATTTGTAGCACCATTTATTCCGCTATTGACAGTTGGTATCAGTTACCTTGCCGCACAAGGGGTTGTATCCATACTTGCGGATACGGTTAATTTCCCACTGTCGACCTTTACACAAATTTTCATGGTAGCGGTCATGTTTGGGATTGGAACTGATTACTGTATTTTATTGATCAGCCGATTTAAAGAAGAAATTGCCCAGCATGATTCCATCAAGGATGCCGTTTATACCACATATAAATCCGGTGGAAAAACGATTTTCTTTGCTGGCCTTGCTGTATTAATCGGCTTTTCAACCATTGGCTTATCAACGTTTTCCCTTTATCAATCAGCGGTTGCTGTTGCAGTAGGGGTAGCGGTCGTGCTGATTGCGTTAATTACACTGGTACCGTTTTTCCTTGTACTATTTGGTAAAAAACTTTTCTGGCCATTTGACAAAAATGTCGCCCACAAGGAAAGCAGGATCTGGGGTACTGCCGGTGCATTTGCCTGGACACGGCCCGTGATTGCACTTGTCATCGTGGCGGTAATCACTATCCCATTTTTAATCATGTTTCATGGGGATAAATCGTATAATTCACTTGATGAAATTGGTGATAGTTATGATTCGGTCAAAGGTTTCAACTTGATTGCCGATAGTTTTGGACCTGGCCAGACCATGCCAACGAGTGTCGTATTTAAACTTGACAAACCAATTAAATCCGTTGATGATTACCAAGCGATCGAGGACATGTCACAGGAGCTTGCGCAATTAGACGGGGTCGATCAAGTCCGCAGTGCAACCCGGCCCGCTGGTGATATTATCGATGACTTCAAGGTAAACAATCAAACTGAAATGCTAGGGGATGGTATCGGTAAAAGTACGGACGGGATTAAAAAAATCCAAGATGGACTAACAGATGCCGCGTCACAATTGAAAGATTCTTCCCCAGAGCTGGATGATGCCAAAGATGGGGTCAATCAATTGATGAAAGGTACCAATGATGCAAATACCGGAATTGGCGATATCAAGGATGCCCTAACCCAAATTCAACAAGGAATCGAATCCGGTTCTGCGGGTGCTGGTGAAATAAAATCTAACCTGCAAACGATTAAGGATAACCTGGATCAGACGATTGCCGGCAACCGTAAGCTGCTGGATGGCTATCAAAAATTCGCCGATGGGTTTGGCGATTTTGGCGGTGGTACGGACGGTGATCCGTCAGAAGGTATCGGTGAACTGAAAAATGCCTTGCAAGGTTCATTGGATCAATTAAATGCACTGCAACAATCCGATCTAAACGAACAACAACAAGGACAGCTCAGTGCTGCCATTCAATATACCGATAGAGCCTTGAAAGGAATTGACCAGCTTCAGGACAAACTTGGCGAATTACAAGGCATTCAATCCGAAATTCAATCGGTAAAAGAACAATTAAATCAATTAAATCAAGGATTCGCTGATTCAATTAACGGCCAGGAAAAACTATCCGCTGGTATTGGTGAGTTAATTTCCGGTATTGATCAATTGCAGGACGGCTTAGACCAAGCAGCAGGCGGTCAAGGGGAAGTTGTTTCGAACATTCCAAGCTTACAGGATGGGTTGTCACAAATCTACGGTGGACAAAAAGAATTAAAAACCGCATTTGCCGATATGCAGGATCAACTAGGTGAGCTTTCCGATGGATTGAATGACAGTTCTGACGGATTGAAGAAGGTTAACAATGGACTATCAACCGTACAGGATCATTTAAACGATTTTGATGCAGACAGCGGAAAACCGATTGTCGTTATTCCTGAAGAAGCCTTGGATGAAGATGACTTCATGGATGCTGCCGAAACCTATCTTTCGGATGATAAGCGCATTGTTAAATTCGATGTTGTCTTATCCCACAATCCATATTCAACCGAGGCTATCAATATGGTTGACAAGATTAAGGATACAGCCGATCAAGCAAAGAACGACACAATTTTTGCGAATAGCGATCCTAAACTTGGTGGAATCAGCAGTACAAACAATGATTTACAAAATATTTCTGATGCAGACTATTCGCGTACCGTATTCTTAATGATCGCTGGAATCTTTATCGTCCTGGTTATTCTGTTACGATCCTTAATTATGCCATTGTATTTAATTGGCTCATTGGTCTTAACCTACTTTACATCAATGGGTGTGGCCGAATTGATCTTCAAAAACCTATTAGGATATGATGGACTGACATGGGCCATTCCATTCTTTGCCTTTGTAATGCTAATGGCACTAGGAATTGACTATAGTATTTTCCTAATGGATCGATTCAATGAGTATAAGAATGGTGATATTAAAACAGCGTTATTAACTGCCATGAAAAACATGGGTACGGTTATCATCTCCGCTGCAGTTATTTTGGGTGGAACATTTGGAGCTATGCTGCCATCCGGCGTTATGTCGCTTTTGCAAATTGCAACGGTTGTATTAACAGGCTTGTTCCTGTACGCCTTTGTGATGCTTCCATTATTTGTTCCCGTTATGGTGCGGATTTTTGGTAAAGCAAACTGGTGGCCGTTTCGGAGGAAGAAGAACGAGGAGTAAAAGCAAGCAGGTGCGAGTTTCTCGCTCCTGCTTTTCTATTAAAAAATATTTGCTAAATCAACACGAAAACCTTCTAACAATCTAGATGTAATTTCCCCTATCTCGGTTTTCATGTCATGCTGTTCATACATGCCCTTATCATTAAGCGCATAAACCATAGTCGTATCCAGCATCGGATTCACAATCCAATATTCTTTGACACTATAATTCATATAAAGGTTGAGCTTGGTTTTCAAATCATGCGATTGGTTGGAAGGACTCAGAATTTCAACAATCAGGCTTGGAGCACCAACATATCTGGCTTCGGTAAATCCTTGTTTTTCACAAATAATACTGATATCCGGGATGAAAATCTTCGTCCCTTCCATGTTGTCGGCTTGCAATTCGATATCGTATGGTGCTGGAAATACCTCGCAATCTTTTCCTTTAAGAAAGGTACCGAATTCAAGCTGCAAATCACTTGAAATCCGTTGATGTTTCGTTGATGGGGATGGTGACATATAAAGTGAAACTTCATTCAGTGGGGGTTTTCGACGAACAGGACGTTCTAGTGCAGGCGTCGCCACAGGACGTGGCGTTCTTAGCCTGCCCTTTCTCCCCCACTGAATGTTAGTTGAACAGAATCGGACCTTTACGGACAGTTGACCCCCACTTATCTATTTTAGTTCCGCTTCAAAATCTTGAAGTGGGGGTCTTACTGCCCGTTAAGGCGGGATAAACAAGTCCATCAATGTACTCCAATAATGCGTCGTCCTTTTCGCGAATTTGCCAGTATCCATCCACTGATACTGCATCAGTACGATATAAATACATCGCCTATTCCCCCATTAGATTTTGTTCAATCACTTGCCTGTCTGCTTAATAATCTCAATTACCCGGTCTTTTGCCTGTTCACTTTGATATTTTTTCATATAGTCGATCATGATTGGCGCTTGTTCTTTTAAACGGAGCAGTTGCGCGACTAAATTATCCACCGTAATCTTTTCTTCTTCCATCACCCGGGCATATTTCTTCTCATGGAATGAGTTTGCATTAACAATCTGATCCCCTCTGCTTGCCTGTCTTGACAATGGAATCAACAACATCGGTTTTTGTAATGCCAAGAATTCAAAGATCGCATTCGAACCTGCACGCGATAACACGAAATCGGTAGCTGCAAACAAATCCTTTAATTCCTCATTAACATAGTCAAATTGTTTATACCCTTCCCGATTGATGCTGGAATCCACTTTGCCATTTCCACAAATATGGACAATTTGAAATACTGGCAACAGATCATCCAAACCCTCACGAACTGTATTGTTGATTTTTTCTGAGCCACCGCTTCCGCCCATGATTAGCAGGACAGGTTTTTTAGTGGTAAAGCCGCATAATTCCAAACCGGTTTGTTTCTTTCCTTGAAATAATTCATCCCGAACGACAGCCCCGACATATTCTGCTTTCTTTTCCGGTAGGAATTTCATCGTTTCCGGAAAGGTTGCTAATACCTTATTGGCAAAAGGAATTGCCAATTTGTTTGCCAGTCCCGGCGTGAAATCTGATTCATGAATTACTGCCGGAGTCCTGCGCATTTTAGCTGCCATTATAACTGGAACAGATACAAAGCCACCTTTGGAGAAAATAATAGATGGTTTTTGCTTACCGATAATTCGCCATGCCTGCATTGTTCCTTTTAACACTTTAAATGGATCTTTCATATTTTCCTTAGAGATATAACGACGGAGTTTTCCTGTAGAAATTGGATAGTAGGTAACACCGTCTAACTGCTCTATTAAGGTACGTTCAATCCCATCTCTCGAACCGATATAATCTATGTCCCATCCTTCTTCCTGGAATACAGGAATCAAAGCCAGATTCACAATGACATGTCCGGCAGTTCCCCCGCCAGTAAAAAGGATTCGCTTCTTTTTCATAAAATGTCTTCCTTTCCTGCATTAAAACGGTATAATTGCTGTTGTGATACTTGTTTAAAATAGTCACCAATGCTCTCATAGCCATTCATGGGTCGATGTTTCCTTGACTTCGGTTGATGCTCACGTGCTTGGGTCGATGTTTCCTCGACTTCGGTTGATGCTCACGTGCTTGGGTCGATGTTTCCTCGATTACGGTTGATGCTCACCTGCTTGGGTCGATGTTTCCTCGACTTCGGTTGATGCTCACGTGCTTGGGTCGATGTTTCCTCGATTACGGTTGATGCTCACCTGCTTGGGTCGATGTTTCCTTGATTTCGGTTGATGCTCACGTGCTTGGGTCGATGTTTGCCTGTTTTCGGTTGATGTTCACCTGCTTGGGTCGATGTTTCCTCGACTTCGGTTGATGCTCACGTGCTTGGGTCGATGTTTCCTCGATTACGGTTGATGCTCACCTGCTTGGGTCGATGTTTCCTCGATTACGGTTGATGCTCACCTGCTTGGGTCGATGTTTCCTTGATTTCAGTTGATGCTCACGTGATTGGGTCGATGTTTCCTCGACTTCGGTTGATGCTCACCTGCTTGGGTCGATGTTTCCTCGACTTCGGTTGATGCTCACCTGCTTGGGTCGATGTTTCCTCGACTTCGGTTGATGCTCACCTGCTTGGGTCGATGTTTCCTCGACTTCGGTTGATGCTCACCTGCTTGGGTCGATGTTTCCTCGACTTCGGTTGATGCTCACGTGCTTGGGTCGATGTTTCCTTGATTTCGGTTGATGTTCACGTGCTTGGGTCGATGTTTCCTTGATTTCGGTTGATGTTCACGTGCTTGGGTCGATGTTTCCTCGACTTCGGTTGATGTTCACGTGCTTGGGTCGATGTTTCCTTGACTTCGGTTGATGCTCACGTGCTTGGGTCGATGTTTCCTTGACTTCGGTTGATGTTCCCATTCCCGATTCCATGTTTACATTATTAAGTTAAATAAACTAAGATGTCATAAGCCATTTCTATCCTACTGGAAAATGAATAAAAAAGGAAGAAGAATATGCACGAAACAACAACATTAAAAGAGAAAATAAAGCTTTTTAGCCTGATCGTCATACCTATTCTGATTACCCAAGTCAGTATGTACCTTATGAATTTCTTTGACACCGTCATGTCTGGACGAGCTGGTGCAACGGATTTAGCAGGTGTGGCCATTGGTTCCAGTCTTTGGGTTCCGATTTTCACTGGAATCAATGGGATCTTGCTTGCGATCACCCCTATTATAGCGCACTTAACCGGGGCTAGGAAAGATCATGCTATTCCCCAAAAAGTCCAACAAGGGATCTATCTGGCAATCGCGCTCGCATTAGTTATTGCAGCAGCCGGTGCATTGTTGCTTCACCCAGTTCTGCAGATGATGGATTTGGAGTCGGAAGTCCGGCATACCGCTAAGTTTTATCTCATTTTTCTTGTAACCGGGATTATTCCGTTGTTTATTTTTAACACATTGCGCTGTTTTATTGATGCGCTGGGCCAAACACGAATATCTATGCTCATAATTCTAACATCCCTACCATTGAATGTTTTGTTTAACTATCTGTTTATCTTTGGAAAATTGGGGCTGCCAGCGTTTGGCGGAATTGGTGCCGGGATTGCAACAGCGATTACGTATTGGATGGTGTGCGGCATTGCCATTGTGGTCATTTATAAGGTAAAGCCGTTTCGCCAGTACAGCATTTTTTCCAACTGGGTGAAGCCATCGATAAAAGCGTGGTGGGAACAATTAAAAATCGGGATTCCCATTGGCTTCTCCATCTTTTTTGAAACGAGCATTTTTTCTGCAATAACATTATTAATGAGTGTCTATAGCACGTTTACAATCGCGGCACATCAGGCTGCAATGAATTTTGCTTCATTATTATATATGCTACCGTTAAGTGTTGGCATGGCATTAACGATTGCGGTTGGCTTTGAGGCTGGTGCAAAGCGATTTGCCGATGCACGAGCATATGGATATATCGGAATTAGCAGTGGGTTAATTATTGCAGTTTTTGCCGGGATTGTCTTGTATGTATTTAACGGAACTGTTGCTGCAATTTATAATACTAATCCAGATGTTATTGAGCTGACCAAACATTTCATCATCTACGCGATCTTTTATCAGTTGGCTGATGCAGTTGGTGCTCCCATTCAAGGTGCATTACGCGGCTACAAGGATGTTAACGTCACCCTTATTCTGTCACTTATTTCCTACTGGGTTGTGGGACTGCCAAGCGGCTGGCTTCTGGCAAATTTCACTCCGCTTGAACCATTTGGCTATTGGGTGGGAATTATTATTGGGCTAAGCTTTGGTGCTTGCTGTCTGTTAGCAAGATTTTTCTATTTACAAAAAAAGCTGCAAAAAGTCAAAGTCGTTCAAGAAACATAAAAGTTTGCGGTTGCCGCGGGAACGCTCCGGACAGTTAAGTTAGCGAACGAAAGAGTTTTTTGTCATTCGGTCATTCAAATGAGGGTTGAGTTGCCAAACGAAGTTGTATATCGTCATGCGGCAAGGCAAACGGCTGTTGGATGACCGAATGATCGTTCTTCTTTCGTGTGCAATGTTTCCGTTACATCCCAGCTATTTTTCAGTTTTATCCCGCCTTAACGGGGAGTAAGCCCCCATTTCAAGGCTTTGAGGTGAAACGAAAAAACAAGCCGCTTCTGCACGATACAGGTCACAAAGGCGTTGCAAACTCAGACATTACGATCTTAGCCTTTGTTCTCCTGTCCCAGTGAGGGAGAAAGAGATCCCTCCACTGAATGAAGTTTCACTTTATTCATGGATTTCATATTTGTAAACAAGCGGCTGGACAATAAAAATACAAAAGATGATCCAGGCAAACATTATCATCCATGAATATGAAAATGTATTTGGCAAGGCGATGATTGGCACAATACATAGTACAGAAAAAACGACCTTGGAAGAACCTGTTGGACGTAGCCGCTTGTTGCAATTGGGACAGAAAACCTTATGGAAGCTTTTTTGTTTGATAAACATAGAAAACGGGATATCTTTCCCACATCCATTACAATGTTTAGACAGCACAGCGAATACACCTCATACCCTTTTTCTTCCATTATACCATATCGCCGTCTCCATATTTTTAAAATATTCGCTAGCGAAAAAAAGCGGAAACCGATCACTGACCGGTTTCCACTTTTTTATAGAAATAATCCAGCAATCGTTGCGGAAAGTATCGATGCCAGTGTTGCCCCAATCAACAATTTCATCCCAAATCCGGAAACTTGTACAGCCTTTTTTTGATCAATCGCCTGTACCGTTCCCGCAATAATGCCAATCGATGAAAAGTTAGCAAAGCTGGTCAAGAAAACGGACACAATCCCCACCGTTTTCTGCGACATATCACCAAGCATGGATTGGAAGTCAAGCATAGCAACAAATTCATTGGTAACAATTTTCGTCCCCATTACACCACCGGCTTGAATAACCTCACTAGGAGCAATCCCCATTAACATGCCAATTGGTGACAGAACATACCCGAGTATATCCTGCAATGTCACACCGGCGAAAATGAGTTGAATCAGCCAGTTAACGAGGGCAAGCGAAGCAATAAACGCGATTAGCATGGCAGCTACGATTAAGGCTATCTTCCCCCCATCAAGCGCCCCATTTCCCATCGCTTCGAAAATACTGCGATCCTTGGAAACATCCTTTACATCGACATGATCTTCCTCTTTGGGTACATGTACCGGAGCAATCACCGATGCAATCATAACAGCACTAAACATGTTTAGTGGCAATGCAACCAATACATATTGTGGCGGCAGAATTTGTATATAGGAACCAACAATTGATGCCGAAACGGAACCCATTGCTGAAGCACTGACAATATACAACCGATTCTTCTCCAATTGATGGAACTGGGTTTTGATAGCCAGCAACGCTTCAGATTGACCAAAAAAGATACTGTTTACCGCATTAAATGACTCCACCTTTGGCAATCCCGTTATCTTAGACAATAAACCGCCAATGTATTTAATGATCTGCGGCAAAATTTTCAAATAGGTCAGAACGGATAAAAGTGTGGAAAAAAAGATAATCAATAAGAGTACATTAAAGAAAAACACGCCGCTCTCCTCTAATTGAAATCCGCCAACAACGAAACTTATTCCTTCCTGACCAAACTCAATTAATTTATCGAACCCAGCCGAAATACCGTTGATGATTTTTTTTCCGATCTCCGTCGAAAACATAAACCAGGTAATTATGATTTGCGCTATCAACATAACGACAATTCCCCGATAGTTTATATTTTTCCTGTCATTCGACATTAAATAAGCTACCCCAAGAACAACAACAATTGCTATAAGTCCTAAAATAATATCCACAAATAAGCCCTCCTGGAGACATACAGGGCAGATTCCTGTGTCCCACTAATAATAAATACTTTCCATAACGAATCAGCAGGCTGCCTTTTTCGTCTGCCTATAGTTATTTACTATCCCATATATTTTATTCGTATTGGGGCCAGACGCAATGAGGGTTCACGATTCATTGTTATACCTGTTTTAATCTTCAAGTGGATTCCACACTTAAAACACTATCATGAAGTACTAAAAAGTTAGCACGACACTTTTCTGCAGGATTTTTTGTTAAAATCAGTTCTTCCATCAAAGGAAGATCAGTCATTTAGTGTGCGGGAAAAAAGATCATTTGCAGGATGAAGATGATACCGAAAACGTAAAGAATCCAATGCACATCTTTTCCTTTCCCGCTTACTAATTTTAATAATGGATAGGTAATAAACCCGATCGAAATTCCCGTTGCAATACTGGAGGTTAACGGCATCGTTAAAATAATGGAAAATGCAGGAAATGCCTCATCAAATGTTTTCCAATTAATCCGCGCTAACCCCTCCATCATAAAGCAACCAACAATAATTAAGACAGGAGCGGTGATAGCTGCTACATTGGCAATCGAACTAATAATCGGCGTGAAAAAAATCGATAAAGCAAACAGAACAGCAACAACCACCGATGTTAATCCGGTTCTTCCTCCTGCTGCTACTCCTGAAGTCGACTCAACATACGCGGTCGAAGGACTTGTACCAAACATCGAGCCAATGGTCGTTGCACTTGCATCTGCCATCAAGGCTGCCTTTGCCCGCGGAAGTTTGCCATTTTTCATAAATCCTGCCTGTTCCGCTACCCCAATTAACGTTCCCGTTGTATCGAATATCGTTACAAGTAAAAAAGCAAAAACAATGGTGTATAATCCATTACTGAACACACCCGCAATATCCATATCAAAGAACACCGGTGTTGGAGGTGCAGATACCACCCCATTAAACGTTAACTGCCCGGTGAAATAACCAATAATACCAGTTGCAACCATCCCGATAAACAGCGCTCCACGCACATTCCAAGTCATCAGGATTAACATGATAAATAATCCTGCTATTGCTAATAAGGTTCCAGGTGCGTGTAAATCACCAAATCCAACCAGGTTCGCCTCATTGGCAACCACAATTCCAGATGATCGCAACCCTAAAAAAGCGATAAACAAACCAATCCCTGACGTGATGCCAAACTTTAGTGAAGCTGGAATTGCCTCAATTAACGTTTCACGTAACGTTGTAAAACTTAAAATGATGAAGACAATACCTGCTAGAAATACCGTCCCGAATATTACCTGGTAGGAGAAGCCTTGTGTAGCAACCACGCTGGCAAAATAAGCATTCATCCCCATTCCGGGTGCAATTGCAATCGGATAATTCGCAAATAATGCCATGCATAATGTCCCCGCGACAGCTGAAATAACTGTAGCCATAAATACGTGATCAAACGGAACTCCTGCCGCTGAAAGAATCGCGGGGTTGACAATGATAATATAGACCATGGTAAGAAAGGTCGTCACACCACCCATTACTTCGGTTTGGATGTTAGTATTGTTTTGTTTAAGTTTGAATAAATTTTCCAACGATTTCACCCTCATTAACGAATAATATCAATCAACACCTAATATAATATTCGTTTTTAGAAAGAAATGCAATAAAGTGAAACTTCATTCAGTGGGGGGGTTTCCTTTCTTTTCCCTTTCTCCCCCACTGAAACAGGAGAACAAAGGCTAAGAACGCAACGTCCTGTTGCAACGCCTTTGTGACCTGCGTCGTGCAGGCCCGAACAGAATTGGACCTTTACGGACAGTTGACCCCCACTTATCTTTTTTTGTTCCGCTTCAAAATCTTGAAGTGGGGGTCTTACTGCCCGTTAAGGTGGGATAAATTCATTTGAAAATGACTGAAATGAATTTTAATACCTTTCTATGGGCTGAAATTTATATTTTCGTCTAGGTTAAATTTCACATTTGACCCATGTGAAATCATTTAAAATGAAAAATTACTGAAATGACTAATTCTGCATACATGCTATAATGTAGATAACATAAATCAAAAAAGGAGGTCGTATGTATAAATGAAGATATGAAAGTAATTTTAACGGAAATCAACAAATTAAACAGCAGATTTGATTCACAGGAAGAACGATTCGATTATCAAGGGGAAAAGTTGGACGCCCTTGGAAAACAATTTGGCGCTTAAGGAGAAAAATTGGACTTGATGGGTAATAAGCTAAGTTCTCAAGAAGATAAACTCAGCTCCGTAGAAACAAAGCTTGGGTCACTCGAAACCACAAAGAAAAGCGGGTTTAAAAATCTTCAAGACGAAATGGCGATGAATCATTCACTCCTCAAAACAAATCATGGAATGGAAATGAATCTTCTTAGACGAGTTCATCGCGATGTAAAATACACAAAAGAGCAGGTTGGTACGAATACGAAATGAAATCAGATATGGATACGCTAAAAGAAACCGTAACTGACATGCAATCTGATATAAAATTACTTAAGAAAGTAACCACAAAATAACGATAGAACAAAACCACAACAATATTTAATTTTCCTATATATAATGCCCCGCTTTGATCCTCATCAAAACGGGGCATTCCATATTTATATTAACCTTCTAACAATAAATCATATGGATCTTCCAACATCTGTTTAATACGAACGAGGAATTGTACAGCCTCTGCTCCATCAACAACACGGTGATCATAAGACAGGGCAATATACATCATTGGGCGTACTTCGATCGAATCGTCTGGCATCGCGATTGGTCGTTTAATAATGTTATGCATTCCTAAGATTCCAACCTGTGGTGCGTTCAAGATCGGTGTCGACATCATTGATCCGAATGTACCGCCATTCGTAATTGTGAATGTGCCGCCTTGAAGATCTTTCAATGACAGTTCTTTATTTTTCGCTTTCACACCAAGATCCCCAATTGCACGCTCAACACCGGCGAAATCCATACGATCTGCATCACGAACAACCGGTACAACCAATCCTTCTTCTGTTGATACCGCAACTCCGATATCGTAAAATTTCTTCAACACCAGTTCATTGCCTTGAATTTCAGCGTTAATTTCAGGGAACTCTTTTAATGCGCCAACAACCGCTTTAGTAAAGAATGACATGAAGCCAAGTTTTACATCATGTTTTTTAATAAAGTTTTCTTTTCGTTTACTGCGCAAATTCATCACTGCTGTCATGTCAACCTCATTAAATGTTGTTAACATAGCAGTTTCATGCTGCACTGCCACAAGGTTCTTAGCAATTGTTTGGCGTCGTCTCGATAATTTGATTCGATCTACAGGCTTATCAAACTCCGTCTTTTCAGATTGCTTTGGTGTGTCACTTTTAGCAGCCTTTTGCTGTTGCTGTTTAGATTCATTTCCACCTTTAGCAGCTGCTTCCACATCCTCAGGACGCACGCGGCCTAATGGGTCACGTGTGCTTACCTGGCTCAAGTCAATATTTAATTCGCGGGCTCGTTTTCTTGCTGCAGGTGATGCAATCACGTCTTGATTGGTTTCATCTGCTTGTTGCTGGTCCTGCTTTGGTGCTTCTTGTTTCGGTGCCTCTTGTTTTGTTTCTTCCTGTTTTGGCTGATCATCCGTTTTTGTTTCTTCTTTTGCCGAAGACGTATCACCGGATGCTTCCCCATTTTCGTCCACCTTGGCAATCACATCGCCAACTTCGACATCATCACCTTCATTAGCTACAATTTCGACAAGTACCCCAGCAGAATCGGCATTCACTTCGACGTTTACTTTGTCTGTTTCCAGTTCAACAACCGGGTCACCTTTTTCAATTTTGTCACCTTTTTTTACTAACCATTCAGCGATCGTACCTTCTGTAATAGACTCAGCCAATTCCGGAATTTTAATCTCTTTCACGGGTATCTCCTCCTTGTGATTCGCTTATTGCTGCTTGGATGATTTGATTTTGTTCTGTTTTATGCACATTTGGTTCCCCAACTGCCGGTGCCGAACGATCAGGACGGCCAATATACCGGATATCAATGCCTTCTTTTACCAATTCTTTTAAATATTCAACTACAATAACCCAGGCGCCCATGTTTTTCGGTTCTTCCTGGACCCAAACAACTTCTTGGAGGTTTGGTAATTGTTCCAGTTCTTTCTGCAATTCCTTTTTAGGGAATGGATAGATTTGTTCCAGTCGTAATACGCGTAGCCAGTCAAAAGCGCTTTCCGACTTCTCAATTGCTTCCTCAATGTCAACCATGACTTTTCCGCTGCCAATCAGTAAGCGTTTGGCATTTTTCTTGCTCACTTTTAAATTCGGCTGTGACTTAAGCACTTGGAATTTTCCCTCCGTAAATTCCTTTGCTTCTGACGCAACACGCTGATTCCGTAACAAGCTCTTTGGTGTCATCAAAATCAATGGCCGCGCTTCCTCACGTCCACGCATGGCTGCTTGACGACGCATTAAATGGAAAAATTGTGCTGACGATGTCACGTTTGCCACGATGATATTATTTTCTGCAGCTAATTGCAGATAGCGTTCCAACCGTGCACTGGAATGTTCCGGTCCCTGGCCTTCATAACCATGCGGCAAAAGTACAACCATGTTTGATTTCTCGCCCCATTTCGCACGAGAAGCAGAAATAAATTGGTCAAAAATTACCTGTGCAGCATTCGCGAAGTCGCCAAATTGCGCTTCCCATAATACCAACGTGTTTGGTGATTGAACACTATAGCCATACTCAAAACCTAACACTCCAGCCTCTGAAAGGGGGCTATTGTGAATATCAAATGATGCTTTAGCCTCTTCCAAACCATGCATGAGGCAGTAAGAATCCTGTTTTTCGACATCATGCAATACAACATGACGATGCGCAAATGTTCCGCGTTCCGAGTCTTGGCCGGTTAACCGAATTGGAATGCCATCCGCTAAAATGGATGCATAGGCTAATGCTTCCCCGGCGCCCCAGTCCGCTTTGTTCCCTTCTTCAAGGGCATTTTCACGGCGTTTTAAAATCTTCTCCAATTTTTTAAAGCCGGTAAAACCTTCAGGACGATTTAATAATCCTTTATTCAAGGCCTTCAGCTGATCAAGTGGTACTGCTGTTTCGAAGCGGTCAATACCATTTTTTAGTGCTTTCGGCATGCTTCTTGCTTCCGCTTCCCCACTCTCATTTTCTTTCATGCTTTCATAGATATCCCGTAAATGACTTTCCACTTTCTCTTTCATTTGTTTCAAGGTATCTTCTGTAATAACATTCTCATTTTGCAGCACATTAGCAAATACATTCGCAACCGTTGGGTGATTATCAATATCCTGATAAAGCTGCGGCTGTGTCGTTCTTGGCTCATCCATTTCATTATGACCATAACGACGGTAACCAACCAGATCAATTAAAAAGTCTTTACGGAATGTTTTCCGATATTCATAAGCAAAGTTCATTGCCGAAACACACGCTATCGGATCATCCGCATTGACATGAATAATCGGAATCTCAAATCCCTTTGCTAAATCACTAGCATAACGGGTAGAACGCCCGTCTTTTTGATCAGTCGTATATCCAACAAGGTTGTTCGTAATTAAATGCAGCGTTCCCCCAGTTCGATAACCTGGTAATCCGCTCAAGTTCAATGATTCCGCTACAACACCTTCTCCAATAAAAGCAGCATCCCCATGAATGAGTACACTAAATGCTTTATCCAGGTCTTGTGCTGGATAGCCTCTTTCCTTTCGGCTATCTTGTGCTGCTCTAGTAAAGCCTTGCACAACTGGGTTTACGAATTCCAAATGGGATGGATTATGCGCCAGCGTAATTTGGGTGGACTCATCTTCTTTATCCTTTACTTCCGTTGTTGCCCCAAAATGATACTTCACATCACCGGTCCAGCCATAATTGATTCCCCTTGAACCTTCAGATGGAATTAATTCTTTGTCTGGCGAATGATGAAACTCGGAAAATATTTTGTCATATGGTTTACCTAATATATGGGATAGAACGCTCAGTCGTCCGCGGTGAGCCATGCCCATCATGATATGATCAATTTTCTCATCAGTCGCATGTTTAACAACCTGATCAAGCATAGGAATCATGACTTCTAAACCTTCAACAGAAAAACGCTTTTGCCCAACAAACGTTTTTTGCAGAAATTCCTCAAAACCCTCTACATGGGCAAGCCGCTCCAGTAATTGTTTCTTTTCTTCATCAGAAAATGATAATGATAGGTTTCCCGATTCAATACGTTCCAACAGCCATTTTCGTTCGTCATCATTATTTACATGATCATATTCAAACGTGATGGTTCCGGAATAATATTTCTTTAACTGCTTGACAACATCTAGCCCGTTTTCAATATTTCCTGATGCATCTTCCCATAACCAGGAAGCAGGAATACTTTGCAAATCATCCTCGGTTAATCCATATGACTTTGGATCAACAAGGTCCGACTTACGGTTTTTCTCACGCCCAACTGGATAAATATCAGCCTCCAGATGACCATAACGGCGAATAGCCTCCACAAGTTTCATTGCCGAGGTTAGTTTCTTCACATCGTCTATGGAAGTTGCAGGGCTTGCTGATGTTTGTACGGCACCGTTTGTCTGGTGCTGCCAGTTGGGGGCCCCATGTTGATCAAACAATTCCTTTAAAGACGGATCAATTGCTTGTGGATCCTCTTTATATAACTCATATTGTTCTTCAATATACCCCAAGTTAGGACCATAAAATTCTCCCCAGAATCCTTGATGAGATTCTTCATTTTGTGCCACGTTATATACCCCCATTAGTATTAACTGTTCCGTTCGACAACGGTATTTTCAAACTCCGTATCCATTATAGAACTGTCGAATGACTTCATCAACTAATATACCCTATTTTAAGTGGATAAACAATCACATAGCGTTACGTTTGTCGGAGGTTATGGAATTCATAAAATAGTGAATATATATTAAAGTAAATTAACTTATTAACTGACTTATTTTTATTTAATTTTGAGGCCGTTTACATCTTTTCCAGTTCACATTCAGATAGTTTTTCGGTATAATGGGGGTATACTAATGATTGTCATGTTTTACATACCGCTTTAAAGGAGGCAACACACATGAAGTTAGCATTATTAATGGGTGTTATTGTTACATTTATGGTATCCGTCTTTACTTCCGGGTATGAAGCAAAGCCAGGGAAGCCTAGAAAACAGTAGCCTGTAAATAGGAAAAAGCTGCTCCACATAAAATGGGGGCAGCTTTTTCCATGTATGTGGAAATGCTGAAATGAAAACAGCTTCTCTAGGATAACCCATGAAATCCTTGTTGTCTCAATGCCTCATAAACAATGATGGCAGCTGTATTCGATAAATTCAGCGAGCGGACTTGATCCGACATATGAATCCGTAAACACTTATCCTCTTTTCCGGCCAGCAAATTTTTGGGTATGCCGTTTGTTTCCCTGCCAAACACAAAAAACAACTCTTTCATCGGATCACTATAGTCATAGTCCGTATAATATTTTGTCCCGAAATTCTCAATATAGTAAAAGTCGCCATTCGGGTACGTGGCATACAAAGAATCGATAGAATCATACTCGCGGACATCAACATTTTTCCAGTAATCCAGTCCAGCTCGGCGAACCATTTTATCATCGGTAGAGAATCCAAGCGGACGGATCAAATGTAATATTGCATTGGTTGCCAAACATGTTCTGGCAATGTTCCCGGTATTTGCCGGAATTTCTGGTTGATACAAAACAACATGTAAGCTCACAATTATTCTTCTCCTTATTCACATCAAAGGCTAAAAGCGCCTGTTAAGCGGTATCGACTGGGCGCTGGAGCCGGGCGAGGCATTGCCTTGACTTTTTAGCATACGAAAAATAGTATACCACTACTCACCAATATGGAAAAACTTATAGGCCATATTTGGTGTATAAGCCGTTGAATCTTCATACGACCAGTAACGATTTCGGGAATTGTCGGTATGAGCATTGACCAGCGGCATCCCATATGCATCTTTGGCCACCACGATGGTACTATGATCCCATCTGCCGTCCCCTTCAAAATCATAACAAATCACGTCACCAGGAATTAATTCTTCTGCCGTACCCACTTCCTTTCCGGTTAACCCTTTTGTTGACCCGCTTAGATACCAGCGAAAGGAGTGGGCTACTGACCAGCTGTAGCTCCAGTTATTATTCTGGTACCACCAGCCTGTGCCACGATTTGGCGCACCACGCATCGGAGCTCCCCCAGCATAAAGGCATTGCGAAATATAGTTCGTACAATCGACACGAAACCTTTGATAGGCAGGATTATAATCATTCCACCATCGTTCGGCATATTTCACTGCGGCAAGCCGGTCGTACGTAAAGCGATATTCTGCGGCATCACGCGCTTCCAACAGCTCAGCGGAATTCGATTCGGCTGATTCAGCAGGCTTAGATTCCAGCTTGATATGTTCAATGGATTGATCAGGAAGCATTCGGAATTGCAGCGGGATAACTTGTTCCTCACGATACAAGTAATCCTTTTGCTTCATTAAAAAGGACACATGTAACAGATAATGAAAGATCGATTCCCGGTCATACCGTAACTCCTGAAATACATGGCCATCGCCCTGTATCCGGCTAATTTCCACACCACGCTCCTGGCATAATGCTTTTTTTCGTTCCCACCACGCTTCGTGACTGGCATCGGATTGAAAGACATCCTGCCACCAATTTGCTAACCGCTCCATAAAAATCCCCTCCGCTATATGTATATGGAGGGTGGCCTTGTCTAACGCATGATTTTTTCAACCCGCGCCATTTTCCTTACCACGCTTATGAATCCGCTCATGCTCCAGTAAATATTCCTTTTTATCCAGTCCCCCATTATAGCCGACCATTTTCCCGTTTGCCCCGATCACACGGTGACACGGAACCAGAATTGAAAATGGGTTTTTATTCACCGCGCCGCCAACCGCACGAACAGCTTTGGGGTTGCCAATTTCTTCAGCGATATCCTTATACGTCCTTGTTTCCCCATACGGAATTGTTTCATACAAAGCACGCCAGACCCGTTTTTGAAAAGGTGTACCATGAAAGGTAAAATCGATCGAAAAATCGCTGCTCTCGTTGTCAAAATAATCCTGAAGTTGCTGCTTCACATATTTCACTTTTTCCGGCTTATTTACAAATACCGAATGGGCGAAATAACGTGTAGCCCACTTTGTCAACTGCGCTTGCAAATCGTGCATTGTTCCATAATCAATCCGAATGACTTTTTTCCCGTCACTGATGATTAACAGCGGTCCTACCGGTGATTCCATGACATCGTAGAAAAGTGCCTCGTTCATTTTCCCCACTCCCTTACAAGCTATAAAACTGGGCTATTCATGTTCAATCCTTTTTCCATTTCAAATAACACCTGATCGTCTGCTTCTATCGTCCGGGCTTCCCTCAAAGCAGTGATTGCTGCTACGGTCCCTATTTTTCCAAGGGTCCAAGCTGCTGTTCCACGAATAACTGGGCGTGGATCATCGTTCATCACCGCAATCAAATCGTCCACAGCTGTTTCATCTTTGAAATGAGCAAGTGCTATCATTGCATTACGCTGGATTGGTTTTTTTCCGCGCCAAGATCCGGACATATGGCCAAACGTTTCTTTAAACTCCCGGTTGGACATGCGTAACATCGGTTTCAGCTTCGGCTTGGCAGCTTCCGGTTCGGGCTCTGTCTCTGGATGCAGATGAAAATCCATTTTTTTATTTTTGGGACAGACTTGCTGGCAGGTGTCACAGCCATATACCCGGTTACCAAGCTCCACACGAAATTCATCAGCCAAGAACCCTTTTGTTTGGGTTAAAAAGGATAAACAGCGCTGGGCGTTTAACTGTCCACCCTGCACCAAGGCCCCTGTCGGACAAGCATCAAGACATTTACGACAATCTCCGCAGCTATCTTCTACTGGTGAATCTGGGGTAAAAGGAATATTTGTGATTAATTCGCCAAGGTAAACAAACGACCCAAATTCAGGGGTAATAATGGAACAGTTCTTTCCGCTGAAGCCGATACCAGCCCGCTCCGCAACCGCTCGATCGGATAATTCCCCCGTATCAACCATTATTTTTGTCTGCGCATGGGGGACTTGTTCCGCGATAAATGTGGCCAATTTTTCTAACCGTTCTCTGAGAATGACATGGTAATCCATCCCCCAAGATGCCCGGCAAAAAATTCCCCGGCGATCCTGTTTGGTTCCTTTTGGCGCGTTCCTAATCCGGGAAGGGTACGCAACGGCAATCGAGAGAATTGATTGTGCTTCGGGTAATAATCGATTTGGTTCTGTCCGTTCCTCGATCGACCCTTTTTCAAATCCCGACTGATAGCTTAGTGCTTGTTGCTGCTTAAGCCGTTCTTTTAATTCACCGAACACGTCGGCAGCAGCAAAGCCAATTTTATCAATGCCTATATCTTTGCTGTACGCGATAATTTCCTGTTTTAATTGTTGCACATCCATTTCATTCACTTCCTCTAAAGTTGGGCAAAGTAAGTTTGCCATGTGATCGGGGATGCAGGATATCCGATCGGGAATTCACATGAACGATCGATACGGGATAGTGGAATCGGCTGAGACTGCTGAAAAAGTGAAATAGATTCGTTTTAAAAACCTCTGCACCTATTACACATTTCGAACTTGCTGTCGCATGTTTCAGGCTGGTCCTTGCACGTTTTAGGGCTACTCCCACACATTTCAGGGCTACTCCCACACGTTTCAGGGCTGTTCCCGCACGTCTTAGCCCATTTTCTCCCAAACGATTATTCAGTGGGGGACTTGCGGGATAAAAGGTGCGTTTTTAAGCGGTCTAAAACTGCCCCCTGCGCCGTATATCAGTCCATTTGGGTCACTTGCAATGTCCGGATCCGGTTTAATACGGCGGCAATTTCATATTTGCGTGGACGGGCAATGTCACCGGGGTGTTGCTTTGAAAAACTAGTAAACGAAGCCAGTCCATCATCATCCATTTTCCGTTCTATTTCTACAAGCACATCTGCTAATGTCCTAACCTTTTCCAAGCCATTGGTCCGATCCAGATAGGAAATGATCTCCGCAATCATCCGTGTTTGTGAGGCATCTGCTAGTTGTTCTGTTTGATCAAAAACAATTTCTGTTCGACCCATTAAGATTTTCGTTAATCCTTTTGCTTGTGTTTTCGCCCGCTTCCCTTTTTGCGTTTGCAAGCTACTCGGCTTCAAGCAACGTTTCGCGATCGTACCAAACATACTATCATTAACACCATTTCGTTCCATCGGGTACTGCTCCATGATTGCTTTTGCCTTTGCCGTCACATTTCGTGGAACATATTCATCCATCATGATTACCTCGTCGGCAACAGCAAAATAATCGCCGGAACCTCCCATTACCAGAATCGTTGAAACAGCGAGCTGATCACGCATTTGTTTTACCTTATCGATAAACGGGGTAATCGGTTCTTGTTCTTGTGTCACCAATTGCTGCATTCGGTGATCGCGGATCATGAAATTAGTTGCACTTGTATCCTCATCAATCAGCAATGTTGTCGCACCAACCTCTAAAGCCTCCATAACATTTGCTGCTTGTGACGTACTGCCACTTGCATTTTCTGTGGAAAAACACTCCGTCTCCTGTTTATGTGGCAAGTTAGAAATAAACGGTGAAATATTCACACCCTTAATTTGCCTGCCGTCTTCCGCACGAATTTTGACGGCATCTGGATCGGTCAAGACAAATTCACGCCCATCCCCTTTGGTATGCGGATAGACACCTCGTTCCACCGCCTCAAGCACCGTACTTTTGCCATGATAACCACCGCCAACAATCAATGTAATTCCTTTTTTGATCGCCATTCCTGTTAAGGCTTCAGACCGGTGGGGCACACGAATGGTTACTTGGTTTTCTTTCGGGCTTTGAAAGGGAACTGCTTGTTTCAACGGGCGATTGCTTATCCCGCTTTCTCTTGGTAAAATTGCTCCATTCGCAATAAACGCAATCCACCCCTGTTTGACCATCTCCTCACGAATAGCTTCTTGCTGATCTGCTAATTGAACCGCCTGTTCCATTTCCTGATCGGTTATCGTAAAAATCGATTTGTTGATGATCGCGGGAATAACCGTTTCAAATAACTTGATGGCTTCCCTGCCGTTGATCCGTCTTCCATTCGCGGGAAGTCCAACTGACAGACAGATAGTGGTACCATTCGGACCGATTTGTACCGCGCTCCGCTCCAAGACCTCCTGCCCAGGTGTATCAAATAACACAGCACCACTTTTGCCGGATCCTTTTACCTGAACATGACTGCCTGCTACTGCTTTACCGACAGATCGGGCTAGCGCATCCGCTGTCGCCACATTGCGGTAATCATCTTCCATCCATTCGCGCTTAATGCGACGTTGCTGTTGTGGCACCACGACACGAATTTTGGAAGGGGACGCAAATGGATCCCCCTGTACATAGTCAATCGATAACGTGAAGCGAGCAGAATAATAGGTTCCTTGTACACCTTTGTAAGCTTTATACCCTTTTCCATCTAGTTGTTTTAATTGTTGTAACAAATGTCTCATATTAAAATCCCTCATTAATTAATCATTTCTAACTTAAAGAATACTACTTAGAGAACTCTAAATTCAAGTGCAGACACGAGTCAAAAACTCCAAACAATGAAAAAAACGCAACACCTCGTCGCTCATCCGACGAAACACTGCGTTATGACATATGTATGGAGCGGGTGAAGGGAATCGAACCCTCATCATCAGCTTGGAAGGCTGAGGTTTTACCACTAAACTACACCCGCTTTTTGTAATGCATTTTTTATTATAGCAAGTCTATCATCGCAATTCAAGAGAAATTTGTCGTTTTTTTAACAAAAGTGTACGAATACCCTACAAGATTTACTATCTGACTTCACCTACAGCACACAATTTTCCACGCCACACGAATCACATGCAAGCAGTGTTTTCAAATAGTCGATATCCTTCACTAAAAAATATTTATTATCATTTGTGAGGATTCCTTTTTCCTTCCATTTGTTTACAATTCGACTGACCGTCTCTCTGGAAATTCCAATATACTTACTAATATCTTGAATCAAGATTGGCTTTGTGATACGGATTCCGTTCACCGTTACCACGCCATACATATTGACATACCGAAGAAACATGGATGCCACTGCGCCCTCCGATCCAAATGCCAGAAAATCACGAGTTTGTGCTTTACTAGCCTCCAATGACTCGGCAACCCATTTGATGAATTGCAAACACAGATGCCCATCCTCAGCCAAAATGGATTCAATAACATCTTTATGAATGGATAGGATTACACTATCTCTTGTTGCCTCAGCTGTATTTGAATACTTTTTCCCACTAAAAATACCAATCTCACCAAATCCATCATCTTCACCCCGGGTAAATATCGTAATTTCCCTATTATCACCAAGGTTCTTAAAAATGCGCATCTCCCCTTTTTCGATAAAAAATAAATGCTCCGCTGGGCTTCCCTCATTAAAAATAACCGCGCCCTTTTTTACATGTAACCGTTTCGTATTGGCAATCAGCTTGTCACAATCCCGCTGACCCAGCCGTAATAATAAAGGTTCCATTGTCATCACGTTCCTTTTAGAAGATGGATACGATTCATGTGTGCTTAGCCAATTACTTTTATGTAACACACACTGCTTCATTATCACTATTATATATGAGAAATATAATACACACCGTGATATTTATCACTAAATTAAACAAATTTCCATTAAACCGGTATCACTTTCAGATTCTTCATTCCAAATGATTTCCCGCGGTACGACAATTAGGAATTCTTTGTTTACAATGGTTGTATGAAGATATAGAATGATCTTATGGCTTATGGGAGGGAATAGAAATGACAAATTATCCTGTCGTATTATCACAAACAAAATTTGTACACCGCGACACATTGCATTATCCATTCGAGGAACGAGGGCTGCAATTTGGAGATGGTGTATATGAAGTGATTCGTGTGTATAACGGTACCTATTATCTGCTTGACGAACATGTCAATCGCTTATTTCGATCGGCAGCAGCAGTCAAAATTATCCTGCCCTTTACAAAGGTGGAACTAACCGATTTATTGCATACCTTATTACTTAAAAATGATGTCAAAACCGATACAAAAGTATATCTTCAAGCATCACGCGGCTCCGCACCACGTGTGCATACATTTCCAACCGGCGTAGACGCAAATGTATATGCTTATGTTTCAAAACAGCCAAGGAATCTGGACAATTTAAAAAATGGTGTCAAGGCGATTACACAACGCGATGTACGCTGGGAAAATTGTTATATTAAAAGCCTTAATCTGTTACCAAATGTCTTGGCAAAACAAGAAGCTCAGGAGCAAGGATGTTACGAGGCCATTTTGCACAAAGATGGCACGGTGACGGAATGCAGTTCATCAAATGTCTATCTGGTGAAAGATGGTACGATCATGACGCATCCGGCCACCAATCAAATTTTACATGGTTGTGTGCGAATTCGTGTCGAACAATTTGCGGAAAAACTTGGCATTCCGTTCAATGAGACAGCTTTTTCCGTCGATGATATTGCTAATGCGGATGAACTTTTTCTGTCGAGCAGCACCTCGGAAATTATGCCAATCATCACAGTTGATCATCAACCAATCGCTAATGGCAAACCTGGCAACATCACAAAACAACTGCAAATAGCATACAAACAAGACGCCAACATCAGCGAGTCATAGGTCGACTATCATAGGCGGGACAGGTAGCTCTTCTCCGGATTTAATCCACCATGGGAAACATGGAGACACTCTACCTGTTCCTGTGCCTCACTCTACGTACTTCCCTAAAAACTCCTGCAGTTTTGCTTCGTACTTATCTTGTGCAAGTACGAATGATTCAGCATGTCCAGCGCCGTCAACAATCATGAGCTCTGCATCACTTTTAGTGTTTTTATATAATTCCTCAGACATACGTGCAGGAGCAAATTTATCTGCGTTGCCATGGATATATAAAATCGGTACGGTCGCTTTTTTCACCTGATCAAGTGCAGACGCTTCCGTTAGCCAATACCCTGCTTCCATCTTTGTCACCAGACTAGTAGTCGGCAGCACCGGAAACGATGGGATATGATACATGCGTTTCATTTGATACGCAAACATATCTCTCACACTTGTATACGCACTATCTGAAACAATGGCTTTCACATTATCAGGAAGATTCTCTCCACTTGTCATTAACACGGTGGCTGCTCCCATGGAAACACCATGCAGCACAATTTGTGCATTGTCTCCTAACTTATCAATCATCAAATCAGCCCAATCTGCATAATCCAGACGATCATGCCAGCCAAATCCAATGTAGTCCCCTTCACTTTCCCCTTGACCGCGCGCATCAGGCATCAACACATTATATCCGAGTGCATCATGATAATAACGCGCATACAATCCCATATCTTTGCCACTGCCAAGGTACCCGTGTGCTAAGATTACCGTTTTCGTTGTTGGCTGCTTGGCTTTTAAATAATATGCTTTTAACGTCAGCCCATCATAGGAGGTCATTTTAAATTCCTCAAACGACTGATTATCCAGCCACGCATGCCAATCACCATCAATGAACTCATCCATGGCTGCAGCTGATACTTCCAGATCCGCATTTCCAACCAAGAAGTCCTTTGGTCCGCGCTCAATGGCTAAATGATAAAAATAAAAACTTGCAACTATATTTATGATAAATAAAAGGACAATAAATCCGATTAATAGTTTTAAAAGCCTTTTTCGCTTCAATTCTGACCTGCTCCTTTCTCCATTCTATTATACCAAACCATTTCAACCGTTGATTGTCTTTTATGCTGGTACTTATTAGCATCACGCCAGTAATTTCCAACGAAAAGAAGAAGCGGGCAACACACGCTGCCCGCCTTTCTTTCATAAGTATGATCATCTAAGAAAACTAAGCTAACCCTAACACCGTCTTGACTTCCTTAATTTGCAGCGTATGACGTTTCTCATGCCATCCAATAAACGGAATCCATTGGTTCAAGCTCATTTCCCCAAATACAGGATGCAAAAAGGCTCGATTGGCCAATACGTGTTCATCAGCATTAGTAACTAATTGAGCAAGCCCTTGATGAGAAGCTTCTAACTTTAATTTTAGTTCTTCAAGTGTCGCAAAGTCATCAGATGGAACAGCGAAATCCGGTGCTTGCACTTTTTGATCACGATTAACCGTTAACTCAATCGGTTTTGGCTTTGTTTGGACATCCTTCCCATTCTCCAATTCATTTTCGATCATTTTTACAATAACACCTTCCATTAAAAACAAATGCTCCAATATCTGTTTAATGGACCAGCTGGCTGCATCTGGCTGTTTATTTAAATTGTCATCCGAAATGCCATTGACTTCCTTTAATAAGGATTCTCGTGCTTCTTCGTTTACATGCAAATGTATCGCTCCTTTTCATTGCATCTCTTTCATACAGGGTTAAAAATACATATTCGTTACTATACAGCATTACGACGGTTAATGAAATAATCCGGTTTCCCTCGATTTTTTCATCATAATTTTTGTTCGCTTGTTAATTGCCTTTTTCAAAAACGTTCCCAGTAATAGGAAAAGAGCAGCAAACAGTGCTAAGCATAGGAGATCATGATATGCACGCTCCCAAACAATTCCCCCTACTGCTTCGCGCATCAAATCGATGGCATACGTAAATGGCAGGAAAGGATTTATCATTTGGAAAAACTTTGGCAGTAGCACGACTGGGTATGTGCCGCCAGACCCCGCTATTTGCAGAACAAGGAACACAATTGCCATCGCCTTGCCAGTATCACCGAAAACCGACACTAAGGTGTACACAATTAACATAAAGAGCATGCTAATCAGCAGACCAAATACCACAAACCAAACAGGATCTTTGATATAGGCATCAACCAGAAAGATGTCACCAAACGTTACGATTAAGGTTTGCAATATACCAATCGACATAAATGTTAAATATTTACCAAAATAGGTTTGTCTAGTGGTATAAGCTTCCGGATCTCGCACATCTGTCGCCAGTAAAGAAATCAGCAGCAACGACCCAACCCAAATCGCCAGAACAGTATAGAATGGTGTCATGCCAGATCCATAGTTAGGAATTGGAAACAATTTATTTTCATTCAGTTCAACTGGCTCAGCGAAAAAGCTGCGTTCTGCTTCCGGATCATTCTGTAATAGTTGAATGATTTCATTAATATCGGTTTCACCTTGAATATCGCGAATCCGATTTGCCAGCTGGTCCACCTTGTCGTGTACATATGGATACTCGCCAAGTGCGTATTGCAGCACATCTTTCCCTTCTCCAAGATTATCATCCGTCCGATTTAAGATTTTCTCGACTTCTGGAATGGTGGACTGGATTTCGGTCAGGATACCGCGGGCCTTGCCCAACGTATCTTTTGCATTTTGTACCTCCTGCAAAACAGTAGGCTCAATATTTTCATTATACTCTTTCACAAAATCATCAATTTTCGTCGAGGTATCCGCAGTTATCTTTTTTAAATCGGAAATAGTGGAATCAACCTCTGACTGCTTATCCTCGATGAACGAGCTAACATCCTTAGCATTATCCTGCGCCTCCTGCAGACCTGCTTTTAACGTCTCCAATCGCTGAAGTGCATCATCAATTTGTTCATTCTGATCTTTTATATTGCTGTCGGGTTGCTGTTCCTCTTGTTCCGCATCATTGTCGGCGTCATTCTCCTGCTGTCCTTGATTTTGCTGTTTCAACTGATTCAATGCATCTTCAATTGTGTTAATTCGTTTGATTGCATCGTTCGTTTTCCCAGTTAATTGGTCACTAATTTCTTTTCCCTTATCGAAATCAATATCCGCTGCCTGCACCTTGCTCATAAAATCATTTGCTTCACTAGCAACATTTTGAACCTTTTCCAAATCCTTTTTCACTTTCGGAGCCATCTCATTTAGCCGGCTCTCTGCTTTTTTCAGAAACTCGGTCGTATGATCAATCGTCTCGAGACCATTATTCGTTACTTCCTTCGCATCTGGCATTAACCCTTGGGCTTTATGAATAATATCTTGGGCATCATTTGCATCGGACAAGGATTCATTTAACACCTTATGTATTTCGGGAAGCTTTTTTTCCATCGTAAATACATAGTCCTCAAACCGTTTAATATCGGGAAGATCTTTTTGCAATTCAACCCCAATCTGGTTAAACATGTCAAAAATGACCCCATTGACCGTGGAAACGAATTGACTTGTGATCTTTTCAACGATGGAACTCGCACCTTTATCGGTAATTTTTGGTGCAATTGCGTTGATCTTTTCATTCACATAATACTCTACGTTCGCTTTTTGTGGATCATCCTGGACAACGGTACCAAGCTTTTTAGAAAAATCCTTGGGAATGACGATCACAGCGAAATAATCACCGTATTCCACTTTGTCCATAGCCTGCTTTCGACTGTCAAAATGCCATTCCATATCATTATTTTTCTTGAGTTCCTTCACCAGTTCGTCTCCTACATGAATCTCCTCGTCACGAACCGTTGCCCCCGTGTCCTCATTTACCACACCAATTGGAATCTGATTGGTCTGACCATAAGGATCCCAAGAAGCTTGAATATTAAACCATGCATATAATGACGGTAAAATAACAAGACCGCTTATTAAAATTGCAGCTACCCAATTGGTTCCAATGTTTTTCATATCTGTTTTGAATATCCTAAAGATATTTTTCATTTCGTTTACCTCAATCTGTTTTTTTAAAAGTGAATGACCATTCATTTACTATCATACAAGTTAGTATTATAACAGTTATATAACACGAATTCCATCACTTAAACGTTATCCTTCCACAATTCTATGTATGTATATCCAAAAATTAAATGGAAAGTCGATTATAAAGGTCACATGTGTTATACTATTTGTACTATTCTTATATATTGAGGGGTTGATGGAAGATGGGAAATACTTTTATGATGACTGGGTATCCTGGTTTTTTAGCACGTAATTTGATCGATCAACTTATTGAAGATCATGGCGAAACAATCGATCATATATACTTATTGGCATTGCCTGACCTCCATGACCAGGCCATAGATGCCATTACTACTTATGCTTACAAATATAATCGGGATCCTGAATTATTTACAATTGTAAGCGGTGACATTACCAAATTAGGACTTGCACTTGATTCCAAAGTCGATCACGTCTTACAGGAGTCAGTAACACATGTTTTTCACTTAGCAGCGATTTATGATTTGGCTGTGCCAAAGGACCTTGCTCACAACGTAAATGTAATTGGTACTCAACAAGTGAATGACTGGGTACAAAACCTGACGAACCTCAAACGCTACATTTACTTCAGTACTGCATATGTATCAGGAAGACGCGAAGGACGTATCTATGAACACGAACTGGCTGAGGGGCAGAGTTTCCGGAATCATTATGAAAGTACAAAATATGAGGCAGAACTCTTGGTTGATGCCTTAAAGGATACCATTCCATTAACCATCATTCGACCTGGTGTCGTTAAAGGAAATTCTAAAACCGGGCAAACTATTAAATTTGACGGACTTTATTTCATGCTAAACTATTTGGAGAATTCACGTTTCCTCCCAATGAACACGTATTATGGTGAGGGAAAACCCGAGGGGAATTTCGTGCCAAATGATTATGTTCTGAAGGCGACAAGCTATCTGTCACTGGCACCAGTTGGCGAGGGAAAAACCTATCACCTAACCGATCCGAATCCATACACAATGAGGGAATTGCAAACGATGCTTTCTGAATATTACCTTGGCAAACCTCCAAAAGGTAAGTTACCAGTAGGCCTTGGGAAAGCAGTGCTAAAAATAAAACCAGTAAGAAAAATGCTTCAAATCGAGCCGGAAGCATTAGATTATTTCTTGATCCATTCGTCGTATGACACCTCACAAGCCACAACTGATTTGAAGGGATCTGGTATTTCCTGTCCAGACTTAAAAGACACGCTGCCGTCGATGATTGCCTATTATCGGAAATATAGAGACGACCATACGAAACAAATAAAAATTAACTAAACTAAAGCGGCTATCATTTGTACAAATTACATCCAATCAAAAAAACAGGCTTAACTGTAGCGAAGCCTGTTTTTTGTAGTGCTCTGGATTAGAAAAAAGCGGTACAAAAGCGGTACATTATTTAACTGTTTATTTCCGATTTCTGTGAATATTGTACCATTTTCTAATAATTACAACCTTTTCCAATTTATTTATTGTATAATGAAGGGGACAGGTATGCAGGGTGAGCTTGGCGAGGGCTGCATAGGGAAGCTTCTCGATCGGCGGCTTTTATCCCCTAGGAAAGGGGCTGAAGCAATTGATACCGGTTGATAAAGCGATTGAATTGATGGTTATGTTTTCTACGCTTGTCTTACTAATTGTCAACAGCCGAGAAAAAAAGTAATCACCCTGTCGACGACGAAAACGGGATAATTACTTTTGATCCTTACACAAAGTCGCCGCACCTTGCGGAAACTGTCATCGCTTGAGTCGTAAGTTGCCGCTTACGACTCACCTTTTCATTCTATTCGAATCCTTTTAAAAAAACAATGAAAATAGCAAACAATTTAAAATTGAGACTATTTAATCACTTTCCGAATCGTAATTACCTTTTCTAATACTATTATACCACAAAATAACCATCAGAACCGCTATCATGAGGAATTCATAAATACGTTAAAATTTTGCTCCACTCCTCTACTTTCCCGGCAAACGTTTTCGTATACCGCCCGGGAATCGGACTTGTTGACGGCAGTTTTAGCACGTCAGCTTGTTCCAACTTTTCCCTTCCAAAAAATTTCCTAAACGTTTGAAAAGATTTTGTTCCATTACAAGCAACCAAGCGAATACTTGGATACTTCTCAAGCAGTCCAGGAATATCGTTTGGGATTTCATCGGTAATTTTTGTATCCAGACTGCCCTCTCGATAACAAGTTTGAATAGTATCCCATAACGCTAAATGATGCCGTTTAACAAACATGATTTTTTCATGATATGTAGCAAGCGGGGGCTGATGCAATAATGTATAGAGTATGTCCCAAAAATGGTTTCGAGGGTTCCCATAATATTCCTGTTTTTCAAGCGACATTCCTCCTGGCATGGAGCCTAGAATTAGCACCTTGGGATGTACAGGAAGTATTGGGACAAAAGATGTTAGCTTCTCAGCCATATGTTCCACACCTTTCTTTAACTATTTTTCATCATACCAATCTAATGTTAGCCGATGAATAAATTTTGCTCAAATATTACATGCTAGGTGTACTATTTGTTATGGGAGAGTGACAAATGAATCAAGAACAGCTATATCATAAGATTGCAGAATATAAAAGCGAAACCCAACAATTGGTAAGTCAATTCTGGCATGAATATTCGAGTATTGATACATGGTACTTCTGGTTTAACATTCTTAGTGCCATTATTCCGCTAGTTATTCTTTATTTTGCAATTGATAAGAAACGGATATTTGAAATTTGTTTTTACGGATATACCATTCACGTTGGATGGGCGAATGTTGATAGTATCCTGTCTACTCATAATCTTCTTGTCCATCCACACAGCCTAACCTATTTTATTCCAACTGGCTTAAATATGACTGCTGTGGTTTTACCCATCTTGTTTATGCTATTATACCAGTACAGCACCAACCGCAATAAAAATGTATATTTGTGGTCACTCATTGGTTGCGCTTTGGGAGCTTTTGTTTTTGCCCCCATTATGAGCGCTTGTAACCTTCTTAAATTGGATAATGGAATGAATTTTGTTTACGTTTTTCTAATTGATATTGCGGTTTCTTTTTTCGCCTATTGGCTAACGTTGTTGTTTCGTTGGGTGAAGCATCGGCATACAGCAGATCAATAATATGGAGAAAAACACGCGGATTTTGCAGTTTATACATGGAAGTACCTTATCATAAAGATACTTCCTGTTTTGTTATTTTTTCCCACTCAATAAAGTGAAACTTCATTCAGTGGGGGTTTCCCTTTCCAATGTTGTCAGGTTAACAAATTTTAGTTATATTGGGGGAAAAAGGAATTAGGTGATCACTCATGAAAAAAAATGACCAACCTTATGGAACGGACCATTCAGCTTATGAATAATGACAAATTCAAACGTAAATCCAAGCGCAATGCCAAAGATTTCACAAGAGAACGAAAAGTGGGTTTTGTATCTTTACTCACCCTGCTTTTACGAATGGTACGTAAATCCTCCCAATTGGAACTAGACGAGTTTCGGGAGCAGGCGCTATCTCTGCCTAGCTCCTCGGATACGTACACCAAACAGTCGTTTTCAGAAGCGCGCCAAAAATTGCGTCCTGTTGCTTTTACGCTTTTGAATGATGAATTCATCCGCGGTTTTTACGAAGATGGTGACTTTAAAACCTTTCATAACTTCCGATTGCTGGCCATAGATGGCAGTGTGGTAGAAATTCCTGATACAAAAGAAACTCGGAACACATATGGCTACTGGGGCTCCAATGCAGACCCTTCGGTTGCCCGGGCATTCGCTTCCAATTTATATGATATTGAAAACAAGGTAACAATCAGTAGTGTATTTGGAAACTTTCATGACAGCGAAAGAGACCTGGCCAAGCGTAATATCGAAAAGCTTCAATCGTTTGAACAGCCGTCGGTTCGTGATCTTATTCTTTTTGATCGCGGTTATCCTTCCATTGCTTTCATGATCGATTTGGAAAAGCAAGGTATTTCTTATGTCATTCGCTCTCAAGGTAGTTTTCTCAAAGAAGTAGAACAAACGACCTCTGAAGACGAATGGATTCAGGTAAAGGTCACCAAACCGCGAGCAAGGGAATTGAAAAAACAAGGGACGCCTATTCCAGTCGGAACTGTTCTTCAAGTGCGTGTCCTCAAGGTTACGCTACCGACTGGCGAAACGGAAACGCTTCTCACGAATGTGAGTTCAGCAGACATCAAATACAGCGACAGCCAGGAACTATATGCGAAAAGATGGGGCATCGAGTCTGGGTTTAATGACCTTAAGCATAAATTTGAAGTTGAAAACTTCTCAGGTATCAAGCCACTGTTGATTGAACAAGACTTTTACGCAACGATATTTTTAAGCAATATCGCCTCGCTCTTTGAACAAGAAGCGGAAGCCGAATGGTACGAAAAGAACCATCATAAAGATCGTAAATATCAAACCTATCACATCAATAAAAGCATTTTGGCAGGTAAATTAAGGACACGTCTCATTGAAATGGTTTTAACAGACGACCCTCATCACAGAGAGCAGATCTATGAGACTTTCTTGGCCGAAATTCAACGTCACGTGGTTCCAGTCATACCCGGACGACGATATAAAAGAGAGAAAAAACAAGCCAATCGATACAGCAACACCAATAGGCGCAGTTTATAGCCTAAATAAATACATTTTAAAATGATGTTAAATGGCGAAGTGTGTCCACTTAATAGCTTTTTATGGGCAATGATCCAATCTCTATGCTCCAGTGTGTAGAGTGATGAGTAAATCACTCTATCAGTGCAGATAAAATTAATAAAAGGTGTAAAATACTTTTATTCACAATATTAACCTGACAACATTGTTTCCCTTTCTCCCCCACTGAATGTTAGTTGAACAAAATCGGACCTTTACGGACAGTTGACCCCCACTTATCTTTTTTAGTTCCGCTTCAAAATCTTGAAGTGGGGGTCTTACTGCCCGTTAAGGAGGGATAAAATTTACGCGCAATGTCTTCCTTATTACCTGGAGCCGCAAGCTGGACATGATCAATCATTTGAATGGCAAAATTCATCTTATATCCCCTCACCTTATGAACTTCAGCCTAACACAAGTATGTAAAACAAGATAATACATATTTGTGATCGATCGTGTAAGGTTATTGTTATACATATTTTTCAACTTTTTCCTAAAAGGTCTTAACGGAAAGAAGAAAGTATAGTATGATTTTACTATGCATGTAATTTTTGCTTTTGAAGGAGGTGACACAAATGAAAGCGACTCTTGAAAATGATATTGGCTTATTTAAAGAGGTTAAGGTTGGCTTTAGTTGGACTACATTCTTTTTCGGTTTTTTCCCGGCATTATTCAGAGGAGATTTAAAATGGGCCGCAATTATGTTCGTCGTTGCAGTAGTTATTGGAATCGTAACAGCTGGAATCGCTCCATGGGTTGTTTCGATTGTTTTTGCGTTTATTTATAATAAGATTTACATAAAAGAGCTCATTGAAAAAGGATACAGACCTATGAATGACGAATCTAAACGAAAGCTGGAAAGTATCGGAATTTCGTTAAAATCTGCTTAAGCGAAAAGCGGCACGGGCTTTCCAGCGGCTGCAAGTCATAGCCAAGGAGAAGCTAGCCCCACACACAGCTGGATCAGTACACAAAAAGAGATCATACCTTGGATGGTTGATCTCTTTTTTACACATTAAAATTTAAAAGACCAGCTCCATCTGGGAACTGGTCTGCCATGTTCATCATAAACAGCCACAATTGCCGTAATTAAGATATAAAAAGTTTTAAACCACCACTTCACAAAGTGGGTGTTTGCAGAGACCTTCCTGCCTTCCGCTCCGTGGCGGCCCGACATTATAGCCTCGATCTAAAACTCCCTATTATCACATTAGAGGTTAAAACTTATTATGATTACGTACATTGTAGCTTGTAGTTATATACTACAACGAAACTGCTAAGATTGCAATGGTATTTTTATCCTTTTTGGAAAACTGGGGCGATGCTGCTGATAACGCTTGATTTCCTGACTGTAAACTGGGCCAGACATAAAATTGAGCGGTCTGGGAACTAAGTTGAGCGTCTCCGCCTGAAAATTGTTCTCCTTGATGATCAAATCCCAATTTGTTAATGAGCTGCTGCCCCATCATACATCCGCATAATTTGCTAACGACTCCCGCAAGCCTTGGAGTATAATTGATTGGTTTCACCTTCTCATATTTTCGTATTACGTTTTTTTGCTTTTTGCTCCAGCTGGGATTTTACCCGTTGGTTTTTCTCATCTTCAGCGAGTCCCTGTGGATTTATGCTGTTTGTCACGCGCTGTTTACTCCAATTACTTTCTTTTTCGCTCATGAAAAACACCTCCCGTCGTTCTATTATCTTCTTCATCAACAGTTCTATTCCCCCGATTATCAACGCAAAAAGGATAAAGCAATGATCAAGCTGCTTTATCCTTTTAATTGAATTAACTAGTTACCCAAATCCTTATACTGATCGCGCAATGCTCGTTTCAGCACTTTTCCACTTGGATTTTTTGGCAGTTGATCGGTAAAATCAACATACTTTGGCACTTTAAAAGTAGAAAGACGTTCCTTGCAAAAGGAAATGACCTCCCCTGTTGTCAATGACGCCCCCTGTTTTAGCACAATAATTGCTGTAACCGCCTCTATCCAATACGGATCGGGAATACTCACAACGGCAACTTCAGAAACACCCTTCATTTGATAAATCATCTCTTCCACTTCCCGGCTGGAAACATTAACGCCACCTGTGTTAATCATATCTTTTTTCCGATCAACAATCGTGACATACCCTTCTTCATCCATGACACCGAGATCTCCGCTGTGAAACCAGCCATCACGAAATGCTTCGCGCGTTTTATCCGGATCATGTAAATAACCTTTCATTGCATGTGGCGTCCGATGTACAATTTCACCAATTTCACCACAGGCTACCTCTTGGCCTTGTTCATCAACAATTTTCGTTTGCACATTTAATGTTGGTGTTCCAGCTGAACCAAGTTTACGTAA
This sequence comes from Lentibacillus songyuanensis, assembly GCF_039548255.1. Classification (NCBI taxonomy): domain Bacteria; kingdom Bacillati; phylum Bacillota; class Bacilli; order Caryophanales; family Bacillaceae; genus Lentibacillus; species Lentibacillus songyuanensis. The sequence goes on from NZ_JBCLVH010000009.1 coordinate 88,267, forward strand.
TTGATCTTCCGGTTGCAACGCGGTCGCGAGCGGTGCGACTTCCGTTTGACCGTAAAAATTCCAAAACCGGGCATTTGGCAACCGTTCCGCAAGCTCTTTTAATATCTCCCGCGGCATGATGGCAGCACCATAGTAACACTTTTCCAACGTTGATAAATCACGCTTATCAAAATCCGGATGGCGCAATAACGCAATCCAAACAGTTGGCGGGGCGAACAACTGGGTCGCTTTTTCATCTTCAATCGTCTTCATAATCAGCTGCGGATCCGCCGCCCCAAGGATGATCCCGCTCGCCCCAACATACACACTTGGTCCCAAAAACACATGAAGCTGGGCACTATGATAAAGCGGCAGCGCATGAATTGCAACATCCCGCGCCTCCATGTGGCCATCAACAATACTGCTGACATACTCACTGATCAGGCTTTTATGGGTTAGCATGACACCTTTGGGCCGTGATTCGGTACCACTGGTATATAATACATGTGCCAAGTCATCATCATCAATCGCTGCTTCTACCAATGTTACAGGTTGTCCGTTACGACTCCTGGACAGCGTTTCCCATGAAGACAATTCTTCTGGCAATTGCGCTTCCGCCGGTATGTCCATCAGATAGCGATATTGCACCTTAGAATTGGATGCTTGATCTAAAACAGGAGCATATTCCGCAGACGCAATAAAACCAGTGACCTCAGCATGTTCAACAATATACTGCACATCCTCGATCGACAGCATGTAATTGATCGGAATCATCACTGCCCCAATGCGAGCTAACGCAAAATTTGTCACAACGAAATCCAAACTATTTTTTGACATAACGGTAACCATTTCGCCCTTTGTCATTCCTTTTGCTAAAAAGGCACATGCTGTCTGGTTTACCAAAGCATCCAGCTCGGCATATGTTACTTGCTTATCCTGATACATGAACGCCAATTTATCCGGAGTCCGATCCCGCGTTCTAGCCAATAAATCCCCCAATGTGTTCCGTCGTGCACGCTGTAACATGCTGGAAAATTCGTTATCCTTTTGTGTAAGCCCTTTCAAAAAACCACTCCCCTACAGATGCTGCTCGCATTTTTATAAAATATTCTTTCTCTTATTTTATTTCAGATTGGTTTAAATAGCAATAAAAAGCGGGGCAATCTCCTATATGACTTAGAGATTGCCCTTTTATTTTCATTTTTCTCTTTTTTAGGCCAAAAATAAGGCACCATAAAGCAATGCACCCAGCACAACATATACTGGACTGATTCCGCGTTTCTCCAATAAAAAGTAGCCAGCGACAATTAAAATAACCATATGTATCCATCCGATTTCTACGTATGAGTTATGAAAGAATTCAACCGTCATCACACCGAGCAGTACAGCGATTGTCGGCCGGATAATTTTTGTCAGCCGTTTCACTTTCGGTGATTCCTTATGCCGCATTAATAACCCCAACAACGCGATCATCATCACAAGCGATGGTGCCACTGATGCAAAAACACCGATGGATGCACCCAGGATTCCCCCTGCATCATACCCTACATACGCAGCTAATTTTGTTGCAATTGGACCTGGGAGCCCGTTGCCAAGTGCGACCATTTCGCTGAATTCGTGGGTGGTAAACCAATGATAACGGTCCACGACTTCATGCTCCAAAAGCGGAATCGTTGCCGGCCCCCCGCCATAACCCAAAAGGTTCGAGGTGAAATTTGCTAAAAATATTTTCCAATAGATCATGACCCGTCAGCCTGCCTTTCATTCGATTTCCCTTTCGAAAATAAGGCAGAAAGTATCAATACAATGATGAGAATGGCAGGGTGTATTCCCAATACCTCCATCACAACAATGCTTAGGATAGTGAGCATTATCGTTGCAACCCAGCCAAGCAGTTGTTTAGATTTTTTAATAAAGTCCAGCGCTAAAACCCCAATCATTACGCCAGCAATCGGCAGAACCCCTTTTGACATTCCCTGCACCCACGGCACGTCTTTATATTTGTTAAGCACCGTAAGTAATAAAATCATTAAAAAAGCAGTCGGCAGTACGGTTGCAATAGTGCATGTAATTAATCCCCAAAAACCTTTCAGCCGCCAGCCAATATAACCAGACAATTTCGTATTAATTGGTCCCGGCAATGTATTGGCAAGCGCGAGTATATCGGAAAACTCATCGTCATCCATCCATTGATACGTCTTCACTACTTCCTTATGCATCAGTGGAATTGCCGACAATCCGCCGCCATAGCCAAGCATTCCAGCACGAAAAAAAGCAATGAATAAGTCCTTGTGCAAAATTAAACATCTCCTAACAACTTCCATATGTATGAAACTTCATTCTTTATGCTATCGTACCAAACTGTTAGGAAATAATCATTAGTGGTGTGAAAATAATTATGATTTCTTACTACTGAGGATAAAGTGAAAACTTCATACAGTGAGAGTTTCCCTTCTTTCCCACTGAGACTGGAGAAAGACTAAGAACTCAGTGGCCTGAGTTGCAACGCTTTTTGACCTGCATCGTGCAGGCTGAGAACAGAATCGGACCATTGTCATGCAGTTGACCCCCACTTATCTTTTTTAGTTTTACCTCAAAATCTTGAAGTGAGGGTCTACAGCCCGTTAAGGCGGCATAAATGTAATCAAATGGGGGTTGCCTGATTGTTTCTTCAGCAGGTTGGAGTTTTGAAGTATTCTTACCGTCTTCGGGAAGCTGTCTACCGACTTTGAGATGTTCTCTCCCGACTCCAGGGCGTTCTCTCCCGACTTTTGGGCGCTCTCTCCCGACTTCAGGGCGTTCTCTCCCGACTTCAGGGCGTTCTCTCCCGACTTCAGGGCGTTCTCTCCCGACTTCGAGGTACTTCCTCCCGGCTTCGAGGTACTCCCGGCATGGGCAGTTGTAAAAAAGAATAACTTCGAACGAACAAAATTTAGAAAATAACCCCACCACAATAACATGGTGGGGCTGTCCCTTATATAACTTTACCTGGATTCAGTATACCTTTAGGATCCAGAGCATGCTTAATTGTGCGCATAACCTCAAGTGACACTCCATGCTCCTTTGCTTGATATTTCCGTTTTCCAACACCGACTCCATGTTCACCCGTGCAGGTACCACCGCGGGCAAGTGCATAGGTAACAATATGCTCATTGACCGTATTTGCCTTTTCAATATCCGTTGCATCATTGACATCAACCATTAACAAGATATGGTAATTACCATCCCCAACATGACCGACAATCCCACCGGCAAGTCCAGATGATTCAACGGCAATTCGCGCATCCTTTACCGCACCTGCAAGCTCAGAAATCGGCACACAGACATCGGTTACCATCTGTTTCTTACCAGGATGACCATGAATATAGGCATAAGCAACATTGTGTCTTGCTTCCCATAGCCGGTTTCTACCCGCTGTATCGGTTTCAAATTCAATATCCTGACAATTATAATCCATGACGATATCACGGGTAAAATCAACATCTTGCTTCAGTCCTGCCTCATTCCCGTGAAACTCCAGAAAGACAGTTGGCACTTCCTGATAATCTGTATCACTAAACAGGTTCATTTGTTTGATGGACTGAGCATCCGCCAATTCCACACGTGCGATCGGAACGCCAGCTTGCAGGATGGCAATGACCGCTTCTACGGCGTCGTCTACACTGGCAAACGCAGCCCGTGCCGCCATCACATGTTCTGGAATTCCATAGATGCGTAATGTTAACTCGGTAAAACAGCCCAACGTCCCCTCCGATCCGACAAAAATACCGCTCAAATGATAACCGGAAGAGGACTTCGCTGCCAGGTTACCCGTATGAATAATCGATCCATCAGCAAGAACGACCTCCATATCCCTTACCTGATCACGCATAATTCCATACCTTACTGCCGTTGTACCGCTTGCATTTGTTGCGGCCATCCCGCCAAGTGTGGCATCTGCTCCCGGATCAACCGAGAAAAATAGCCCATACTTTTTCAATTCTTTATCCAACTGGGATCGTGTTACCCCAGGCTGTACCCGCACAAGAAAATCATTTTCCCGTACTTCCAACACCTTATTCATTAGTGAAAAATCTACAACAATACTGGATTCATACGGGATCACATTCCCCTCCAAACTGGAAGCAACCCCAAATGGAACCACCGTTTGCCCGTACTTGTTTGCCAATTTGATAATAGTACTCACTTCATCGGCCGTTTCCGGAAAAACGACTACTTCCGGCAAATGTGGGGTATGATAGGATTCATCACTGCTATGCTGCTCCAATATCGTTTCATTTTTAGTAACACGATCCGGGGCTAATTCGTGCTGCAATTCATCAAATAATGCCATATGTAACCTCTCCTTTGTATTAAAAGTCCAAACACTTAACCCTTCATACTATTATACTATCACTTTACTTCCTATGAATATAGCACTATTTTTTCAATCTTATCGCCCAAAATCACATTATACAGTACCTAATCATGGGTTGTTGAATATAGTGAAATTGACTAGTTTAAAGGAGGAACCTGACACAATGGAAACATCAAGAAAAAACCGCCCAAAGCATCTCGCTTGGCATGAAACACTTGAAATACACGAACTTGTAGCATTTCAATCGATCGGATTAATGAAATTAAAGCATGCGGTTGGTGACGTCAAAGATAACATGCTCCGTAATTTGTATGTGCAATGTATTAAAGATATGGAAAACAATTTAAAGGAACTTACACAATTTTATTCGTTGGCGCCCAGAGAGACAGAAGGGGAAGAGGGGTTTCGCGAGCTTGGAAACAGCTTTTACGCTGGCGACTTATTAGTTTTAACCAAATCGTGTGTGAAAAATTATGCCGCTTCCATCACAGAAGTCGCTACTCCTCAACTAAGGGAAACATTAAATCAGCACTTGCAAAAAGCGATTGAAGCCCATGCCAATGTATTTTCATACATGTTCGAAAAAGGAGAATATCCGGCATATGATTTGGAAAAGTTATTGCAAAATGACCTAAAAAACGCACATAAAGCACTAAAAATGAAATATAAATAGCCATTAATAATATCAAGTGAGAGTAACTATACCATCTCTCCCTATCGGCCACTAGAAATAAAGCTTTCGGGCTTTTTTGACCTGTTTCATACGCGGAGCTTTGTACCCATGCTCATAAATCCGGCCTTTATCCATTTGACAATGGGTAAGTAATGAATCCAGTACACCACCATGCTGGTCCACCGCATGTTGAAAGATGTTCGCCGCCACCCGGGCATCTTCTAAGGCGTGGTGGTGTTCAAATGTGATTCCATGCTCGGCTGCGACTGTATTTAATTTATGATTCCGCAGCTGTGGCCATACTTTCCGGGAAATAGTTGCCGTACACAAGTAATCCAGCTCCGGATATGGAATCTGAAAATAATCCAGCGTATTACGAATAACACTCATATCAAAACTAGCATTATGAGCAATAACCAGATGATTATGAAGATATTCACGTAATGTCGGCCAAATTTGAGCAAATGTAGGCTGATTTTCAATGTCCCGACTGGTGATTTCATGTATAGCAATGTTAAACGAACTAAATTCCATTAATGGGTTGATCAGCGTATAATATTCATCAACAATCTCATGTTCATTGGCCACAACAATACCAACCGCGCATGGACTGTAACGTTTTGCATTAGCAGTTTCAAAATCGATTGATGTAAACTCCATTATGTACCTCCCCTTTACTCTATCATAGCACAAAACATCGTCTGTCAGCATCCCAGCGAATCACAGCAGTAATGACGGAATTACGAAGGAAAACAAACGTTATCACCATTTGCTACTGACTAAACTTTCCTAGCGAAACTGCTGATAGCAGATCCTTTCCATCATATGTTTGTTACATAATTTTTGCTTGACTTTCCAGCTAGATAATTGTAAAGTATTGATTAATATTCTAAAATTTAAATACTATTTTCTTATCCAGAGAGGTGGAGGGACTGGCCCTTTGAAGCCTCGGCAACAGCCTGTAATAGCCAAACAGGTATTGTGCCAATTCCAGAAGCGCCATGCTTGAAAGATAAGAAGAGCATCAACCGTTTATATTACAGTCTCTTCTTTTTAAGTGGAGGCTGTTTTATATTTTTCCCGCATGAACGTGAAAAGACCTCTATTTTCGTATTTGAGAATATGGAATAAATTCATTTTATCAGGAGATGATCACATGACAGAGAGAAGCATCGAAACAAAGTTAGCACAACTGGGAAGCTACAGTGATAAAGCAACAGGTGCTGTTAATCCACCGATTTTTTTATCAACCGCATATAAACATGAAGGGCTCGGCCGGTCCACCGGTTACGATTACAGTCGCACCAAAAATCCAACCCGCTATCTGTTAGAGTCAGCATTCGCGGATTTAGAAGGCGGAGATGGAGCGTATGCCTGTAGTTCCGGTATGGCTGCCATTCAGTTAATATTTTCCCTTTTTCGATCTGGTGACGAGCTCATCGTTACAGAAGATATCTATGGCGGTACATACCGATTACTCGATCTTTATGCAGAAAACTATCAGATTCAGACGTCCTACAGTGATTTTTCCGACTTAGCTCAAACGGAGCAGCTGATCACCGGCAATACGAAAGCGATTTTACTTGAAACACCGACAAATCCATTAATGCAGGAAGTGGATATCCAACAGATTGCCGAGCTTGCGCGTAAACATCAGCTGTTAGTAATTGTAGATAACACGTTCCTCACCCCTTACTTGCAGCGTCCACTCGAATTGGGTGCAGATATTGTGATTCATAGTGCAACCAAATATATTGGCGGGCATAATGATGTGCTGGCGGGGTTAGTGGCGGCAAAAGGGCCAAAACTCTGTGAACAATTAGCGATGATTCATAATGCCTCAGGTGGGGTGTTGTCCCCATTCGATTCCTGGTTATTAATCAGGGGCCTAAAAACTCTTTCACTGCGAATGGAAAAACACCAACAAAACGCCCAAGAAATTGCCGCGTTTTTACGTGAACAACCGGAAATAGCGGATGTTCTTTACCCGGGAAAAGGCGGCATGCTATCATTCCGCCTCCAGCAAAGCGAATGGGTTGATTCATTCCTGCAGCAGCTGCAATTGATCACATTTGCCGAAAGTCTTGGCGGTGTCGAGAGCTTTATTACGTACCCGGCAACCCAGACCCATGCCGACATTCCGGTTGCGGAACGTGTAAGGCGCGGTGTCGATGATCGGTTATTGCGGTTTTCCGTTGGTATTGAACAGGCCCATGATTTAAAACAGGATTTAAAACAGGCATTATCCGTATTGGCCAAAGAATCACGACTATAAACTATTAGACGAGGACCGGGTAAAGAGCGCCCGGCCGTTTGTGTTGAGTGACCGAACGAGGGGGTTTTTTCCCTCGTTCGGTAGCCCTAATGCGTATGGAGTATATACGCAAAGATAATTTACCCCGTGTTGAGTTATTCCTAATAATGGGAATTTCAATATTATTTAAGACCCCATCATAACAGGACAACGGGATAGACCCAAATTCGATACTAAAAAGCCAGCCTTTATGAATGAAATTAAAGACTGGCTTTTGGTTATTCAATAAAACGCTTGTCAACAAACGTACTAAAATCGGGTTTTTCTTTAAGAAATTGTAAATCAAAAGAAGAGTTACCAAATTTTTGAATCGTATCTACATCCACATCATAGACGAAATGTGTGCGTTTCCAGGCATTTTCCATGACATCACGCTCCATTTTCTGTCCAGTAATATCATCAATACTTTGAATAGTTATATCAATGGATTCATCCGTGTGTTCGTTAATATAGTCAATCGATTCTATATGGGCATCGACCATTTTTTGCACCAATTCCGGATTATCTTTTGCAAACTCGGAACTTGTCACGAATACAGCTGCTGGTAATTTTTCACCGAAAGAAACTTCGTCGGAATCAAGCAGAACGTTTGCCCCTTCCTTCAATTCTAACACGGATCCCCACGGTTCTGGAGCAGCTGCTATATCAACTTCTCCTTTTTCAAACATCGCTGGATATAAGGCCGGTTTGCCTGTGACGTGTTTCATCTGACCTCCTATCCGATTAGAGGTCACACTCAATTCTTTCATATAAGTTTCATACTGCACATCATGTGTACAGCCAATGCCCGGCGTTATATACGTGTTGTTTTTAACATCATCTACTGTCTTGATGCCGCTGTCTTTGCGGGCAACAATGACCGTACCACCTGTGGATGAGCCTGCCACCACTTCAACATCTACACCAGAAATATAATTATTCATTGCTGGTCCTGGGCCAACTAGCCCACCTTGAATTTCCCCTGTTGCTAATGCTGTCATAAAGTCCGATCCATCCGGAAATGTCTGATACTCCACTTCTATATCGTCACCTAAATGCTGTTCATACATCTGTTTTTCTATCGCAACCATTGCCGGTGCATGATTTAAATTTGGAAAATAGCCAATAATCACCTTTTGCTTCTCACCAGATGCCGATGAATTCCCGCCACATGCACTTAACAATAAAAATGCCCCAATTACGAAAATAGTAACTACCTTCTTCACAAAAAACCCTCCTCCTTGTTTGTTATGCTGCTTCTTCCAATCCCCACCGCCGTAATACTTTATTTTCAATCCGCTGAAAAACAAGCTGATCTACCACGGAGCCAATAACCCCGATGATCACGATAATACCAATGACAAGACTCATATTATTAAAATCGGATGCATAGGAAAGCGTATATCCTAATCCCGGTCCAGTACTTAACAATTCAGCAGCCATTAATGCACGCCAGCTAAAAGCCCACGCTAAACGTACGCCTGTTACTGCATGCGGAATCGATGCCGGTACCACAACATGGAAAAACAGATCCACCCCGGATGATCCCATGGTTCGAGCTGCTTGTAAGTAAATTGGCGGCACGTTTTTTACACCTGTTCGCATGTTCATTGTCATCACAAAGGTTCCCCCAATAATGACAACAAAAATAATCGACGTTTCACCTAAACCAAACCAAATAATTGCCAGTGGCACCCAGACAATACTTGGTACACTTTGTAATGCCAGAATCATAGTACCCAGTGTTTCATCCGCTGTTTTTATACTAGCAAGAAAGAATCCAAGTCCGGTGCCGACCAGAATCGAGATGATCAAGCCGATGATGAGATGACGAAAACTGGCCATCAAATCATAAACAAGTGTCATATCCTTAAAGCCTGAATAAATGGCTTCAAAAACAGAAAGCGGGCTCGGTATCATCGATTCAGGCCAAATGTGAAGGAGAACAATTCCTTGCCAAATAACAAGCAGTAACACAAAAAAGATGAGGCGTTTAATGGCTACCCGCATAGTCAAGCTCCTCCTTCATTACCTGGTCAATTTCTGTTTTTAAAATCGCCATGATCTTTTCTTCCCATTTTGCCATATCCTCCTGTTGTCTAGGACGATCAAGTCCTATGGCGAAGTCCTGGATAATCCGTCCCGGCCGAGCTCCCATAACCAGCACCCGGTCAGACAACTTAATCGCCTCGCGGATACTGTGTGTGACAAATATCACCGTTTTTTTCGTTTCCAGCCAGATTTTTTCAACCTCATCCTGTAAGACACTTCTTGTTTGCTCATCCAACGCGGCAAATGGTTCATCCATTAATAACACCTGCGAATTCATAGCCAGCACCCTGGCAATCGCCACCCGCTGCTGCATCCCGCCAGATAACTCATGAGGGTAGTGATTAGGAAAGTTACTGAGCTGTACCATCCGCAAATATTGATTTGCTGTATGCACCTGCTCTGTTTTGCTCATTTTCTTCCGCAGTGGAAACATGACATTTTCTTTGACACTCATCCATGGGAATAATGCTGCTTCCTGAAAAACCACCCCCCGATTCGGATGAGCTCCATCAATTATTTCGCCATCTAAGAAAATCGCTCCGGATGTTGGGTTTTGCAGCCCGGCAATCATAGATAACAATGTTGACTTTCCACATCCCGATGGACCCAATATCGAAACAAACTCTCCTTTCTTTATGGTTAGCTGAATATTATCCAGCACCTGTAACGGGTGTTCTTGCTTATTCGGAAACTGCTTAGATACAGCATCGATCGTCAACTCCATCGTATTTCACCTCGATTAAAGTAAATAATTCTCATAAATTTAGTATGAATTAAAATGATTGTAGCATGCTTTGGGTATTTTTCCAATAGATTTTTGCCTATATTTTGTGAAAGCAAATAAAATGCTGTGCATTTTCATTTGAAATTGGTATGATTAATTATATAGTAAACCACTAGGAATTCATGTTTTTGATAAAAATTCATGAGCAAATAAGGAGCGTGAGTTAGAATGACCATTGCGCAAAACATAACGGAACTCATCGGGGAAACACCTGTGGTCAAATTAAATAGGCTGGTTCCCAAGGGGGCTGCTGCTGTTTATGTAAAGCTTGAATTGTTTAATCCGAGTAAAAGTGTCAAGGACCGTGCCGCTTACAATATGATTAAAATGGCTGAAGAAAAAGGGATACTGAAGCCTGGGGCAACCATTATCGAGCCGACCAGTGGCAATACCGGAATCGGGCTGGCCATGAATGCCGCCGCAAAGGGGTATAACGCTATCATGGTAATGCCCGATAACAGCACGGCAGAGCGTAAAAATATCTTAAAGGCTTATGGGGCAAAGGTTGTTCTCACCCCTAGCGAGGAGAAGATGCCTGGTTGTATTAAAAAAGCTTTGGAATTGCAAAAAAAAATTCCCGGCAGTTTTATCCCGCAGCAATTTGAGAACGAAGCGAACCCGGATATCCACCGAACAACAACTGCACTCGAGATTTATGAACAAATGAATGGAGAGCTTGATGCTTTTGTCTGTACGGCTGGAACCGGAGGAACGATTACGGGAACCGGTGAAGTGTTAAAAGACAAAATCCCAGGCTTAGCGATTACAGTAGCTGAACCTAAAGGATCACCCGTGCTTTCTGGTGGAAAACCTGGACCGCACAAGCTGGTTGGCACAAGTCCTGGATTTGTACCGCAAATCTTAAATACCTCCATTTATGACGAAATTATGCAAATCGAGGATGAAGATGCGATTCAAATGTTCCGGCAGCTGCCACAGCAGGAGGGCATCTTTATCGGCCTTTCCGGGGCAGCAGCTGTTTATGCCGCCATTGAAGTAGCTAAACGAACCGGCCCTGGCAAAAAAGTGCTATCCATGGCTCCAGACAGCGGCGAGCGGTACCTGAGTATGGATCTTATTTAAAAAAGAGTGTGGAAGTTTGATTGAGCGTTCTTCCGGTTTGGCTGGAGTAGCGCACGGGTTCCGCACGTTGAGAGATACGGGGAACAGGTCATGTCCCGGCAACGCGGAACATTGTACCTGTTCCCCGTATCTCAAAATTCATGCTTGACATTTTCCTGCTTTGCCCGTATAGTAGGCTCTAATAATTAAATAAATTGAATTTTTTCTTATCCAGAGAGGTGGAGGGACTGGCCCTTGGAAGCCTCAGCAACAGACATGTGTACTGTGCTAATTCCAGAAGCGTTATGCTGAAGATAAGAAGAGCTGAAGCTGTTGGTATCAGGCTCTCTTCTTATTTATAAGTGGAGAGCTTTTTATTTTACCAAATATATAACCAAGTATTAAGGGAGGAAAACATCATGTCAAAGCGCAGTTTGGAACAACGTTTGGAAGAAGGTACGGTTATTGCCGGAGAAGGGTATCTATTTGAATTGGAACGCAGGGGGTATTTACAAGCGGGTTCATTCGTACCGGAAGTTGCACTGGATAATCCGGAAGCACTTAAACAGGCATACCGGGACTATATGAATGCGGGCTCTGACGTTGTATTGGCATTTACATACAATGCGCACCGAGAGAAAATGCGCATCATTGGCAAGGAGAATCTGTTAGAACCGTTAAACCGTAACGCCATTCAACTAGCGAAAGAAGTTGCCAAAGAGCACCCGGTTGAAGAAGCTCTTGTAGCCGGGAACATCTCCAATACAAATATATTTGACCCGCAGGATCCAGCATCAAAGGAACAGGTCCGAAGCATGTTTGCCGAAATGGTGTCATGGTGCAAACAAGAAGATGTCGATTTCATTAATGGAGAAACTTTTTACTATTACGAAGAAGCGTTAATTGCCTTAGAGGAGATTACCAAACAAGGATTGCCAGCCGTCATCACTTTTGGACTGATGGGTGAAAATATTTTACGGGATGGCTACACGGTTGAAGAAGCCTGCAAACTTCTTTCTGAAAAAGGAGCACTCGTTGTTGGCATGAACTGCTTCCGTGGACCGGATACCATGCAGCCGTACCTTGCCAGTATCCGCAATCATGTCGAAGGATATGTTGGAGGGTTGCCAATTCCATATCGGACCAGTGAAGACCATCCAACGTTCTTTAACTTACCCGATGGCGGATGCAGCTGTCACTTGCCATTGGAAACAACATTCCCAACTGCGCTTGACCCGCTCTATCACAACCGGTATGAGCTTGCAGCATGGGCAAAGGAAGCAAAAGACATTGGTTTAAATTATATCGGTTTATGCTGCGGGGCGTCTCCCGCTATGTTACGTGCAGTGGCGGAAGCGGTTGGTTTAGAAACTGTTAATTCCAAATATTCCCCTAACATGGAAAAGCACTTTTTATTTGGAGAAGATAAGACGTTGAAAAAGCATAACTTGGACTATCGATTGAAGGCTTAAGTTTATGTAAACAAGGCGATTCATATCATGTATTATACGCAATACATGATATGAAATCGCCAATCCATCCAGAATAATACAAAAGAAAGAAAGATTTTATTGAATTTAACGAAATTGTCGGTGGTCGTGCGGTTGCCAAACCTTCCGTATAGTAACAGTGAATTCAGCAGACAAGAACTAATTGATATCGCATTAAAGGTTGTCAATGAAGCTTTGGCCAAACAAACCAGAAGACTTGGTTGTAACCACACATTTATGCCGGGGAAATTTTCAATCTAATTGGGCATTTGAAGGCAGTTACGCCCAAATCGCACCAACCCATTTGCTAAGGAAAACGTAGATGGCTTTTTCCTGGAGTACGATGACGATCGTTCAGGCTATTTTAAACCGCTGGAATATATCCCAAAAAATGATCCGCGGGTGGTACTGAGAATTTTAACTTCTAAAAGTGGGGAGCTTGAGGTTAAAGAGGCACTCAAGGCATGGATTCAAGAAGCTTCTCAGTATGTTCCGCTCGAACAACTATGCTTAAGTACTCAATGCGGTTTTTCATCAACACACCATGGGAATAAACTAACCGAAGATGAACAGTGGAACAAGTTAGCATTCGTTGTTGAATTAGCAAAGGAAATTTGGGTGTAAAGTTTAAAGGGTCAATCTCTCGTATTACACGAGTGATTGACCCTAATTATTTCCAAACACACTGGGATAGACGAATAAAAATTACTATTTTAAACCGGAGTAATGCAGGAAATAGCGACTTTCAATTTTTAGTTATAACATTTAACGGTGGTCTTATCTGCTTTACGGACAGTTGTGCCGTTTATCGGCGGCTTTACCACTTTTATCAGCGGTTTTGTGGCTTATCGCGACTCGCTTTCCAGCCAGTAGCCCAGCAATCAAGTGGTCAGCCCCCACCGCTTTAACGCGTTAATGCAGTGGGGATTGACCCCATAACACTCGGATAATCCGGCTCTCTCACGTTCTGTTATTGATGAATTGGAATTTCCTTATGACCCCCATCTCTAACAGGAGGGGGGGATAAAGTAATGATAAAACACAAAATGCGAAAAAAATTGAGTACTGAAATGAAAATAATTGAATTTTGCTAGCATCTCTATTTTTTTTCATATACTTTTATTGCAATATATGAAATTATGGAAGCAATGAACATAACAATTCCAATTACAAGAGTAAAATTTACTACAGAGAATATTGAGGAATCATTACTTTGATAATTAAGATAGGATACTATTGTTAACAATGTAGCGATTAATACATTTCCGATTAAATATCTTTTAAACGATTTTATCGAAGGCTTCATAATTTTCATCCTTTCAAATTATTAGACTCTTTTATCATACTATGTTATCGTTTACTTATAAGGTCAAAAGACTAAAATACTAGGAGGCTAATTGTGAAAAGAAAGATTATCGTGTCGATCTTGTCCGTAATGCTTATGTCTAGTACGTTGCTTGTTCCTGTTTGTTTTGCTTCTTCTAATGATAATGATGAAGGAAAACAAGAAAATTTTCAACCCCAATCTACAATGATTGATGTAGGTAAACCAATTGCTGAAACTGGTTATCTTTCAAATTATCAGCTTGGAGAAATGCTAGATCAGAGGAAAAAATCAGTAGGTTGGTTTTCTATTATCTCTGGAATGGCGTCTTTTATTAAACCTTTTGCTATACCTGGTGCTGCGAGTTCCATAGCAGCAACATTGAGTGGTATGAGCGATAGCAACCTTGATACAGCATATAAAAATGGTCAAAATATATATTTTGCTATATTAAACGCTAATGGTGAACCGACAGGAAGTTTATCTAAAGAATCTGTTGTAATACCATCTAGTACTCCGATTCAATTTATTTATCGACCATAAGAAAAAATAGTTTGAATTTATGATAGACCTACTATCATTTGTATAGTAGGTCTTTTAAATTTTTGTTATTTTATGAGATCCCCATTTTATGATAAAATTGAGAATGCACGCGGCGGGTAAATCACGTTGCATGTAAAAACCCTCCGTGTACCAACTTATTCCCGCACCTGGCCGTTTCCATAAATATAAAATTTACTTGATGTCAACGCACGTAATCCCATCGGTCCGCGAGCATGCAGTTTTTGCGTACTGATACCAATTTCAGCCCCAAAACCAAATTCAGCTCCGTCGGTGAACCTGGTTGAAGCGTTATGGTAAACAGCCGCCGCGTCGACCTGCTGCTGAAAACGTTGGGCATGTGCGGTGTTTTCGGTAATAATTGCTTCCGAATGTTTGGTGCCATAATGGTTGATATGTTGTATTGCTGCTTCACAGGAATCAACCTGTTTCACACTGAGGCAAAGACCAAGATATTCCTTGTGCCAGTCTTCCTCCGTTGCTCGTTTTGCCTGAGAAAATAGAGCACAAACCGCTTCATCTCCGTATATTTCTACCCCATTTGCTATCAGGGTATCTAACAGGCCGATCCCATTTTCCGTAAGCCACTTCTCGTGGATCAACAGTGATTCAACTGCATTACAGACGGATGGGCGCTGCAGCTTGGCATTCAAAACAATTGCTTCTGCCATGCCCGGATCCGCTGTTTCATCAAGATAAATATGACAATTTCCAGCTCCAGTTTCAATTACTGGTACCGTTGACTCTTTTACAACCGTATCAATTAAACTTTTCCCGCCACGAGGAATCAACACATCCAGAAAATCATTTAAGTGAAATAATTCTTTTGCCGTCTCCCTGCTCGTATCCTCGATTAATTGCACGGCATCAACCGGCAAAGCACTTCTTTCGAGAGCATGATGGATAATGGCAACAAGCGCTTGATTGGAAAACTTGGCCGAGGAGCTTCCCCTAAGAATCACAGCATTGCCTGTTTTTAGGGAAATAGTTGCAGCGTCTACGGTTACATTTGGCCTGGCCTCATAAATCATCCCGATAACACCAATTGGAACTGTCTTTTTTAGCAGCTGCAGACCGTTTTCCTTTTCAATGATATCTAGCGTGTCACCGATCGGATCCTTCAACAGCACCAATTGGCGAATCGCCTGAGCCATGTCGTTCACGCGGGCTTCATTTAGCATGATTCGATCAAGCATGGCATCTGATAGCCCCTTTTCCTTCCCCGCTGCAAGGTCACGTTCATTTTCTACCAGGATTACAGACTTTTCCCCTAAAAGTTGATCAGCAATCAATTCTAATGCTTGATTGCGTTCTTCAGTTGTAGCAGTGGTTAACGCAAAACTTGCCTGTTTGGCTGCTTGCCCTTTTTGTAATACTTCATTCATATCAATCCCTCCCTGATTTTTGGTTCAGTTACCCAGCCATCGCGATGAATGACCTCAACAAAGGGTGCCATCAACGTTTTCCCCTCAATAACGTGCCTTAATTCGTCAGACGAACAGCTAACCTCTCCTTTACCAAGCAACCCTCTTGAACCATATACTCGCACCACATCCCCTTTTTGAAATGTTCCTTTCAATTTAAAAATACCCGCCGGCAGTAAACTTTTTCCGTGAAACAAAATTGCTTCTTCGGCTCCTTGGTCAACGTAAATATTCCCTGTAGTCTCCGAGTGAAGGGAGATCCATTGTTTCCTTGTATTTATCGATCGAGCAGCATCACCGGTAATATACGTGCCATCCCCATTCCCGCTCAGCACCTCAAGCAATTTATGTGGCCCCTCGCCTTGGCCAATAAATACCGGTACACCTAGGGATGTCGCTGTTTTTGCGGCCAACAGTTTTGACTTCATCCCGCCTGTTCCCACCTTGGATCCTGTATCACCAGCTGCAGCTAACATGGATTCTGTAATGGTCTCCAGCACATCAACCCGTTTGGCCTCTGTATTGGTTAACGGGTTAACATCATAAAGTCCATTTATATCCGTTAAAATGACTAACTGATCCGCATGCACAAAACCACTAACAAGTGCAGACAGCATATCATTATCACCAAACGTTAATTCCTCAACAGACACGGTATCATTCTCATTAATAATTGGAATCATTCCCCGTTCTAAAAGCTCCTCCATCGTGGCAAAGGCATTCCGATATCGTTTACGGTCGGAAAAATCAGTCCGGGTTAATAAAATTTGTGCTGGTTTCAAATGATAGGCAGCGAACTTTTCAATATAGGATTGAATTAATAAACCTTGGCCAACCGCCGCTGCTGCTTGTTTGCCTTTAATCGTGACCGGCCTTGACGCATACCCCAAACCGGAGAATCCAGCCGCTATTGCACCGGATGAGACAACGATTACCTCATGGTCGGCCTTTCGAAGGGCAGCGAGGGCGGCAACATGATCGTCCAGTTTGTGGTGATCAATTTGTCCGTTATTATTTGTTAGCGAGCTGCTGCCGATTTTGACAACGATTCGTTTCTTATTCATGCTGTCACACCTACTTTTTTACAATATACAAAAAACCCTTCCATCCCAAAAACAAAGGACGAAAGAGTATATTCCGCGGTACCACCCATTTTGAATGTATGCACATTCCACTTTTCTCCTTTAACGCAGAAGGTGGCGCCCATGTTTAAAAAGAAGCGAAAATTGAGCACTTTTCTTAAATGGGACTCCAAAGGCAGGTTCAATGACTTGATAGTGACGAAATCTCTCAGCTTATAAATCTCGCTCTCTCACACCTCAGCAGGTCACATACTAATCCTTTGTTAACGTTCACTTTATTAATATTATATCTATTATGAACAGGAACCTCCCGCATGTCAAGGATTGAACTGAATGGATTATTGCTTTCGATCGATCACTTTATTTTCCATTTTACCGATACTGTCAATTTCAAGGATTACGGTATCGCCCGCTTGTAAAAACTGCGGCGGGTCCATCGCAAACCCAACACCATCCGGGGTTCCAGTCATAATTATATCCCCCGGTTCCAACGTCATAAATCCCGAGATAAATTCAATTAAAAAAGGAATATCAAAAATTAGTTTGCTTGTATTAGAGTCCTGACGCTTCTCACCATTAACAAATGAACGAATTGACAAGTTATGCGGATCCGCAATTTCATCGGCGGTAACTACCCACGGTCCAATTGGGGTGCTCCGGTCATGCGACTTTCCTTGCAGCCACTGTGGCGTCCGCTTTTGCAAATCCCGTGCCGATGTATCATTGCCAATCGTGTAACCGGCCACATATTGGAGTGCATCTGCTTTGGTAACTTTCGATGCTTCTCTGCCAATAACAACCGCTAATTCAACTTCGTAATCCAATTTACTGGTCACAGCAGCTTTTTCGATTGCATCTTGCGGACCAATTAACGCGTTCGGAAATTTCGCAAATAACACCGGGATTTCTGGAATAGCACTTTTCATTTCTTCTGCATGATCCGCATAGTTTTTGCCCACGCAGATGATCTTGGATGGCTTAGAAATCGGTGTCCCCAAGCTGACCTCACTTAACGCAAAACTTAGGCTTTCATCTTTATGAGCGGCCAAATAATCATATACCTTTCGTGCTTGATCCATGGCGTGTTCGCCCAAAGTGAAAAATAAGTTCGGATCGGCTGGAAGCAACTGATCCAGCACCCTTAATGCGCCATGATCCTGTCTGGATTGTAATAACGAGTTCAATCCTTCCTGTAAATCAACTACCCTACCATCGATCACACAGCCCATTCGATATGCACCTGGTTTGTTGTTAAATTTATAACTTACTAATTTCAATTGATCCACCTCACTAGTTATAGAATAGTAAATGATTGTTCACGTTTGCGTATGGACATGTTCCTAACAGAGCCATTATACTGGTATTAAAAACACAGGAGGCACAAGCAATGGAAAATTGGGAGCAGCAGGTAGCCCGAATATTAGGGGTCCCTGTTACCGGCATCGAAAAAAATTATTATGGCAAAAACCAGACGGATGTTTTACAAGTCAACGAGGAACAGCTTCTCACCTTCTACGATTATTTACGTGATGAACTAACCCTCCCGTTTTTTGTGCGAATAGACGGAGCCAGTGTTACCTGCTTACGGTTGGAAGCCGAAACAGAAGTTGACGTATCTTACGGGATTAGGATGGAATGTGAAAAAGAAGGAGAAAAACGATTCCTGCCATTATCCGACTTAATTGTAGTGCCGTCAGATACGAATGCTATCCCGATTCAGCTCTATCAAGCCTGGTTGAAAAACCACAGGTGACTTAGCATGCTTGCCAGGTATTCTTTTTAACAGCATTGACGTGAAATGCAACCTTCCCGCCATGCTCAGTCCGTTTTATTTCCCCAATTGATTCTAGATAAATTAACCGCGTCAGGATTGCCATAAAGGAACTCAGTTTGAGACCGGGCGCAATGGTTCCATACACTTCATCACATACCTGCTGTGCTGTTTTACACTGTCCCGTTTTCAAAATCTGCAGCACTTGCTCCAGACGATGATCATGCCGGCTTCTAATCTCATTAACCCGTTCCTTCACCCGTTTTATTGGCTCGCCATGTCCTGGTAATGCCAGTGCAGCCGGATAGTTAGCCATCAGATCTAAGGAATCGTAATAATCCTTAAGTGGATTTTCTTCCCTCCCCTCCCATAATCCGATCACAGGTGACACATTTTGTAAAATATGATCCCCAACAAGCATGATTTGTCGGTCTTGCTGATAAAAACAGAAATGATCTGGTGCATGCCCAGGCGTCCAAATCGCTTCATAGATATCGTTACCCAATTGGATAGTGTCATGATTTTGATATATTCCATCCGGTTTAAAGTCATATATCAACGAATGATCCCGCCGATTCCGAAGCACGGGTCCACCATGTTTATCTACCAATTGGACCAGCCGCCCATCTGCATCTGTCTCACAGAAATACTGCATTTCCTGATGGCCTAGATCTGAAACAATAACGGGCACACCAATCTGCTGCTGAAACCATTTCGCCAAGCCAATATGATCCTGATGAGTGTGAGTTAATACAACCTTTTCCAACTTTAATCCAGTTGCCAATGCCTGCTTCCAGATCGTTCGTGCTTCCTTTGAATCGACCCCTGTATCAATAACCGTATAACCATGCTCACCTTCCAGCAAATAACAATTCACCTCGCCCATGCCCCCTGGAAAACGAACAATTAATTTATGTATTCCTTCTGCAACTTGCTCCAGCATGTCACTTGCCCCTTTATTCCGCCTTAACAGGCATTAAGACCCCCGCTTCAAGATTTTGAGGTGAAACTAAAAAAGATAAGTGGGGTCAACTGCCCGTAAAGGTCTGATTCTGTTCAACTAACATTCAGTGGGGGAGAAAGAGAAACCCCCACTGAATGAAGTTTCACTTTATTTACTCAAAATTTCTAAATTATAATAAGTTTACCTGTTAATAATTTGGAATGCAAAGACAATGCATTTTCATATTTTAAAAGGAATGGGAGATAATGAACACTTTGTTCACTGTCAATCAAGAAAACAATACTGTCCGAAGCAGTGTGAATACTGTCCGAATTCGATGATTTACTGTCCAAATGAAAGCAAATACTGTCGGAACAGCGAATTTTTCTGTCAGTACAGATGAATCATTCGTAACAAAAAACCCAAACAAATTCAAATTCCAATGGATGAAATTTGCTTCATTGTTTGGGCCCAGCCTATTATATCATTCTTTGGTAAATACCTTCGTACTTCTCACCGTATCAATCGGACGCACCATTTGCTCAATCTGTTCCCGCTTCGGTTCTAAAAATGGTGGCAGCGACAGCTTTTCCCCAAGGGTTTCATATGGCTCATCCCCCATGAACCCTGGTCCGTCAGTTGCCATTTCAAAGAGAATATGTGGGGCAACATTGGCATATAGCGATTCGAAAAAGTGGCGATTGACATAGCCTGATGTTTGGAAGCCAAAGCTTTGCATTCGCGTGATCCATTCCTCAAGCACCGAACGATCTTCGACACGAAATGCCGCATGGTGGACCGTACCATAGCCTTGACGCGCTTGCGGGAGAACAGCATTATACTCAACAATGACCTGTGCCCCGTTCCCACCTTCACCAACTTCAAATAAATGGTATGAGCCTTCTTTAGCAACTTCTTTAAATAAGAGAACCTTTTCCATCATTTCTTTAAAGTAATCAACGTTAGCGGTACGAACAAAAATTGGTCCCAAGCCGGTGATGGCATATGCTAGAGGAATTGGACCATCTTGCCACGGCGTACCAGAAGCAACACCAGCATTTCGTTCATCGGAAATCAATTGGTACCGCTGGTCATCAAAATCAACAAACGCTAATGTCTTTTTACCGAATTGCTCACAGATTCCGTCATGTTTCACCTCTAACCGGTCAAAACGCTTCACCCAATAATCAAGTGCCGCATCTGTTGGCACCCGAAAAGAGGTTTTAGCAATTTCATCGGTACCGTGAACTCCTTTTGGAATCCCCGGGAAATCAAAAAACGTCATATCTGTACCCGGACCACCCGTATCATCCGCGAAAAATAAATGATACGTATGGATATCATCCTGATTAACCGTTTTTTTGACCAAACGCATACCTAGCACATACGTAAAAAATTCATAGTTTTTCTCTGCACTGCTAGTGATCGCAGTGACATGATGGATCCCTTTTAAGTGGTTCATATTTACTGCCTCCATTTATTTACGATTATTATTTGTAATTAAGTTATTTTGAATTCAAGATAAATGATAGCATATGTAGTGCGAGAAAGTCAAAATACAAGCTTACGAAGCCCTGTCTTCTGGATATTCTTCCGTGCATGAATACCACAAGATGAATGATCGAAATAGAAATGGAGGCAAAGCAAATGGAGAGTGGAACTGGTCCGATTCGCGCGGGAACCAGCGCGAAACGTGCGACAACTGGCTGGATTCGTGCGGGGAACTTGGACCGGAGGGGCTTACGGCACGTTAAGACGAGAAAAAATCATGGAAAAGAAGGAACTAAAGATGGTCCCCTCTCCCTTAGTTCCACCTGCTTCGAACGAACTTACACTGGATTGCAGTTCATGATCTATTTGCAACCATTGATTATCAATTACCGTTTAGATCCTTGTTAACCAAAGCATCCTTCAATTTTCCTAACTCTTCTTCGGTCAGAGTCACACCTTTTCCCATCTTTTCTTTATCAGGTGCCCAATCGCGGATATCATACTTTGGATCGCGACCATTCCAGCTAATGAGATTAAGTTCCTTTGTCCATCCTTTTGGAGATTCAGAAAGTACTGCAACGGTCTCGACAATGTCGTATTTAATATCTGCCATATATAAACAACCTCCCTAAATGATTTGGTTATCTAGCTTCATTATAAGGGTTCTTAGACGAAACACAAATCATCAAAATGCGACTTTCCAGCTGTTAAAAAGACAAAATCCGCCACAACTGTTCGATTTTAAACATTATCCTGAGAACATATCCCCATTTTTATCTTTAAGGTAAAAAAATAAAAAATAGGTTTTTTTGTTCACGGAAAGAAGGGTTTAGAATCTGTCTTTATCATTATTGATACTGCAAATCAACTGGCCTCTGTCCAATTAATTTCTCATTTTTGTTATTTCAGTCAATAATTTCAACACCACCAAAGACAGCTAAATAGTTCACTGTTAAAACAGGAAAACCTGTATGATCATCTCCACGTTTTTTCGTTTTATCCTCCCAACCGCCAAGAATCGGAATCCCTTTTACCTCCACTTGTACATTTTCAGGAATATAAAGGTTAACCCCGCCAAATATCGTTGTTAAATCGAGTGAAGCCCCTGTATCAGCAATGGTAGCGTCTCGTAAATCAATCTCTGCGCCACCGAATATCGCGGTAACGCTTCCACCTTCAAAGCTTTGCGATTGACTTCTTACCTCTGTTCCAGAAAACAGCAAAAAATGATGGATCTTATTTTTGGAATCAACGGGGGTTTTTTTATGATTCACGCGTGAAAAAATAAATACAAAACCAATCACAATTAATATTAGTGGCCATAAATATTCTGTCAGATTTATATCGACCCATTGTTTTACTAAAAAGAATCCACCAATTAGTATGAACAAGAACCCTGAAATCATTGTGGAATATGTACGATTAAAGAGTTGAACAACACCAATGATAATAAAGATTAGCGGCCACCAGATGGAGAGTATATGTGAAAAGTCTAATATGTTCGCCTGTTGCATTAAAAATCCAAAGCCGAACACTAGAAAAAATAGACCAATCCAGTTCTTTCTCGCCATTCATTCCCATCCCTTCTATTTGAAATCGAAATTGTATATAATATTATGTCTATTATATCATATAGGAATTCATAACGGTATGAACATCTTTGTTCATAATGACGTTTTCCTATATAATGAATCAAAAAGGATGGATGAATACAAATGGTACATAATAATAATCTGGGCAATCATAATGAATCTAGTAATCAACTAAACTGTGGCCGCTTAATTGTCAAATGTCCGGACAGACCTGGGATTGTAGCGGCAGTTTCCCATTTTTTGTCTGCTCGGGACGCAAACATCATGGAATCAACACAATATTCCAGCGATCCGGAGAATGGCACTTTTTTTATTAGAATTGAATTTTTCTGTGATGGATTAAGACGCAAGCGAAACCAATTAGAACAGGATTTTGCCGAAATAGCGGATTCTTTTTCTATGGAATATCACTTTACATACAGAAATGAGCGTAAACGTTCGGCTATTTTTGTCTCAAAAGAAATTCATTGCCTGATGGAGCTGTTATGGGAATGGCAAAATGGCGACTTGGATACGGAGATTTCACTGGTTATTAGTAATCATGAGGAAGCTCGGTCGGTTGTCGAGCCACTTGGAATCCCATTTTATTATATTCCGGCGAACAAAGATATTCGCCAGCAGGTTGAACAGAAACAAATACAATTACTTGAAAGTCATCAAGTTGATCTGATTATTTTAGCACGCTACATGCAAATTTTAACACCGGGATTTGTCGAGCGTTTTCCAAATCAAATCATCAACATCCACCATTCGTTTCTGCCGGCGTTCATTGGTGCCAGACCTTACGAGCGGGCTTTTGATCGTGGGGTAAAACTCATCGGGGCGACATCACATTACGTCACCAATGATTTAGACGAAGGCCCGATTATTGAACAAGATGTGGAACGTGTGGACCATCGCAATCAGGTCATCGATTTAAAGAAAACCGGTCAAAAAATCGAGCGTCGTGTCTTAGCCCGTGCCGTAAAGTGGCATCTGGAAGACCGCATTATCGTACAAGGGAACAAGACAATCGTATTTCAGTAGATAGGATAACATGAGCACATCACCTTTCCGCTTCCGAATGGATAATGCGTAAACAGCCATACTAAGAGAAACTTAGGTAAGGAGTGGTGAACATGGGTGAATACAGTCATTTTCGCGTTGGACAAAAGGCTCCAAACAATGGAATTTACCGGGAAATTGGCGAAGAGGGAAGCAATGTCAATGATCCAAAAGTCGTTAAGCTAAAAGCAGGAGAGAAGTTCCCGCAGAATTCAAACCATGACCGGGTTTGGACATATGAAAAAGGATAAGGTACTTCAGCCATATGATCAGCTAGTCATATGGCTGTTTTGCCTTTAACTACTATTAATAGATAAAATCAATCCACGCCAGCCTCCAGTATAGCGAACCGCCCCTGATCACAATCGATCTCCGCCATCGCACCATATGGCAAAATAAACTTTGGCTCGGTATGCCCAAAATTTAAATTGTAAAGAATAGGTAAATCCTCCAATTGATATTCCTGCATAACCATTAGAATTTCTTCCTTATACGCTTCGTAAAACTGCTCATCTTTCGGCTTACCAAAAATAATTCCCTGCGCCTGTTGCAGAATACCTTGTGCAGCATAGTTCCGCAGCCACTTCCTTAGCATATCTGGGCCGGGCTTTTCCTCGGACGTTTCAAAGAACAAGATACTATCTTGCCAATACCGTTGATCCGGCCAAAGAATGGTTCCTTTTGCAAATTCCAATACCTCTATACAGCCACCAATTAGCCTTCCATGTACACGGCCGACCCCTTGCAGAACTTCATATCCCGTATTTTGCTGCATTATTCGTTGTTGATGCTTATTTTCCTCCAGCCATTCCAAACGCTCACTGGTCCATTGCTTTGCTGGTTGGATATTTCCAATCGAGTCATTGGAAAAAAGTATCCGCTGTACCATTTCAACCGTATAATCGTCCATTTTCACGTTCTCAGCAAAATCAGTTAATATCGCTGGTCCATAAAACGATGAAACTCCCGCCTTATGGCAAAACAAATGCGAAATCGTCACATCGGAATATCCCATAAAAATTTTCGGATTCTCCCGGATTACCTTAAAATCGATATATGGTAACAAGCGAATGCTTTCTTCCCCACCAATGTTTGCAATAATTCCTTTGATGGTGTTATCTTGGAATGCCTCCATTAAGTCCGCAGCCCTTGCTTCAGGGTGCGCGTAAAGATAATCGCCGCCCATTAAACTGTTTTTCATGGAAACAACCTGTAAGCCGAAAACCTCTTCCAGCCTTTTTACACCTTGTTCGTATCGCCATTGCAACTCCGGCTCACCAGCTCCTCCCCATGACGGACTAACCGTAGCCACTTTGTCCCCATGTCGCAAACGTTCTGGTTTTTTTAACATAACAAACACCTTCCTTCATATGTTCCCTTCATTTCGATATCATGATAATAAATTCCTTTATTATAGCAAATTTCCATCGCATCAATCCTCTACATTTTCTTGCACACCCTTTCTGATATTGTTAACTTATCAAAATCAAAGGAGGAACAACACATGAAGAAATTTACGTTTATGGCATTATTTTTAATCTTATCCCTAAGCATCCTTTTAGCTGCATGTGGTGAAAGCGCAATCGAGAAAGCAGATGGCAAAACCGATGATTCCAAAGCCTCGGAGGATAAAGATAAGGGAAAAGAAGAAAAGAGCAAAGACAAAGAAACAGAGAATCTAAAAGTGGGAGAAACAGTAACATTTGACGGTGTCGACATTACATTAAATGAAGCACGAATCGAGCCTGGCGGAGAATTTGATGAACCAGAAAACGAGCAATTCATTGTGGTTAACTTAACTGCCGAAAATAATACGGATGAAGAAGTCACGATGAGTTCAATGATGAATGTTGAGTTGTACGATGATGAGGGATATAATTACTCCACAACCATTTTAACAGAGGGAGCAAAGGGACAATTCGACGGTTCCGTTCCTGCTGGTAACAAACTGCGTGGTGAAATACCATTTGATGTTCCGAAATCAGATGCGTATGAACTGCATTTCAGTGACCCATTTCAGTCTGGTAAAGCTATTTGGAAAATAACTGCTGACGAACTAAAATAATGGATACCCAGAATAAACATAAGCGTTCTGTTATCATTAAACAGAACGCTCATGTCTTCTTTTGAAAATTGATAATTAAGTTATTTGATTTTCCAATCCTTATTCCTAAAACCCCCAATAAACATTCATGTTTCTCTTCATTTCAGAAAAAATCGGGTATACTGGAAATTGAAAGTTCATATAATAGTAAAAACCATAGACGTAAGGGCGTCTACGGCATAATAGACCGAACCCCATCAAGAGGGGCAGCGCAGATTGGATAAATAACCCCTTACGCCTGATATGAGGGGTTATTTTTTATCATTCTTTTCGGACATCATAAACGCCACCAATATCCCAACATATTAATGACGTGTGAAAAAGATCTTAAAATGGGATACAAAACATTCATGGTATTTAATCATCTTGCACACTTTAAACGAACAATATAATTTGCAATCGTTTTAACACCACACATTTTTCTATTAGGGACCCGATTGTTCAATAACAAATTGGCGTTTTTTTATTCAACATTATCCATATCCCCTATAAACACGAATGAATTCCATCGGTGAGGATGCCACCAGATAGCTATACAACCCGCTGTTGGTATGTAAATATAACAATCCGCCCTGATCCCCCATTTTTCTGTAAGATATATCCAGTATCTCATGTAAGGGAAAATCATATTTTGCCGTGACAATCCGATCCTGATACAAATGCATGCTTTCCACACGTTTATATTCCTTTTTTTCAAGGCCGGTGACGACTCTTTCAACGATCTCATACATTTGAGTAGCTATCGGATCCATGAAATTCCTCCAAAATGGTTTCCCTGCATTAGCAGGCTTGATTAGCTAAAGGTTCTGAAAAAACAGGCGAATAACATCCGCGCCACCGATAAATGTTCCAAGCGAGCTGCCGAGGTTCGCTAATACCACAATCAATAAAATACGCGTTACTTTATTATGCCAAAAACCTTTAAAACTGAATACATCCTCGGATAACGTTTCAAAATCCCGCACATGCGGTCGTCGAATAAGTGCCTGTACAATCCCCGCAAACCAACCTGCAGCGATCAATGGATTCAGCGATGTAATTGGTGCTGCGATAAAGGCGGTAATAACGGTGAGCGGATGTCCCAACGCAACAATGACCCCAAGTGCAGACAATGAACCATTCCACAAAATCCAACTAATCGTCTGCTGCCACCCGGCTGCAGGGTTCGCTAAGAAAGTATAGACGATTAGTGCGATAATTAAAATCGGTATTGACCAGCCAATGATCTTCGGGACCTTGGACTTTGGCGGACGTTCCGATAATTTGTGCAAATCATGGTCTTTATGTATTTCCTTTGTAATTCCCGGAACATGGGCAGCCCCAAGGACCGCAATAACCTTGTTTCCCGGGGCGTCTTTTATTTTCTGGGCCAAATATTGGTCTCGTTCATCAATTAATGGCGTCTTTAGCCGTGGAAAACTATCGGTAAAATCATTTAAAATGGAGTTAATCGTATCCTGCGTTTTCATCTTTTCCAATTCTTCTTCACTGATGCTTTCCTTACTAAAAATACTGCCAACAATTTGCATGAGAAGTGTTGCTTTTCCTTTTAGTCCGATGTTTCCCCAAATGCGGGAAAAGGTGGTTTGGATATTTCGATCAGCTAATACCAACTTGGCATCAACCTCTTCGGCTGAATGTATTCCCTGAATCATTTCTTGACCAGGGTTAATTCCAAATGACTTAGCCATCCGTCGTTGAAAGGAAGAAATGGCAAGATTCATCAGGAGTAATGTTGCTTTCTTATCTTTAATTACCTTAAAAATATCCGTATCCTGCCATTTATTTCCCTCGACAATGGATTGGTAACGCTGCTCATCCAATTCAATACAAACGGAATCCGGACTTTCTGCTTCAATCACTTCCTTGACCTGCTCGGCACTGTTTTTGGAAACATGGGCCGTCCCGATTAATATAAGTTCTTTATCATATATATGGAGCCTTGTAATATTTTCCTCTGACATGGGTACCTTCCTTCTACTTACAGCATATATATCATGATAAACTAGTTACATGAAAAATAGAATTAATTTCTGCTATTTTATCCATTTTGGACGGCGGATTTTAATCATCTCTATTCCAGCATGAGCTTTATCCCGCCTTAACGGGCAGTAAAACCCCCACTGAATGAAGTTTCACTTTATTTACTACCACGTCTCAACCAGGCCATTGCCAAGAAACCCGCTCCAACGCCAATCGTTCCCCCAGCGCCTGGGTTATCAAATAGCATGCCAATTCCCGACCCAAGGACAACACAGCCAATGAATGCCAATCCGCTATTACCATTATAATTCATATGCAACCCCCTTTTTATTCTTTATTTCTCGTACGAAACAAATCAATTACTGTTTTATACTTATCAATCAATTTTTTTCTCAACAAACGAAATTGACTCGGGTTTACGTACAAAACACAAGACCCCTGCCACTAGATAAATTAGACATTGAAACGCTCCAACAGTAAACAACAACCAGCTGCTGATAACCGTTGCTGCAATAAAGAATGACCCAGCTAAAGTTGGCCGTTTATATACATTAAAGACCCCAATCAGTCCAAGTATGAAAGAAATCAAACAGCTAATGATCGGTATCCAAAACAATTGGATAAACATGTATAGAGCCTTACCGATGTCATCAAAAAATGGGATACCAATCTCATCTATGAAAGTCGGATTACTAGATATAATCGTCATCATAATTGTGCCAGCAATCCAAATTAATCCATCAATTGAAATAGCAACGATTCCGACAATCATCTCAGGTATCCGCTTCAATCCCCCACACCTCCTTGACGCTTTTTGGCGCAGCATTTTATTACACCTTGCAGACCGTTAAACTTCTATTATTCATTATACACAATACATACGAACGATGACAGATTAGTTCCAATGAAATGTGTTTTCCAACAAAACGTCTGTTGAAAAAGAAAAGCTAAACCGACTTTAGATAATCAGTTTAGCCTCGATACTCATTTTTGTGCTTACGCTTGGCAACAAATTTGCGAATAATAGGATAAATAACAGGTCCAAATTTGATTAACGTACGAATGAGACGTCCGATCATAATCTCCTCCATGAAATAAGTGAATTACGTATTATCATCCCACATTCTATAGATTTTATGAATGTTCTCTGGATAAACAAAAGGTTAACGTATGTCCTTCGTTATCGCGCGTCCTGTCTGCCGTCCAGTAAACAGGCAGCCGCCAAGGAATGAGCCTTCCAATGAACGGTATCCATGCACGCCGCCGCCACCGAAACCGGAAACCTCCCCAGCCGCATAAAGACCTGGTACAACATCTCCCGTGTTATTTAGAACGCGTCCCGATAAATCGGTTTGCAATCCTCCTAATGTTTTTCGGCTTAAAATATGTAAGCGAACAGCAATCAATGGTCCATTTTTGGGGTCAAGGATTTTATGTGGGGAAGCAGTACGAATTAATTTATCTCCCAAATAGTTACGGGCTCCGCGCAATGCAGTCACTTGCAGATCCTTTGAAAACGTGTTGTCCAGCTCCCTGTCTCTTGCCTGGATTTGCTGTTCCACATGCGTCACCTTTAAGCGTTTTTCCCCGATCAACTTGTTCATGCCGATCACAAGGTTATCCATGTTATCTGCAACAATAAAGTCTTCCCCTTTATCCACGAACGCCTGTACTGGTCCAGGTGCGCCAGGCAATGCCCTGCCTAAAACTTGTTTGATGCTTTTGCCCGTCAAATCCGGATTTTGCTCCGAGCCAGAGAGTGCGAATTCCTTTTCAATAATTTTCTGGGTAAGGATAAACCATGAATAATCATAACCGGTTTTTTGAATCGCTTCCAGTGTTCCCAATGTATCAAAACCAGGAAAGTTAGGCGCTGGAAAACGGTTCCCTTCTGCATCAAGCCAAATGGATGAAGGTCCGGGTAGAATGCGAATCCCATGGTATGGCCAAATCGGATTCCAGTTTTTAATCCCTTCCGTGTAATGCCACATGCGATCACGATTAACAATTCGCCCGCCTGCTTTTTCGGTAATTTCCAGCATTCGACCGTCAACATGGGCAGGAACACCGGAAATCATTTGCTTTGGGACAGATCCAAGACGACTTGGCCAATTTTCGCGAATCATGTCGAAATTCGCGCCAATACCACCGCTTGAAACGAGGATCGCGTCTGCATGATAGGTGAATTCATCGATAACGTCGCGTGAACTTTTCTCCCCCCTGGCAACATTGCTTTCAACCAATACCGAACCCTTCACACCGATCACTGCACCATTTTTTGTGATCAACTCATCCACACAATGGCGCGGCTTATAGGTTACGATCCCACTTTGAATATGCTCTTGTACCCGGTGCTCAAACGGAGCAACGATCCCAGGACCAGTCCCCCACACAATGTGAAAGCGCGGCACTGAATTACCATGGCCTTCCGCAAGATAACCGCCACGTTCTGCCCAGCCGACCACTGGAAAAATCCGTACGCCCATTTGATGTAGCCAATCACGTTTTTCACCAGCGGCAAAGTCCACGTAGGCTTCTGCCCATTTCCGTCCCCAATAGTCTTCATCCGTTTCTCTGTCAAAACCAGCCGTACCAAGCCAATCCTGCCACGCCAAATCTTTTGAATCTCTGATACCCATCCGTCGTTGTTCCGGTGAATCTACTAGAAATAATCCGCCAAACGACCACCATGCCTGACCACCGAGCGAGCTTTCAGGTTCCTGATCCAGCAATAATACTTTTTTACCAGCATCGGCAATTTCTGCAGTCGCTGTTAGTCCTGCAAGTCCTGCACCTACCACGATGACATCGTAATCCATCACGATTTCCTCCTTTTCTAAATACCGTCCCTGTTAAATCGATACTACTTTCCACCCATTTATCTGGATAAACCTACCCCTTCCATATAAAGCTTGTTGGAGCCTATACGTATCATTCGATGGAGCTTGAAGCCGTTGCTTGTGTTAAAACTGATTCCTATTTTGTTTCTAATAGAAGACTTCTATCCAATTGGCGGGCAGAGTGCTGTCCAGACAGGGCCATGGTTATATCCAAGTCAGCAATTAAATTACGAAGGACTTCTTTGACTCCTTTTTCACCTGCTGCTGCCAGTCCATACATACATGGTCTGCCAACGAACACGGCTTTTGCGCCAAGTGCCAGTGCCTTCATCACGTCTGAGCCCCGCCGTATCCCGCTATCCATCAGAACAGGAATTCTATCCTCAATTACCGCGCAAATTTTCGGCAGCATATCTAACGCTGCAGCCGCGCCATCGACTTGACGACCACCATGGTTGGAAACAATAATCCCATCTACTCCATGTTCCAAGGCAAGTTTGGCATCATCCGGGTGAAGGATTCCTTTTAAAAGAATTGGCAGTTTGGTATGTTTCCGTAAAAAAGCTATATTGTCCCATGTTACACCTGTATTGCCAAACACTTGCGTCCAATGCATAATCGCTGCCAGCTGATCCTCTTGTGGCGATTTATCGAGTTTCGCACAAAAAGCCGGATCCGTTAAATAATTGCCGACACCTTCCCCCATCAAAAACGGTAAATATACATTTTTCAGATCATGTTCGCGCCAAGCCATCATTGGCGTGTCCAACGTCACTACAATAGCTGAGTAGCCGGAAGCTTCGGCACGTTGCAAGAAGCTCGCCGTAATATCCGGATCCCTGCTCCAATACAACTGGAACCAACGCTTGGCATCGCCCATTTCCTGTGCAATGTTCTCCATTGGTACTGTAGACGCAGAACTAGCAATAAACGGAACACCCAGTTCTTTACATGCGCGTGCCGAACCAAGATCGCCATCCTTATGAATGATTGATTGTACACCAATCGGAGCATGCAACACCGGGAACGGATAGGTATCCCCGAATAAGTCGACCGTCAAATCACGCTCGTCCACATTTCGCAGCATTCTCGGTACCAGCTGCCAACGGTCAAAGGCTTGGAGATTGGCTTGCATCGTTCGCTCTCCGCCTGCTCCTCCTGCCACATAATAAAACGGTCCATCGTCTAATACCTCCCGCGCTTTCTCCTCCCATTCTTCATAAACAACCGGAAGCCGATTGGGATCTGGGTCTGACATCGTTGAATATACGCTGAATTGAACATCATTACCGAAATTGGACATGCATATTACCCCTTTCAACAAATTTTTTTCTGAACCTGGTAAACAAAAATGAATGAATGGCCACTCACTATTCGTTGTAGCTCTAGCGAATATACCTATCGTACGTTTAAATGGTCCAGTCATATGTATATTTCTACATAAGGCAGTTGATTACCTCTGCTTTTCCGAAAAAAGTTGACTTTACTATCGGCAGCCGATATAATAAACTCACGATACATCGTTCGACGATATATCGATAGTCGATAACAGTTGAGCAGGAGGAATTATTTTGCCAGAAAATGATGCGCATATTCCATTAACGGAAGCTGTTTATTACATCCTCTTAGCATTACACACCCCCATGCATGGCTATGGAATCATGCAGTATATCCAAAGAATCAGTAATGGTCGCGTCGATTTAGGTCCTGGAACCCTTTATGGGGCGATTAAGACAATGGTGGAGAAAGGCTGGATTCAACTAGTGGATCAGCACATAAAGAAACGAAAAAAGGAATATCTCATAACAGAAGCTGGAAAGTCAATCGTGCTGCACGAATTTTCCAGATTGCAAGAACTTGTCGACAATGGCAACCAAATCATTCGAGGTGAAAACAATGACCGTTAAGAAACGTAAATTATTTACCGATTATGAAAAAGAAGAAAAGTGGCTAAATGATATGGCAGATAAGGGACTCCATCTCGTTCATTATTCATTTTTCACGTATACTTTTGAAACAGGAAAACCAGGCGAATACCAGTACCGTATTCAATTGCTAAAATACCCACCTTCCCATCTGGAAAGTCAAACATATATATCGTTTATGGAAGAAAATAACGTCGAATTTGTTGATTCCTATATACGCTGGGTATATTTCCGTAAAAAAACCGCCGAAGGGCCATTTGAAATTTATTCAGATAATGCCTCCCGGATCAAACATTATCATCGTATAGCTGGTTTAATGGGAGCAGCAGGAGGGGTGAATTTATTGATTGCACTGGGCAATTTACCTTTATCCACACTTAATCGTTATGTATCTTTGCTAAATTGGCTCATCGTCATCATTATTATTCCTTTTTTTGTATCGTACCTTCGAAAAGGCAACAAGTTGAAGAAAGAAATGGAGCTATATGATAAATAACAACACAGAAGGCACTTTTTCAAGTTTAAAAAGTGCCTTCTGTGTTTCTTTGGTGTAACACGAATCTATGTTACTTCAATTGGTTAAAACGTATGGTAAACCGCATCACAGGTTTCCCCTGTTGGCTCGTAAAAACAGTGAAGCTTATACCGCCCGACTAATGGCTGGTCATACCAGGTGGCAGGACAGTCACCTTCTGGCCTAAAGTACCACAGACTATACTTTGCTGGCCAATGTCTGTACCCATCTATAGCTCTGCGTGCTAACCTTTTGTCAACCCCTCGCGCTCTTTGATAAAAGTACCCGTGGATCGTCGCTTCAAACGCATGGGGCTGGTATACCATTTGCGAGATATTTCGTATGTCTGTAAAATCAGAGCAATCTGCCCTTACTCTGTTAATTCCAACATTGCCAACAAGCAGCATACCGAGTTGTCCTTCCCCTTCCGCTTCCGCCCGAAGCAATCTAGCTAAAAGGTCAATATCTTTTTCAGTAGCCTTCACTACAGCCATTATTTCACCTCCGTGCTTGGTGCCACGCTAATATCCGTTTTTTGTTCCTTTACATATATTATGGAACTGGAATAATAACGTTGATTATAAATCCTGACAATATAGTCTATGGAGATGGGGTGGGTAGGTGCAACGATTTGGTGAATTTTTGGTTTGGTTTTGTTTGTTAATCCATATACCTAATGCGACTATTCTTTTCATTTATCCACGTTTCCTTCATTAATCTTACTTACCCCTCTATAAAGAATTGCGACCAAATATTCGGGCGACACAGTAACACTTGCCAAAATTTTAATACACGCACCCATAAAGGATGCGACACCAAAAACAACGGTTATAAAGTTGTTAGCTTGTGATTTCAATCCACGCACCCATAAAGGATGCGACAGCTACCAATACTTTCAACTGCTGTGCACCCACCATTTCAATCCACGCACCCATAAAGGATGCGACATACAAGTTGCAGCAGTAGCCACAGCAATTGCATTTCAATCCACGCACCCATAAAGGATGCGACGGAAAGCTTTGTGAGCGCTTGTAGATTTGCTGGTATTTCAATCCACGCACCCATAAAGGATGCGACGTCCCATGCGCCCATAAATTGCAGTGAGCATGCGGAATTTCAATCCACGCACCCATAAAGGATGCGACTTTACTCTTGAAAAAGGGGTTGTCTGCATCCTTATTTCAATCCACGCACCCATAAAGGATGCGACGGTCACTATAAAAGTTGTGGGTGCAAACATGATGTATTTCAATCCACGCACCCATAAAGGATGCGACAAGGATTTCTCATTGTTCATAACTCCCTTCTTTATTTCAATCCACGCACCCATAAAGGATGCGACATTGATGGAGTATGAGGACGGGCGCAAAGAGTTATTTCAATCCACGCACCCATAAAGGATGCGACTTACAAATTATTTGATGGGGTTGCCTTCATGGTTATTTCAATCCACGCACCCATAAAGGATGCGACTTTGGTAGACAACCCCGTTTGACTTCTGCATAAGGATTTCAATCCACGCACCCATAAAGGATGCGACTAAGGAGGTATTGCTGTGAAAACGAAAATAATTAAATTTCAATCCACGCACCCATAAAGGATGCGACAAAGCAGCAAGAGTAAATGCAGGACTTACCATATTAATTTCAATCCACGCACCCATAAAGGATGCGACTAAGAAATACCAGGCGATGGAGGCTGCAGTCTGTATTTCAATCCACGCACCCATAAAGGATGCGACTGATAGTGAGGTGGATGGTTCACGTTATCCGTCATATTTCAATCCACGCACCCATAAAGGATGCGACTGGTAGATCCCCTTACATACTTATTATAATATTTATTTCAATCCACGCACCCATAAAGGATGCGACAGGGCGCCACCCTCTAATCGTAGACGTATTAGAAATTTCAATCCACGCACCCATAAAGGATGCGACGCCGCTGGTGGCGCTTACCGAGGTTATTGGAAAGATTTCAATCCACGCACCCATAAAGGATGCGACACCGGTGATCCGTTTAATGCTTCAATAAGTTCCAAATTTCAATCCACGCACCCATAAAGGATGCGACAAACACAGTCACCAAAAACCAACAAATATACTTATTTCAATCCACGCACCCATAAAGGATGCGACGGTCATCAAATATGAAAGGATTGATTGACGAATGATTTCAATCCACGCACCCATAAAGGATGCGACTTTGTTCAGTCGGACAGTGTCCTTGGGTTCTTGATTTCAATCCACGCACCCATAAAGGATGCGACAAGGGTTACTGGAAAGGTACAGATGGACCGTTACATTTCAATCCACGCACCCATAAAGGATGCGACTTGATGTCAAACCACGTTACGACGACGACGAGACATTTCAATCCACGCACCCATAAAGGATGCGACATTATTTACAATGTAAACAATAAAAACATAAAAAATTTCAATCCACGCACCCATAAAGGATGCGACCACCCAGAGTGACCGTAATAGCCGTAGGAATGGAATTTCAATCCACGCACCCATAAAGGATGCGACTACCAGTTGGTCTCTGACAAGGGCGCTCTTAAATTATTTCAATCCACGCACCCATAAAGGATGCGACGTGTCATCCCACCATTCTTTGAGGTCAGACATAATATTTCAATCCACGCACCCATAAAGGATGCGACGCCGCTGGTGGCGCTTACCGAGGTTATTGGAAAGATTTCAATCCACGCACCCATAAAGGATGCGACCATAGCCGGTTTTTTCTGCCCACCAGTCTAGACTATTTCAATCCACGCACCCATAAAGGATGCGACTTAAAAATACTACAGAAGTGCTATGACATGATTATTTCAATCCACGCACCCATAAAGGATGCGACTGAGGAGGTGGCATAGCTTGCTAAAGATTATTGAGATTTCAATCCACGCACCCATAAAGGATGCGACGCTTCCGTTTTCGGTTCTGGTTCTTCCTTTTTCGATTTCAATCCACGCACCCATAAAGGATGCGACAACCATGTGGGAGATCGGCGGTATGAGTATCGATATTTCAATCCACGCACCCATAAAGGATGCGACTTCAAAGCCATTCGCGGCAAAAAACTAAATGATGATATTTCAATCCACGCACCCATAAAGGATGCGACTCTTCACGTCATAATTCGGCGCATTAATCTGCGGATTTCAATCCACGCACCCATAAAGGATGCGACTAAAATTGGCAGAGGTGTTAAGCGGACGGAGTACTATTTCAATCCACGCACCCATAAAGGATGCGACATTACTTTCTTTACGGATGGTAAGAAAGCAAGCAAATTTCAATCCACGCACCCATAAAGGATGCGACATATCACGCAAACATTACTTCATATTGCATCGTTATTTCAATCCACGCACCCATAAAGGATGCGACGCACTTACCACGATATGAAACTTAAGCTATTAGAATTTCAATCCACGCACCCATAAAGGATGCGACTTATTCTTTCGTGATCGTCGGACTTTTTGTTTTATTTCAATCCACGCACCCATAAAGGATGCGACGACATGGAAAGATGTCACGCTACAGGATGCAGATATTTCAATCCACGCACCCATAAAGGATGCGACCTAACGTCATTTTTGATGGGGATACATTTGATTATATTTCAATCCACGCACCCATAAAGGATGCGACTCCAGGTAGTAAACGGTCAAATCACCAACATTGACATTTCAATCCACGCACCCATAAAGGATGCGACTACGCGTACGTGCGAGGTTACGTTACAGGAGGTAGATTTCAATCCACGCACCCATAAAGGATGCGACCTGAAATTGTTGATGTGTTTTCCGGAGGATTAGATTTCAATCCACGCACCCATAAAGGATGCGACGGTCTATCTTATGCCATTGAACATTACGAGAAAGAATTTCAATCCACGCACCCATAAAGGATGCGACGGTGAGCCGTTATTCCTTAAAGACGAATTGCTGCAAATTTCAATCCACGCACCCATAAAGGATGCGACAGGAGGTAGCCATGGAATTAAGAGAATATCAGCAATTTCAATCCACGCACCCATAAAGGATGCGACTTGCCGTGTACAATGGTTAGTCACCACCTTTCATCATTTCAATCCACGCACCCATAAAGGATGCGACCAAAACAGGTGTTAAAGGTGTCACCCCTGTATATAGATTTCAATCCACGCACCCATAAAGGATGCGACCTGACTCAATCCATGTTTCGCCTGCTTCATACGATTTCAATCCACGCACCCATAAAGGATGCGACTTCAATTTACTGATCAATTTCAATGTCTCCGTCCGATTTCAATCCACGCACCCATAAAGGATGCGACGAAGGAGTGGCAAAAGAAACAAATACAAGTAGACATTTCAATCCACGCACCCATAAAGGATGCGACGCTGAAAACAAACTCCGTGACAGCACCTAAATTTTATTTCAATCCACGCACCCATAAAGGATGCGACTGTTCGAGAAAAAATTAAAAGAGTTAAGAGATTTAATTTCAATCCACGCACCCATAAAGGATGCGACAATACCTGAGCCAGCATCTTGCATTCGGTTAATGTATTTCAATCCACGCACCCATAAAGGATGCGACGTCATAGCTGAGGATACGCACGAGGCAGGCTTAAATTTCAATCCACGCACCCATAAAGGATGCGACAGGTTACAACCAAAGTTACACCTAAAGTTACATTATTTCAATCCACGCACCCATAAAGGATGCGACGATGAATACGATATAAAGCCAAAAGGACGTATTATTTCAATCCACGCACCCATAAAGGATGCGACGATGATGGACTGATTAGTGCTTTTAAGAAAATCATTTCAATCCACGCACCCATAAAGGATGCGACATTAAATTTAAAATCAGCAAATACCGTAAAGGCAATTTCAATCCACGCACCCATAAAGGATGCGACATTGATGAATCCATTACCGTAAAAGGTTTAGCTATTTCAATCCACGCACCCATAAAGGATGCGACTCAGGCCTGAATATGATCTTATCCTCGTATTGATAATTTCAATCCACGCACCCATAAAGGATGCGACTTTTATTACAAATTGACGTTTGGACCCATGATAATTTCAATCCACGCACCCATAAAGGATGCGACAACAGTTGTTGTCCTATTCTTGTTCTTATGTAAAGAATTTCAATCCACGCACCCATAAAGGATGCGACTCACATAACAGATATGAGAATTATGGAGGACGTGATTTCAATCCACGCACCCATAAAGGATGCGACGCCTATGACTGATTCAATGGCCATTCTTTTTGATATTTCAATCCACGCACCCATAAAGGATGCGACTAAATCTGTCTGTCCCTCCTCCGTCGGTCATGAGAATTTCAATCCACGCACCCATAAAGGATGCGACATAAAGACACCCAGCAAATGCCGGATGCCTTATGATTTCAATCCACGCACCCATAAAGGATGCGACGGCCCACCTTGGGAAACATACTCCAGATAAAAAGATATTTCAATCCACGCACCCATAAAGGATGCGACTCAATCGTATTGAGTATGATTGTTTAACTCGGAATTTCAATCCACGCACCCATAAAGGATGCGACGTGCTTTATTTATTAAACGATAGAATCGACGATATGATTTCAATCCACGCACCCATAAAGGATGCGACACAATCGACTATATTTCTTTAACACTCATGGGTTAATTTCAATCCACGCACCCATAAAGGATGCGACTTTTATTGTATAGTAAATACAAAGGAGATGATCTTTTATTTCAATCCACGCACCCATAAAGGATGCGACCTACTGTGGCATATATTATTTCATTCCTTCTCCATTTCAATCCACGCACCCATAAAGGATGCGACTTAACCTTACGCGTTGCCATGCTGCGGATCGATAATTTCAATCCACGCACCCATAAAGGATGCGACCTATTACATGGCCAAGCCCCACACATGGAGATCCATTTCAATCCACGCACCCATAAAGGATGCGACTGGACCAGGTAAAAACTAATCAAAAACCAGTAAATTTCAATCCACGCACCCATAAAGGATGCGACCTATATACCTTGAAACATTATTCGAAGCATCGGAATTTCAATCCACGCACCCATAAAGGATGCGACGGGAATTAGGTTGGGATGATGAAATTGCCGGTAATATTTCAATCCACGCACCCATAAAGGATGCGACGTTGTGGTTGGCAGTGTCCAAACGATGATGCGAATTTCAATCCACGCACCCATAAAGGATGCGACTCATCATAGGATTTAATTTCTGTGATCGTTCTAATTTCAATCCACGCACCCATAAAGGATGCGACTTAGATACTTGCTTGTACTATTACAAATTAGTATTTCAATCCACGCACCCATAAAGGATGCGACTCCTGATTGATACCAATATTGGTAAGCCTAATTGGATTTCAATCCACGCACCCATAAAGGATGCGACGAGTTATGTCATCCGGCTCATTTGATTGCTGAAAATATTTCAATCCACGCACCCATAAAGGATGCGACAAGGTAAAGATAAACTGTCATATCATCTAAATTTATTTCAATCCACGCACCCATAAAGGATGCGACTCGTGGTAAGATATTCCTATATTAATAGGAGGTATTTCAATCCACGCACCCATAAAGGATGCGACAAGAAAAATGGCTTGAACATTGACAATCAAAATAATTTCAATCCACGCACCCATAAAGGATGCGACGCAAGGGACCCCGATGCATTGATTGACTTAGTTATTTCAATCCACGCACCCATAAAGGATGCGACGTTACGGTAGATAGCAATTTTACCACAAAACTAGCATTTCAATCCACGCACCCATAAAGGATGCGACAAAAGCTGGCCAACAATTACTCAATAGTTTCGTGATTTCAATCCACGCACCCATAAAGGATGCGACATTAATGAGGAAGAAGATCTTTACTACCAAGCACAAATTTCAATCCACGCACCCATAAAGGATGCGACGCCACTATTGATTAACGCGGCCTTGGTACTTCCAAATTTCAATCCACGCACCCATAAAGGATGCGACTTCAGCTTGTTACTCTGGGTGAGGTGAACTACTCATATTTCAATCCACGCACCCATAAAGGATGCGACACCACTCAACCCAAGCAAGTGTTTTAAAAAAGTTATTTCAATCCACGCACCCATAAAGGATGCGACCCTATTCCTTTGGATCCCGGATCTATCTTTTCCTATTTCAATCCACGCACCCATAAAGGATGCGACGACAATGCTGCTCATTACCCTGCATCCTTTTCATATTTCAATCCACGCACCCATAAAGGATGCGACTGAAAACCGATCGTTCCATGCAGCAGATTCCATTAATTTCAATCCACGCACCCATAAAGGATGCGACGCTCATACGCTTGAAACGGGTGAAGAAACAGATCAAATTTCAATCCACGCACCCATAAAGGATGCGACTAGCAGCGCTTTATAATGCTTTTGGGATTAGCGCTATTTCAATCCACGCACCCATAAAGGATGCGACGGGAGGTGCTTAAATGTTACGTGCGGCAAAAATATTTCAATCCACGCACCCATAAAGGATGCGACTGCGATTTCTCGCTAAAAAATACTTTAAACAAGGTAAACTTCACTTAAAAACAACTAAATCAAGCAATAATGATAAAAAAAACGCATTCATTTTCTACAAATCTCACTTAAAACAGTTCTAATCTGGTGCGAATCAAGTGGAGTTTTTATGTGCGCTTATAGTTCGCACTAAAAAATTAAAGGGTCTTCCAAATTAAGTGATTCTTTAACCCCTAAATGTTCGACTTTTGTTTTATAATTATCTCCGAGCCGATAAAACCGCAAACTATCTTTCCCTTCATCAATTATTCCCGCAAGTTCAATTTTTAAAGTTGCAAATTGTGTTGAATCCACAACACATTCAAACACCGAGTTTTGTACGCGTTGTCCAAAGTTCTGACAAACCTTTGCAACCTTTCGTAATCGTTTTGTACCTCCACTACTAGTGGTACTCACATCATACGTAATTAGTATTAGCACCTATTTCACCTACTTCCATAGAAACGGCGGATATTCGTCTAAATCATTTCTTAAAAAACGAGCCAACAATAAAGCTTGAGCATATGGAACTAAACCCCAGGTGACTTTCTCACCTAGAAAAGGGTGAGTAATTTTTTCCTGTTTTTTATTTTGCCAAGCCGACAAGAACTTTTTCCTAGCCTCATCCGCCATAATAACGGCACCATTTTCTTTTTTATGGAAGTCAGCTTGATTCATTACCTTTTTATTAATCAACGAAATCACAAACTTATCAGCGTAGACACCTCGTAATTCTTCCATGACATCCAGTGCCAGCGAGGCTCTACCAGGTCGATCGCGATGCAGGAATCCTACATATGCGTCAAGACCTACCGTTTCCAAAGCTGCGGTCATATCATTTGCCAATAGGGTATAAGCAAATGAAAGCATCGCATTCACATTATCCAACGGTGGTCTTCTAGTACGCATTGTAAAAGAAAAATCGTCTTTTTGTTGCAATATCATGTCATTAAACAATTTATTGTAACTAAAGGCCGCTTGTCCTTCCCATCCCCTTAAACTTTCTAAATCTTCACATCCTCTTATCTCACGGATAATATCGGATAATTGAAGTGAAACATTCTTAAATTTCTCTACATCAATACGCAATGGATAATCCCTAGTTATTCTTTCCAACATCCATTTATGGTTGTAAACCTTTCCCACAATAAAATTACGGGCAATTAAAGCAGATAAACGTTCATCATCCGAAACTCGATATTGTTGCTTTCTTAATACTACGTTACCTCTACTCTCACCGGTGAATCTACCAAGAAAACTACCATTCATAGTTAAGAACATCAATGATATGTTTCTCTTTGCACAATATCCCATTAATGCAGGACTTGCACCAGTATATCCAAAGGTAACAATCGATTCTAAATTATGAAGTGGTAATCTTCCTAATTTTTCTTGCTCTTTTAGCAAAACAATATTATCCCCATCCAATGATAAATAAACATTTGGTTGTGTAACAAACAACGTATTGAGAAGCTTTTTCATTCGACAATCTTCCCTTCGATATAACTCTTCACAGTACGTTTATTCATTAACTTTGGCAAACAAATATGTTGAAGGGAGCAACTTTTACAAAACGGCCCAGTTTTTACTTTTGGTGTATGTCTTTTTTGATAATACTGATGCATTTCCTTAACAATATTCCTTACCCGATCTTTACTATCCTTTGTTAAAGGAACTTCAATCCTGTGTTTTATCTCATTGTAATACATGTACCCCGTGTTAATCTCACAGAGTAACATTTCTTCTAAACAGATGGCCTGGGCAGTCAATTGTAAAATATCAGCATCATCCTTTTTCGGTTTTCCTCGTTTGTATTCAACAGGATAGGCTGTATATTTGCCACTTTCGCCATTAATTTCAACACCGTTAGCGTCTTTGTTAAATTCCACCACATCACATATTCCACTTATCTTTAACTCATTGGATAAAACCGGCATTGCTCGAACAATAAGTTTGCTTCCGCGTTTCTCTCTAATAAATGGCTGATCCGCTTTTTCATGCAGGTGCTGACCTTGTACGGTTTTCACATTTTCTTCCCATTGTTGCTCAACGTGTATAAGTGCCCATTGACGACGGCAAAATTGAAAATGCTGAATTCCCGATAGCATCAAATAATAATCTTCATCTTTATTGTCCATCAATAATCTCGACCGCCAAATTGTCTAATTCATTTAATGTAATCGTATAATCGGCAACACTTTTTGGGTCATTTTGTTTTGGTTTTATATCCACTAGACGATGAACTTTTGCAGATGAGTATTGTCCAAGCTTTGATTTGTGCTCCCACCAATACACCTTATGCACCTCCATACTTCCATCCGGGCGTGCGGATGATGCATCATTTTCGAACAAAGTGATAAGAGCCTGTTTAATTTTACCGGCATCTTCATTAGTAAAGCCCGTTTTTTCAGCTAGTTGTGTATTAATACTCCCTTTAAACACATATAGGCCAAAATCAACACGATGCTTCATTCCCATCGTATCTGAACCCTTTTTGTCGCCTGTAACGGAATTGACGCTTTTCGTGATTTGCATACTCGTGATATCAATTGGATCAATGCTTGTAGCAGTATGAATAGAAACCGGGCCACGTACACCTACCGATACATCTGAACCTTTAAATGCAAATACCTGTCCAAAACTACGGACATCAATCCATTCATCACTTGCAGCTTGGGCAAAAGCTTCATTATCTTTTGCCTTTACTGCTTTACTCAAAGCATCATTCGCATCTGCACGTTCTTTTAAGCTCTTATAGCTATCTACCTTTCTATCATTGGATTGAACGAAAACAGATTCCCCAGCATCTAGTAAGCGATTTCTTATTTTCCGTTTAATTGCAACATCAGAAATTTCCCCATGTCCGTCATAATTCTGTCGTGGACGATTTCCATTCAAGGGATCGCCATTTGGATTCGCATTGGTTACGGATAGTACTACAGCAAAATCAATCTTATGATCTAATGTCGTCATTACGCATGCTCCTCGCTATTTATTTTTTCGTCTTTATTCTTTTTTTGATATAATTCGTGACGTTGACTATAAAAACCTAATAGATATTTTCCAGATAGCGGTTTATCATTAAAATCATCAATATCAAATCTTGAAGCCACATCATCAATCATTGCTGACAAGTATCCCGCGCTTTTCCCCATTCGTGCTTGATAAGGCTGCAAACTCTCTTGTAGTGTTTTCCAAGTTCTAGCCGGGTGTTTGGAAAATGAATTCATATATCGTATAGCATTGGTAGCTCGTGTTTCATCTTGATCAAGGGCCCGCCTTTCTAAGACATCAGCTATTGCTAGCAATCGACCAAACAAGTAATCTCGATCATTCATCTCTTTATCCAAAGCCACATCATATCCCTCCCGTTTATTTATTAACGCACATGCGATACTGAGTGTTTTTTCCCACTCCCATTTTTCCATGGCAACGGGGTTAGAAGCCCGGTAAAAAGCACTTTTCACAATATCTTGTGGTATTTTACGTTCATCAATAATGCATGGTAGTATCCGCGCCATCAGCTCTTTAACAATTTTTTCATTTACTCTTGGACCGTAAGCAGCAAAAGCAATATCCTGCGTTGCCGGAGCGCCATAAAATTGCACAAATTTATTTTCAGCATTTTTACGATAACGATGTAACCAGACACAAGTTGAATGCCATTTTTTCAATCGATTTAAGTATATTTCCTTATTTATGTTACGGTAATAAAGGACAGCCATCCGCCCAGTAGTTGCTGAATCTAGCACCAATATGTTTACATTGGATTGGAGGGCTAAATCATTTTTATAACCATCGATTGCTTTGGCAACCTCGTTGGCAAAATGATTTAGTGTGTTGGTTTTTATTTCTTGTTTCGTTTCCATCCCTGGATGAATCGCAAATGTATCTTCCTCTGGGGCTACGATATTTAAATCGTCATTTCCCC
Source organism: Lentibacillus songyuanensis (assembly GCF_039548255.1). Lineage (NCBI taxonomy): Bacteria > Bacillati > Bacillota > Bacilli > Caryophanales > Bacillaceae > Lentibacillus > Lentibacillus songyuanensis. The sequence goes on from NZ_JBCLVH010000009.1 coordinate 133,081, forward strand.
ATACGAGAAACACTCGCTCGTCAATCATCTTACCTTGGCGATGGATAAGCCATTTCAGTGCATTATGTGCTTTTTGTGAAACTTCATAGCTGATACTCGCTGCTTCGTGACTTTTATTGAAGCGTCCTCTAAATGTAAACCCACTTGTGTCATTGGCAGATATTAATTTTGCTTTATCTGCGGCATGACGTATTTTGTTTGCATGTCGTTCCGTGCTGGGCTGCATATCCCCCGTAACAAAACAAAGGTCTTCATCGTGTAACAATCCATTATAATATTGAATAAAAGAATCATATACCTCTTTGTCATTCCAAACCTTACTGGTAATTTCATCTGAGGAGTACACATTAAAACGAATGAATGCACTTTCTTGGCCACCACTCACTACTGAAAAAATAGAAGGCTTGTCACCATGAATTGTTTCATATTTTTTATTCCACTTCCCAATTAAATTGTCTTCTTCATCAAGATAAAGTACTTTTTTAGCTACTAAGTCTTTAATCAAACACCTTTTACATAAATACGAATAGATACTTTTCACTTTCTTATGCCCGTACGGAGAATTCACCCAATCCCCTAGCTGCTCTATGTAAGAAAGGAATGGCTCTTCTTTTTTTATTTTCCCGCCATAAGCCACAAAGTCACCTGCAACATAACTTAATTTATCGTGTAACGGATATGGAGCGACTTTCGATCCTGCCCGACTGGCCGAGTCTTCCGTACATGGAATCAACGTGCTTACCTTATCAAGGACCCTAGCATCATGAAATTCACCGTCTTCTGTTATATCTACTTCAATATGAGCGTTTTGTGTGGTATGTGATATTGGCAGAAGGGTGTATTCATTCCCATTACGCTTCTTTTCTGTTTCACCAACTCGATCCAAGTTCATCTCATAGGTTTGATATAAGTTATATAGCCAACTCATTCATTCACCTCCTCTTCTAATATCCTTGTTAATTCATCAATAGATTGCACATTTGTTTGGTCAAAGTGTTTTGATTTCATCTTTTTCACCGGTCTAACATTCGTGCACTCCTCTGGTCTTGGAAACTGGATTACACCATTTTTCATCACGGGGTTCCAAAGGCGAACTTCCATCTGATCTCTGCCTGTCTCATCCGGATAATTAATTCCGTGAACCATTGTACCTAAATAGATCTCTTCATCATTATCGTAAAAGCCTTCCCCTTCACCAAAGTCACAAGATTCAACATAGCCTTGACATTCCCTTGTCCCGAGGAAAATATCTCTTCTCCCCCCAACTTTCAACGAGCGTTTCAAGATGTTATGATGTTTATTCTCGTTTCGATCAAACGCCATATCTGGTCGGTTTAAATTAAATTCAAAATGAGCTCTAACCTGATATCTCGGATTTTTGATATATGTGTAGTTGGCAAGCGTATTTCCACCACCATACTCTATTGGACGGATACCCTTGGATTCCATTTGGATGGCATTCATTACACGTATCTCGTCAACAATCATAATCAACGTCGGTTTCCAGTAAATACTTTCTACAGTTCCTTTTAAAGCTTGATAGGTTGGTACTTGATAGGAAAGCTTTTCACCACCCATCTTTGTTAATGGATCAGTAAATAAGGCATAGTCGCCATAAAGTTCAAATTCGATACCGTTTCGCATGGGATCACCTCCCTTCAAATAATTGGGACTGTCCAAAACAGTTCACGATTTGGACTGTTCTTTAGATCGGCAAATTTTTTTGTTATTTTCTGGTTATATAATAAACGATCATTTCAAGAATTCTTGCGTGAACTAATTCTAAATCTTTATCAGGATTATCTTTCACTTTAATATTTATGACTTTTTCACTCCTTTCTGGCTTATATATAACGCCAATAATTAATTGTATTACCCATGAATTTGTCCATATTCCTAAAAGTCATATTTATTTATCTTTGAATAACTTTTAATTAATCATAAAAACACTTTAAGTATTATATAATTAAATTGAGTCGTTTTTTAGCGTGGGTTGAAATAAAGAGAAATATATATGGAACCCTATCCACCAATAGATAGGGTTTAATTTATAAGCAATTGCAACTCTCCTTCCCCTTCCAAATCGACCCCGTATTTTTCGCTATACCAGCTTTCTTTTAGTTCGTAAATTGTACCTTCCAAGTGTATCTCTAATGCTTTTTCGTTAGATAACTTCCTAAGTTCATGAGAATAAAGATTAACCGAATAGTGCTGTGCTTTTCGTAATAATTTGGTCAAGTCGTCTATCCGCTCAGTACCATTGAGTTCAGCTATAATATTTTCACCTTCCTTATACGGCACAAGAACAGGTGTAGTCACATTGTCAATCACTTGAAAATGTTCAGCCGCCGTTTGATAGCTGCCAGTAATAAACAATGGGAGGCCTTTTCCAGTTTTGCTTTGATAAGCATGTACATATTCATTTTCAGCACGGGGCGCCATTAATAGATTGGTCATGTCAGTGCGTAATTGTTTAATACTGTAATTTAAATCATTGCTCAAATCAGCATAGAAGTTTTTAAAGTAGAACTCCATTGCTTGTCTTGATAACAAGTTTCCCCCATGTTTACGTGGATCCTTTTTCATATCGATCAGGATTTTGCCGGTTATTTCTTTCCCCTTTTTTATTTCTTCCAGTTTAGAAAGATTTTCTTCCTTATGATCTATCACATAAACTTGTCGCAGATCCTTTTCCCCGTGGCGATTACATCTTCCTGCTGCCTGAGCAATTGAATCCAGTCCCGCTAAAGAACGAACAACACAATCAAAACTAATGTCAACACCGGCTTCAATCAGTTGCGTACTAACACAAATTACCTGATTCCCTTCAGCCAACTGTGTTTTTACCTCCTCTAATATTTCATTCCGGTGGGCCGCACACATGGAAGTACTGAGATGATAAACTGGGACTTGTCCTATCTCCTCTAATTGTTGATACAAGTCCTTCGCAACCTTTTTCGTATTTAAAATGATCAATACACTTTGAATTTCTTCTAATTTAGAAGTTACGAATTCAGATAACTCTTCACTATCCATCGCTTTATCCGTAGCTTCATCCACAATTTCCACGCGTTTAAATGCCTCAACAACATGATCAAGTTTCTCAATCATTTCGGCATCGGCATCAATATCTAATTTATGGTCCACAAAATTCAATGCTGGTTGGGTTGCCGTGCAAAGCACGATACTCGTTTGGCAGTAGGACTTTAGAAAATTAAGTGCCTGATTGAATAAAGAAACACATTTCACAGGAACTTTCTGTACTTCATCAAATATAATTACCGATTCACTCAGGTTATGTAATCGTCTGATATTCCTGCTTCCCTTGGCATAAAACACATTCAAAAATTGTACCATTGTCGTGAAAATAATCGGTGAATCCCAATTATCCTTCGCTAACTTTAATTTTTGCTGTTTTGTTACAAAACCATCTTGAAGTTCATCATTATCATCAACATCTTCAATAATATTGGAATGATGCTCTAATATATTTTCATCGTCTTGTAAAATGTCCCTAACTTCAGCTGCATTTTGCTCAATAATTGTAGTATATGGGACAACATAAATAATTCTTTTTTTGCCTTGTATTAATGCGTGTTTCAGGGCATAGCGCAAACTGGCCAGTGTTTTGCCTCCCCCAGTAGGAATGGACAAAGTAAATACACCAGTAGGTCTGGATGCAAACGCTTCACATTGTTCGGACATCTCGGTTCTCAACCGGTTAATCGGGGTTTCCGCAGACGGATGACTCTTAAATGAATGAATTTTAGCTTGTAACCGATTATAATATTGATGAAATATGGATTGATTCTCGGTTAGTTCATGTTGCTTATCTTCTTCAAAAAGTCTTGTGTTTGTTCGATCTGCATCAATTAGAGCACTAAACACGAGTTTTGTTAAAAACATTAATTGCTTCTCACTATCTTCTGGCGGCTCATTTGCAATAAAGCTTTCTAATTCTTTACTTGCTTTTTCGACATACTCACTAAAATCCGATTTATTTATGATAGTTTGAAAGAAACACTGAACTGTATTTGGAAATTCTGGAAGATCCTTGTCACGTACCCTATTAAGATACTTTGATTCTAATTCTGGGGTGATGAAATCATGAAGATAGGCATGATGGGAAATAACCGCATTTCCGACTACTTCCGCTACCATTCCTTTCAGGCGTTCAATATTTGTTTTGTGAAGAAGATCATATAAAAGCTTCCCGCCTGCAGTGGAATGATCAACGCTTCCTCTTTTCGGTGGTGAATCAGGATTATTTACTGCTTCTAATATGTATTCTTTAAATTCATCTGTATATTTACCAAGATCGTGCAATAGTCCGGCGAGTCCAGCTAGATGTTTGATACCAATCCTTTTGCCATATTGTTCAGCTAATTCTTTGACCTCAGTTAAATGCTCCATGACCGTTTGAACCTTTCCATCACTTTGACGGATATGGGCAATATAATCCACGTCGCCACCTCTTTTTTAGGTATTTTGTATGTAGTGGAAAATTATGTATGCATGACTATTGTATCATATATTTAAACTAGAATCTATCAAAAATATTGATTTTTCACCTTACGTCAAAGTTTACAAAAACTATTGTAAAGCGATAAACAAATCACTTATAATATAGTTAAAGCGTACTGCTCAAACAAATGGTCAACTCCAATATTGGTGCGAACATTATGCTCACATAAACTTTCAAGGGGATTCGCACCGGAATTTTTCTATTTAATATCCTTAGTTTACCATTTGTCTTTTATATTTATATTCTATTCCTATAAAAGGTAACCTTTTTTAATAGAATAGACGATTTTTGATATATTTTTATGAAAAATCGCAGTCGCATCCTTTATGGGTGCGTGGATTGAAATTGATTGAATTATCTCATCGAGAAAGGCAATGCTAGTCGCATCCTTTATGGGTGCGTGGATTGAAATTCTGAGGACCTTTTATTAGAGCAGAACGCAATACTGTCGCATCCTTTATGGGTGCGTGGATTGAAATATCACTCATCACCTCGCAATAATTCTGGGTTTTCGGTCGCATCCTTTATGGGTGCGTGGATTGAAATCAATACTGCAAACGATCAGCCGCGCGCTGGGTGCGTCGCATCCTTTATGGGTGCGTGGATTGAAATGTAATGTCATTGCCAGGTCTATTTTTGTTGATAACGTCGCATCCTTTATGGGTGCGTGGATTGAAATTAACGCAATCAGTTTAACGGGAAAAATACAACTTGTCGCATCCTTTATGGGTGCGTGGATTGAAATAATATTTGCTGGTTAACAAAGACGTATATGTGTTGTCGCATCCTTTATGGGTGCGTGGATTGAAATCGTGGATGGCGGCAACTTTGGTGTTCCGGCAGACGTCGCATCCTTTATGGGTGCGTGGATTGAAATGTTTATGCCTGGTCAGATGCTCCGATACCCTAAGTCGCATCCTTTATGGGTGCGTGGATTGAAATTGTACACACCTTGTCAAACTGATTAGTGAAGTGGGCGTCGCATCCTTTATGGGTGCGTGGATTGAAATTCCTACGATCGTCGAGCCTGATGGCAGTAGTTATATGTCGCATCCTTTATGGGTGCGTGGATTGAAATCAGAAGCGCGTTGAATAGTTTTTTACTGTCTGTAGTCGCATCCTTTATGGGTGCGTGGATTGAAATATCTTCTGGCTGTATATCTTTCAGCGTGCCTACGTCGCATCCTTTATGGGTGCGTGGATTGAAATATTTATCGTGATTGTTCTAATGCTGCTTTGATAAGTCGCATCCTTTATGGGTGCGTGGATTGAAATCTAAACATACCCTTCAAAATTTTGTTATCGATAGGTCGCATCCTTTATGGGTGCGTGGATTGAAATCCACAGGGACTGGTAAAACAATTGTATTTTCGAAGTCGCATCCTTTATGGGTGCGTGGATTGAAATGTCATCACTATAGGACGACGGGAAATCCATTAAAGTCGCATCCTTTATGGGTGCGTGGATTGAAATAAAATCATGATCTATGATGTATCCCCGTGGAAAAGTCGCATCCTTTATGGGTGCGTGGATTGAAATCATTCAAAATATCGGATAAATACGGAGCGGAAATGTCGCATCCTTTATGGGTGCGTGGATTGAAATATCCTGCTGTTGTCTGCCTTCGATCTGTTTTAGGTCGCATCCTTTATGGGTGCGTGGATTGAAATAATGAAGCGGTTTATACGGGCAAAGTCGATTATGGTCGCATCCTTTATGGGTGCGTGGATTGAAATTTTTCTCCCCCACCCACTTGTTAAATCTGTACCAGTCGCATCCTTTATGGGTGCGTGGATTGAAATTCTCTATTTAATCCATAAAAAATAACGCTTATTCGTCGCATCCTTTATGGGTGCGTGGATTGAAATCATGCCGGCTACCATCTGCAACGGGTTGGTGCGGTCGCATCCTTTATGGGTGCGTGGATTGAAATTATCGATCAGTAGCATGGTTACGATCAAGGTCAGGTCGCATCCTTTATGGGTGCGTGGATTGAAATTGATTTTCTTAAAAGCACTAATCAGTCCATCATGTCGCATCCTTTATGGGTGCGTGGATTGAAATATCGTTACTGATTTTAGCTTTTTTAGACAATCTGTCGTCGCATCCTTTATGGGTGCGTGGATTGAAATATCGGGTTGCTCAAATTTCTTAATTTGTGCGTGTGGTCGCATCCTTTATGGGTGCGTGGATTGAAATGTTTTCACGCGGCGACCAAGGCATAGGACCTTGCGTCGCATCCTTTATGGGTGCGTGGATTGAAATAGCGATCCGGAATTTGCTTATGCTTGGGGTCCAGTCGCATCCTTTATGGGTGCGTGGATTGAAATTGGTTCAGTTTCATTTCCTGCGTCGGGGTGAGAGTCGCATCCTTTATGGGTGCGTGGATTGAAATCATTTTTTTATATAGTCCTCAACATACTTATTATGTCGCATCCTTTATGGGTGCGTGGATTGAAATGATGAAAGGTGGTGACTAACCATTGTACACGGCAAGTCGCATCCTTTATGGGTGCGTGGATTGAAATAAAATGTTAATCGAAACAGGGATGCGAAAAGGAGGTCGCATCCTTTATGGGTGCGTGGATTGAAATATCACAAAAGATAATTTTGAGCACGTGTTTGGAGAGTCGCATCCTTTATGGGTGCGTGGATTGAAATGTTGCAGGTTACTTTCATTCGGGCCACCCACAAGTCGCATCCTTTATGGGTGCGTGGATTGAAATTCTCCATTTAGTTACTTGGAGATTGTCAATAATGGTCGCATCCTTTATGGGTGCGTGGATTGAAATATGAAAGGGAGTGGCATCGTGACCACAATGAAAGTCGCATCCTTTATGGGTGCGTGGATTGAAATCGAAAAGCGAACCAGACACATTCATCGCGCTTGAGGTCGCATCCTTTATGGGTGCGTGGATTGAAATATGCACACAGGCGACCGTGCCTTTATCCAATTCGTCGCATCCTTTATGGGTGCGTGGATTGAAATTCCATGATAATTTGCCCAACCATGCCGTCCATATCGTCGCATCCTTTATGGGTGCGTGGATTGAAATTTCTAAATAAATTTGTTTTAATTCGTCCTGGTCAGTCGCATCCTTTATGGGTGCGTGGATTGAAATAACAGCCATCGGGAAAGGACGAAAACGGTTATCCGTCGCATCCTTTATGGGTGCGTGGATTGAAATCAAACTAACACCGCCCATACATTAATCAATCCTTTGTCGCATCCTTTATGGGTGCGTGGATTGAAATTCAGCTTATCTTGTAAACTATTAGGGATAAGCACGTCGCATCCTTTATGGGTGCGTGGATTGAAATATTAATGGACACTTTTTTGGGTACATTAGTATTTGTCGCATCCTTTATGGGTGCGTGGATTGAAATCCTACAACCAGCAGGATGATAAAAAAACGAATGATGTCGCATCCTTTATGGGTGCGTGGATTGAAATATCACTTAAACCAAATTGTTTACCCAATCCCATTCGTCGCATCCTTTATGGGTGCGTGGATTGAAATCACACTGGAAAAGGTTTCAATATCTATATTCAAGTCGCATCCTTTATGGGTGCGTGGATTGAAATCTCGATTTCAAAGTCTACTAAGTTATAACCCTCTTGTCGCATCCTTTATGGGTGCGTGGATTGAAATGCCTTGGTTGTCCGCCATTTGCTTTAAATTTTCGTCGCATCCTTTATGGGTGCGTGGATTGAAATAAATTTAACCGTGGCGGACATTTTTGGCTTGTCTGTCGCATCCTTTATGGGTGCGTGGATTGAAATATGCAGTGGCAGAATTAAAGCATTCCACTCATTAGTCGCATCCTTTATGGGTGCGTGGATTGAAATTTTGCTTAACGGCTTAATAATGGACCCGCTTTTTGTCGCATCCTTTATGGGTGCGTGGATTGAAATATGACGGATAACGTGAACCATCCACCTCACTATGTCGCATCCTTTATGGGTGCGTGGATTGAAATACTGCCGCTGTATGTCTCTAAACCATCCCCGGTAGTCGCATCCTTTATGGGTGCGTGGATTGAAATCCTTAGTTGGGATACCATATATAAGGCTGGAGCGTCGCATCCTTTATGGGTGCGTGGATTGAAATTGATATCTTCCCAAATCTCATCAGTGGCTTTGGTGTCGCATCCTTTATGGGTGCGTGGATTGAAATATATTTCGATATTTCAAAATGATCCCATTTTCGGTCGCATCCTTTATGGGTGCGTGGATTGAAATATCAAAATAAGTTTATTTTTTTATTTATTTTAGGTCGCATCCTTTATGGGTGCGTGGATTGAAATAAAATCTTCCGAGAAATTACCTGGAAACACTTGGACGTCGCATCCTTTATGGGTGCGTGGATTGAAATCCAGCTTATCAGAACTGCTTTTGTACCAAGTGAAGTCGCATCCTTTATGGGTGCGTGGATTGAAATGGTCTTATCCTGATTGGAGTACATCTATCCTAGGGTCGCGTCGCATCCTTTATGGGTGCGTGGATTGAAATTCCGTATAGGGTTGCAAGAGCGCCACGCAACTTAGTCGCATCCTTTATGGGTGCGTGGATTGAAATATCGTTCCAATAAAACCAATCTGGATAAGCAGTGTCGCATCCTTTATGGGTGCGTGGATTGAAATTTTTCAACGGTCGGGCCCAAGTATGTGTTGCCTAGTCGCATCCTTTATGGGTGCGTGGATTGAAATGACAAATGGAATGCTACTCATCTAGTTCAGATTTTGTCGCATCCTTTATGGGTGCGTGGATTGAAATTAATCTAAAACAAACCCTGGCTCCAATATTTGCGCGTCGCATCCTTTATGGGTGCGTGGATTGAAATAACGAATCAGACATGTATATTAAAAAAGTTGTTACGTCGCATCCTTTATGGGTGCGTGGATTGAAATAATAACTGCTCTAAAGAGTACAATCCTAGCCACGTCGCATCCTTTATGGGTGCGTGGATTGAAATCTCAATTTCTCCATATTGTTTTGGATTTAAATCGTCGCATCCTTTATGGGTGCGTGGATTGAAATACCAAATATCAATATTCATCCGTCCCTTCAAAAGAAGTCGCATCCTTTATGGGTGCGTGGATTGAAATCATCAAATGCCTTTATGATGATACACAAACCACTGAGTCGCATCCTTTATGGGTGCGTGGATTGAAATTTTGATAACTTTTATTGGTCCACTTCCGCATCTAGTCGCATCCTTTATGGGTGCGTGGATTGAAATCAACCGGGCGCTTATCGCATCTTGTTTATCTGTGTCGCATCCTTTATGGGTGCGTGGATTGAAATGTTTCTGGGGGCGTGAATTTACCCTTGTACAAAGTCGCATCCTTTATGGGTGCGTGGATTGAAATCTAACTCATAATTGTTGTATGTTTGTTTGGATACGTCGCATCCTTTATGGGTGCGTGGATTGAAATATGATGATTCTGTAGAAATTTATTTTACGGATGAGTCGCATCCTTTATGGGTGCGTGGATTGAAATAAACGGGTATATTAAAACTGTTAAATTAAAATCAACTAAACTATAAAATTATGAAGGGTGCCACATATGACAATCCATAACATCAACAATAAAGAAAAAAGCATTGTATTAACCGGCTTTATGGGTGTGGGAAAAACAACTGTCGGCAAATTGCTTGCCAATAGACTAAATCGTACCTTTATTGATATCGATAAAGAAATTGAAAATGAGTATCAAAAGCCAATAACAAAGATTTTTAAAACAATTGGTGAAAAAGCATTTCGTCAAAAAGAAAAAGAAACTGTTATCCATTATGCAAAGCAAGGGGGCAAAATTATCTCGCTCGGCGGTGGCGCGTTTATGCAAAAGGAAATAAAGGACGCTTGTCTAGAAAACTGCATTGTTATACATCTTGACATTTCTTGGAAAGCATGGAAAGAGCGAATGAGCATGTTAGTAGAGGGGCGTCCAGTTTTACAGAGTAAATCAATAGAAGATATAGAAGCTTTATTTTCCAGACGCAGGGAAACTTATTTGAAAAGCCACTTCACATTAATAACAGATGACTATAGTGAAGAAGAAGTGACAGAAAATATCATCAATAAGTTAAAACTTTAATTGTAGGCAGGTGTGTTAAGAGCGACAATTGTAAATCAGCAATTGTCACTCCCACTCCCCAACAATTTCCTGTGTCGATTCTATTAATTGCCTCAATTTTTCAATCGGTATCTGCCCCGGTGCCGAACTTCGCTTGCCCACACTAAAAGTTATAATCGATCCATAAGCCCAGCCCATTATTCTGCTTAAGCTTCCAATCCGTCCCATCGACATACTGACAATAGGTATATTTAAGGCATCAGCCGCTTGTTTCGTCCAATTTAATAACCGCAATACATCCTCTTTACCTTTTGGCATAGCTGCTAATTTGGCAATATCTGCACCATAGAATTCAGCCAAACGCATGCATTCCATCATTTCATTGTTGGACGGTGTATAATCAAAGTTATGGTAAGACAGGATCAACTGTTTATTGTTCTCTTCTGATCGTTTTCGTAGTTGTTTAATATGCATTGGATCATTGGACACTTCAAAATCTATCATATGAACCTCTGTTCTTTCACAAACCTCAACTAATAATTCAGCCTTTTCTTCCTCAGATAAAGGAATTTTTTCTCCCCCTTCTTTTTCGGAGCGAATAGTGCAAAGAACTGGAATATCGCTTGCATCAGTAATCACATCTGCAACCCTTAACACTTCTTCCTTATCATTAATTGACTCAAAAAAATCCAGCCTCCACTCTATCAGATCGGGATGCTTTGGAAAAATTGTTTTCAGTTCACCATTAATCTCATCTTCATTTTTCCCTGTTAATGGTGTACAGATATATGGTATTTTTTTATTTTGAAATAAATTCATCATTCTCTCTCCCTATGGTAATGGATAAACGTATCATACCATATTTTCAGAATAAGGAAACAGGCGGAACCTTACAGCTATACCGAAAATATTGCCCACTTACTATTGATATCCTATAATGATGATATTAGTTAATAAAGGATGAAACAAAAATGCCAATTGACACTACCAATCCACTTGACAAATCTTTTTATCACCAGCCAACACTCGAACTCGCGAAAGCTTTACTTGGGTGCATACTTATAAAAAAAACGCCTGAAGGTATGGCATCGGGCTTTATCGTTGAAACAGAAGCGTACAAGGGGCCCTTAGACCGTGCTGCGCATAGTTATAATACTCGGCGTACAAAACGGACAGAGGTTATGTATGGCGAGCCTGGTCACGTATATACCTATTCCATGCATACCCATTGCCTATTTAATGTTGTTAGTGGAAAAAGTGATCAACCAGAAGCGATTCTTGTTAGGGGAATCGAACCTTATACAGGGCAGGAACTGATGAAATCCAGAAGACCAAAGGCAAAAAACGAACGACAATGGACAAATGGCCCTGGCAAATTGACAAAGGCGCTTGGGATTGCCATGACTGACTATGGACATTCGCTGGATCAATCACCGCTCTGGATTACTAGTGGATGGACAATTGAAACAAGTCAGATCAAAGCTGGGCCACGAATCGGCATCGATAATTCTGGTGAAGCAAAGGATTATCCGTGGCGATTTTGGATTGATGGGAATAAGTTTGTATCGAGGTAGCTGTCCTAACAAAAACAAACCCAAGAAACACCAAAATGTTCCTTGGATTTGTGACTACAAAACTGTTAAACTAACAAAATCCACAAAATAAACGTCACAACAATCGCAACAATACCCTGGATAAGCGTACCTGCTGTCTGGGCTTTGTATGCCTGTGTCACGGACATACCACTAAATTCTTTAACCACCCAGAAATAACTATCGTTAACGTGTGATACAACCATGGCCCCACTGCCAACAGCCATAACGACCAATGCAAGCGGCACTGCACCGGTTATACCTAGTTCCGGCAAAAGAGGAGCAATCAGCGTTGATGTAATAACCAGTGATGCCGTGGAAGAACCCTGTGCTGTTTTTAACGCTGCTGCAATTATGAATGGAATAAATATAAACATGGTACCCGTAAAGAATGCACTTTCACCGAATCCTTGGATGAAATCAGCAACCGGTGTAGCGCTAATAACAGATCCAAACGCACCACCTGCACCCGTGATAAGCAAAATAGGTGCAGCCTCTTTTATCGCTATGCCAATCCAGTCAGTTAACGTTTCTTCATTATAATTTGGTAATAATAAGAACGCAAACAATACCCCTACTAATAATGCAACTACTGGCGCTCCCAAAAATTGCATAATATCAAAAAATGTACCGGACCACTCCGCAAATGAAATAACAGAACTAAATGCGATTAATAGAATTGGCACTACAATTGGTGCAAATGATTTTACCGTTGATGGCATTTCACCAAATTCTTTTAAAATCGTTTCATAGTCATAGGCAAGTTCCTCTTCGTCCTCACCTTCAATCTTAATTTTCGTTCCCGCCTTCATGGCCCAAATATAACCTGCAATAATCGCCGGGATGGATACAATCAAGCCCATTAAAATAATGGTTCCAAGATAACTTTCCGCACCAATATTTCCAGCTGCCGCAATCGGCCCGGGTGTTGGCGGAACCAGATTATGTGTGGCAAACAGGCCTGTTGACAATGCAATGGCCATAGAAGCTACCGTTACTTTCGCGCGTTTGGCCAACGCTTTTTTTAATGATGACAAAATAACATATCCCGAATCACAAAATACGGGAATACTTACAATCGCTCCAATGAAACTCATTGCCATTTGTGGCCGTTTTTCCCCGACGATCCGTAACACAACTTCCGCCATTCGTAATGCCGCACCTGACTTTTCCAAAATAACACCAATAATGGTACCGAAAATAATTACGAGTCCGATATTGCCCATTAGTCCACCAAACCCGCCATTAACTGCTTCGATAACATCAGGCAGTGGAAGTCCGGCAAAAATTCCAATTCCAAATGCCGCAAATAATAAAGATAAAAACGGATGCAATTTTAATTTTGCCGTAGCAAAGATAACAAATAAAACGCCAACAACAATTAATATAATAAGACCAATGCCTTCCATGTTCTCCCCCCTCTTAAATAGAACTCCAAAAATGAATAACTTGCTTTGTCTGCTCAAACAACAATTCCTCTGCATCTCTCATGCACGCTTCCAGCGACAGGGGCTGGTTAATGATAGAAAAACACCCCGCAAATTTTTCCCGTAACCTATTCGCATCACCTGTTAAACTTCCGGAAATTAGCACGGTTGGTACATCATATGCTGCCGCAAGATCAGCAACGTAACCTGGTGCTTTTCCATAAAGGGTTTGTTCATCACTTTGTCCTTCACCAGTCAACACTAAATCAGCATGTTTGACCGACTCTTTTAGATTTGCTGCCTCAGCGATCAATGTGGCACCGGATACCAATTCAGCTCCGACAGCTAACAACGCAAATCCTAATCCGCCAGCTGCACCTGCTCCAGCAACATGCTGATATTCTTTCTCCACCTCCGCTTCAACTAACCCGCCAAAATACCGTAATGCTTGATCATATTGTTTTACTTGTTCAGGTGTCGCTCCCTTCTGTGGTCCATAGACCGCACTTGCACCCCTATCCCCACATAACGGATTATCTACATCGCATGCCACTTTGATATCTGCTGACGTTAATCGGGCTTCTAGTTCAACAAAACTAACTTTTGCAACTTGTAGCAAATCCTGCCCACGTGGCCCTAATTCTACTCCATTTTTGTTCCAGGCTTTCATTCCCAGCGCCTGAAGCATGCCAAAACCGCCATCATTTGTTGCGCTTCCACCAAGCCCAAGCACAAATGACGTGCATCCCTTGTCTAAAGCGAGTTTAATGACTTCTCCTATGCCAAAGGATGTTGTCCAATCAGGATTGCGTTTGTCTTCAGGTACTTGGGTTAACCCCGCAATACTCGCACATTCAATGATAGCTGTTGTTTTATTCACGATTCCAAATGAAGTACTGATTGTTTCTCCTAATGGGCCAGCGCAAGTTACTGGAACTCGTACGTCGTCTGAGGATGAAAACAGCGCGTCGAGTGTTCCTTCTCCTCCATCGGCCATCGGTTTCATGTGAACATCACAATCAGGTGAAATTTCCAATATAGCCTTTCGCATGGTGTTCGCTGCTTGGGCAGAGGTTAAACTCCCCTTAAATGAGTCTGGTGCAATAACGATGTTCAACGTGATATTCCCTCCTTTGGCTGCATTGTTCCCTTTATTTAAAACCTAAATGACAACGTTTGCAATTATTATTGTAAACGAACCTTTTGAAATTTACTAATCAGAATTTGTGCATCTGCACAGTCATAATCCCTTACCTAACATGACCTTTAATAAAAACGCATCGTGAAATGATCTTGGATCTAATCCTACTTTTCCTTTTATCTGGTCTAACCGGTACAGAAGGGTATTTCTATGAATGTGTAATGTAGCCGCCGTCTCTTTCATGGAAAAATTCATTGATAAATATGTATCAACCGTTTTAATATAGTCCGCTCCCAGACTTTCCATCAAGCCCGCATAATTTTTACAAACTGCCTGATACTCAGCTATAGGAATTGCTGCTACTAAACGTTCCAGATTCCATTCGTTAATAAATGATACACCTGTCGACTTTTCCCTCATAAATTTTAGCGCCTGTTTCGCCTGCAAGTAAGAAGCTCGTAACCCTTTGATCCCAAATTCTACATTTCCCACACCAACCTGGATTTGACCTTTTGTTGGAAATGTGTCTGCCAACTGCTGGATCCGATCGAAAGTTGGGTCAACTGCCACGATAATTTCATTTTCCAAAAAAGGAACCGCAAATAATAATGTTATTTTTAATCCATTCATTTCCTTGCGAATCAAGTCAAGGTTGTGATGGATATTGTCACCATGAAAAATGATGACACGAAGGTTCTGTTTGGGATTAATTTTCAGCGAATAGATTGCATCCTTCTCTAACTGCTCCTCGTCAAAACCGAGCGGATGTAACAATTGGTGTATCCACTGATTCCATTGCCGTTCGATGAAGTGTGTTTGGCGTTGAATATAAATTTGCTCCAAGGCAATTTCCACCGAAGCGCGAATGATCCCTGTTACCTGTTTGATGGCTGCGGGATTTCCACTTACACCGACAACCCCTTTGATTTTATCCTGATGTAAAATGGGGAGGTTAACGCCTGGCCTTGTGCCGGGAAAATGGACCATATCATGTTCATGTAAAATAACAGCTTCATTCCTTTTCATCACCTCAATCGCACCACTGTGTGTCTCGTCAATTCGTGAGGGATCGGTACTTGCAACGATTTTCCCATGCAAGTCCATGAGATTTATATCTACATCGATGTATTCAGAGAATCGTTTGATAATTTCCTGACCCAAGTCTTTTGTTAGTTGCATCGTATCCCCTCCCATATGTTTTTTCATAAAATATTATCCCTGACCGAAGTTGTACGCCATTTGTGCTTTCACTTCGGATGTCTTAATATGAAATATAGCTACTTCGGCTACGATTTCTCAAACGTTTATCCCAGGAGGCATTCTCATGGTTACCCATTATCAAATCGATTACCCATCATCCATTGGCATCATTGAAATTAGCGGAACAAGTCAGGCAATAACCGCCATTATATTTACCGAAAAAAAGCGTCCCGATTCTCCGTCACATGTAAAACTCCCCCAAGTCATCAAAAATTGCTGCACGCAATTAGACGAATATTTTGCCGGTCAGCGCCAGAAATTTTCCATACCATATATATTGGAAGGAACGGATTTTCAAAAAGAAGTTTGGCAATTCTTAACAACAATTCCATATGGCGAGACGCGGAGTTATCAGGATATTGCTGTATCTCTGAATCGAGAAAAGGCTACTCGGGCGGTTGGACATGCAAATGGGAAAAACAAATTAAATATGATCATTCCCTGCCATCGGTTAATTGGTACAAATGGTAATCTGACAGGATATGCAGGTGGAATTTGGCGCAAGAAATGGCTGTTGGAACATGAAAAGAAACATGCTACATAACAGCGTGGATTATTTATCTTTCCCTCGTTGGCCAACAAACCGAAATATATACCAAAAGGCCACTGCGATTACTAATGTTAAAAGAATTCTGGGAATAAAAGCCATTTCATACCCCTTCAAGATCTGCCCACTCAGTAAAGCTGCAATAACTCCGATCAGTACGGCAATCCCTTGTGTTGGCTTTTCTGGATCTGCCACTTGATCACCTCCGAATGCTTTATTTGTCCGTAAGAATCGCAACAGTTTCTTCCGTTTGCGCTTCCTCCTGCGGGATACCTTTTCTGCCTACCCGCTTTACTGCCACCCGCCAGCAAACAAAATAAATCAGTACCGATGTGACAAGCGCCAAACCTATTATCTTTGCAAATGAAAATTCCAGAAATAATCTTAATATAAATCCCAAAAAAGCAAAAATGGCCACCCAAACTCCAAGTAAAATATAGAAAACCATGTTAAGCCGATGATTTCCCCAAAAGTAATACCATAAAAGAGTCATTGCTGTTACAAAAATAAACATGGATACGAATAAGACACCTGCCATCCAGTATTCAACCTTTCCGCCATTCACAAACATATTAAAACAAAACAGAATAGCAATCCAGACAAGTGTAAAAGTACTTAGTAACAAAAAACTAATAAACTTGGCATGCACGATATTTGATTTCAAAGTGGGCAATGTTTGTAAAAAAGTCTGCTGTCGGTTTGTCTCATCACGTTCCATGCTTATCGTCAGACGTCCAAATGCGATGACCAGTCCAAGGGTGGCAATTAATATATAGGATTGCTCGGTACTTACTACGTTAAACACGTGTGGTCCCAACAACCACATCATTAGGATGCCACCGATTCCGATTATTGTATAAACCCGCAATGCTTCCCGCTTTGAAAAAACCATGCTTTCAAACTCTCTTAAAATCAATGCTCTCATCCGGTCGTCCTCCTCGCTTTACGTTTTTTATGCGATTTTAACGTACCTTCCAAGTACTGCCGATATGTCTTCATCGCCCAGCGCCAGCACAACAGCCAAACTACAAGCAATAATATTGTACCTATACCTATGGTGGTCACCGGATGTGCAAATAGAACAGCTAAAAATGATTGGACCCATTGCTCAACAACATTCCCTCGTCCCATAAACATAACCGCTACCAACAGCAGATACACAACAGGAGTTGCCCCTTTCGTTCCCGAACGAAAAAATAAACCATGATGAAAAGCAAGGAAAAGCGGAAAAGAGAAAGTAACTAAATATAATGCCGTCCATACCTTATCATCCGTAGACTGGATGATTCCTTGCTCGTATATCCCCCACAATAACGCAAACCATAAAGCACCGCCAAAATTCAACACAAAACTAGAGATAAATTTAGCCGTAACAACCTCTTCTGCGGTAATTGGCAACGTCCGTGCAAACACATAAAAGCCTGTATATGCTTCACTTGTTAATCGGGTAACCGAGGTAATCCAAATCAACATATAAGGAATGGCGGTAAGTAAAACAGATGCTGTATATGCAACTGTTTGTCCTTCCATTCCCCCATCTTGAAACCATCCAGTAATCAAAGTGTTTTGCCAAATCAGCAGCACCTCTAGGATTAAAGGGATAAACAAGCAACTGGAAATCATCCATCGATGCCGATACCAATCATCCTTTACTAAGCTCCAGATTATACTAGCCCTCATTTGCCTTTCCCCTTCTCGAAAAAAATTTCGGTTTCGCTCTTCATGAAGTAAATTTTTCATATGTCAACCCTCCGGAGGACCGATTTCTATTAAACCGCTTACCAGCAACTGTTTACGATTGCCGTTTTTTTAACTCCTCTGCCCACTGTTCTGTCTTAGCTAAACCTGGCTGTTCTTCTTCTTGCACAAACCCCCGCTTTTGAATACGCCGTACAGAAACTCGCCAGCATAAGACATACACAACCAATGAAAAAATGAATAAGGCAAGCATCCATAATGGTTGCTCGCTCATTGCCGCTAAAAAAACAAATCCATATAGGAATAGAACAACCCAAACAATGATCGAAAAAATATAAACCCCATTACTCCATTTCTGGTATCCCCACATGTAATATAGAAACAAAAGTTCCGCCACTAACAGCAACATAATGGAAGCAGCAAAAAAAGTCGCCATTGATGCCGCTAATGTCCAATTGCTATTCACGATTAAATTAAGAGAAATAAACACAGCCATCCACAAAAATGTTCTCCCACAAATGATCGATATCCCCAAGAACTTAGCATGAACAATTTGACTTTTGTGTATTGGCAATGTTTGTAAAAATGTCATGTGACGTTCATGTGTCCCCTCTTGCAAAGAGGCATTCACCATCATGCCAACATATCCCAAACCAGCTAAACCAAAAACAGGTGTAATAGCAGTTGTCTTAAAAATGTTAAATCCGGCCGGACCCAAAAGCCATAAAAACAAAATAGCGAGCAAAGAAACAAAGCCAATAGTGAGCTGATGTTCCCTGCGAATTGGAGATATTTGCATCTCTTCCAATTCTCGTTTAATCAGCATGCGCATCGGTACTTTCCTCCTTATGCCCTGTCAACAGAACAAACAACTCCTCCAGTGTCAGCCGTTCTGCATCCCACTTACCAGAATTACGCTTTTGAAATTCGGAAAAATTGTCAGTATAGCCAATGTAGCCACCCTTCGTCTGCTTCACTTCGAATAAATACGGATGCTCGGCGGTCACTGTGGCATTTTCCCCGTACATCACGATCCGTCGATAACGATCAAGCAACGATTCTTTATCTTCACTGATGATAATTTTCCCGTCATCAATGAACGTCACAATATCGGCGATTTTTTCTACATCTGAGGTAATATGGGAAGAAAACAAGACCCCGCATTCTTCATCCTGTAAAAAATCCAACAATAGTTCCAATACCTCTTCCCGAACGACAGGATCAAGGCCAGAAGTCGGTTCGTCAAGCAATAGAAGTTTTGGCTGATGGGAAATCGCTAGTACCAAAGCGAATTTAACTTTCATTCCTTTGGATAGTTCACGTATCTTTTTCGTTCGTGAAATGCCAAATCGATGTAAATAGTTCGTCACCATTTGTTCGTCCCAGTTCGTATAAAAATGCCGGACAAAATTTAACGTATGGTCAACAGTCCACGAACCATTAAGAATTGGAGTGTCACTGACATAACCCACTTGATCTTTTATTGTCACTTCATCGTCTGCCATCGACATTCCTAGAATCTGAATGTCTCCTTCATCCGGTTTGATTAAATCCATGATCGATTGGATGGTCGTGCTTTTCCCGGCTCCGTTCCTGCCCATAAAACCCATGATCATGCCGGGTTCTAACATAAAGTTTACATTCTTTAATTGAAAATCTTTGTACAACTTGCTTAACCCGCGCACCTGCAGCAATGACGATTGTTCATTATTTATTTTTGTATGCCATTGGTTATTGATCATCTTTTTCTACCTCCTGCCCATTGAACTGCTCTTCTTCATTGGAATCTGTCCACAATTGTTTCGTCACTTTCAGAAATTGTGCTTCTGATAGCTGTAAATTTTTTGCCCGCTGAATCGATTCTCGTAACGGTTCCTGCACCTGGGACATTTTCCATTGCGTTAATTTCGTCTCACTTAAGCTGGAAACAAAGCTGCCTTTTCCCGCTCGTGTATAAATAAACCCGCTGCGTTCCAATTCTTGATATGCACGGCGAATGGTAATACCGCTCGTCATCAGCTCCTTCGACAACGCCCGAATCGATGGCAGCATTTCCCCGGGTGCCATTATGCCGGTCGCAATTAGTCGCTCAATCTCATCTACAACCTGTTCATACATTGGCTTTGGATTGTTAGGTGATAAATGAATTAACACATTCGTACAGCCCCCTTTCACAGTTCATTTTACAACAGTGCTATATGATATACACAGTATACAAGGGTGTATTAAAAATTGCAACTACATACTTGTGAATAGGTCGATAGAAATGGACATGAATAGATTGGGGAAGGGTTTGTCAAATTAAGTGTGTAAGTCCCCACCTACTCTCACGTTACAACATGCTCTCCCATTTGAACGTGTATCTCTCCCGACTTTACCTTGTTCTCTCCCGTTTGAACGTATTTCTCTCCCGACTTTGCATTGCTCTCTCCCGTTTGAACGTATTTCTCTCCCGACTTTGCATTGCTCTCTCCCGTTTGAACGCTGTTTCAGTCTTTATTTTTTCCATAACAAAAAGTGACTGCTTCGCTTACTTATACAGTCACTCCTTACTTGTTACATATAACATCACTTTATATAGTTAATGGCTTTACATCCTTACCTTCCACGATAATTGCGGTCAAGCCATGTTCGGAAACAGTTTCATGCCATTCTTCTAGCTCCCAGAATACGGCATATCCTTGCTGAATGGTAACATACTTATCCTCTTTTCCACGAACTGCTGCTATCCCCTTCAACACAATCAGCATTTGCGGCATTGTTGCCTGATGATAACCAATAACACCGTTTTCAGCTAACTGCACATGCCCAATTTGTACGGGGGAGCTTGTTTTTAATATAGGGGATACGAAAAAACTTGATTCATATTGTGTAACCTTTCTACCAGCTTCATTAGGAAACGGAAAAATCTCCATCTTTTTATCGCCTCCTGTTATAAATAATCCCGTTCGTTCACCTTATTCTTCTGTAATGACGGCGGGCAAGCAAAGTTGTACACTTTTATTTTCTTATTAATCTCCTTAACCAGCCCTCGTTTTTCGTCATGATCTGCCACAGCAAGCTTTTTTTTCAACGCCTCCACTTCCTTATTTAATTCCACCCACTTCGGAAGTACATGATTATCTTTTAGCGTCTTATTGAACTGTTTATAGGTACCACTAAAATAGTTGTTATCCAGTTTTAGCGGTTTGCCTTTCCCCGGTAGGTTGTCAAACTGGCCATCCTTTTCTGCTTGGCGAACAATTGCTGATAGATGATCCGTATATACCATCCGCTCGTCTACATCTACACTTTCTTTTTCTGAATCCTGCTCTTTTTTCATCTTATCACCCCATCAAGTATAGTTTTTCAACCCCGCGGCAAGTGCCTGCTGATCATCATTCTCTATACCATGCAAAGCTTCTTCCAGCGCAAATGTTTGTTGATAAAAAACAGCGCGTTTGGAAAGCACTTCTCCTTCTGGATAGCGTGCAATACACTTTGCAAAAAATACTTTTCCATAACTTGCTAAAATTCCAGCTAAATCATAAGCAGGATCGCCTAACCCCGAGCCCCCAAAGTCAATAATTCCGGTGATCTTCGCCTGATTAGAATCCCATAAAATATTTGATGCACCAAAATCGCCATGGATGAGTGCCGGTTTAACTTGATTATCATCGATTGCGGCCAAAAAATCCTCAAATAATGCGGTGACTTCCATTTGAGCATCATCGCGCATGTAAGGGAACAGCTTTACTTGAATGCGTTCCAGCATGCTGGTATATGCTTGTTTCAGATGAAATGTCGCGTTTGGGAGAATCTCCTTTACCTTTTTTTCAGATACAGCATGGAGTCCGATCAAAAAATTGACTAGCTGTAAGGATAACACTTGCAGATGAAGATCATTATCCAACCCATCCAGACTTTCTTTATACATCGGAACCCCATCAATCATTGGATATCCAATAAATACTTTTCCAGGTTCCCTTTTATCAAAGGAGCGATAGGCTGGTTCAGGTATGGACAGGTTTACAGATCCTCTCAGAAATTCCAGAATCCTGGTTTCTTCGTGCAGTCGATCGATCCCTTTCTTATATTTAGGAAAGCGAAAAACAAGTGACCGATTGATGACCAATACATCATTATTTTGCCCCATATCATTTCGTTTGGCCTCTTGAATGTTTAAATCGGGATACGCTTTATTCATTTGTTTCACATAAGCTGATATTTGCATCGATTACCTTCTCCTCATAATCCAATGGAGTTCAAATCATCCCAGCCGTAAGCAACCTCAATTACCGCTTGCCCTGCTATTGTTTCTTCTGTAACGTCTACTTGCTTTCCGCCAATAGCCTCATAAAAATAGGTAGCATCATTTTCTTTCAACACCAATACCAGCATAGAATGACAATCTAAATTTCGAAGTACATCCACTACCGGCTGCACAAGCAATTTCCCGAGTCCTTTTCCTTGATATGCTTGTAAAATATAGATAGCATACAGTTCCCCCGTATAGGACGGATATTTCCCTGTTCTCTCTTTTCCCCCAGCAGAAAAACCGACGATTTCTCCTTGATCGTTTTCCACAACAAAAACATGCTGTTGTGCAATATTTTGTTCCCACTGTTTCATTCGCCTGCTATACGATAGATTATCCAAAAGGGCATCTGGCAAAATACCCTTATACGTCGTTCGCCAACTATCAACATGTACATTCGCAATCCCTTTCGCATCAGTCGCAACAGCTTTCCTAATCATGGTTCTTCTCCTCCGTTTCCATAAGGTTAATAAGACGTGATACCCGCCCAACAAACGCTTTCGCGGTCTGTTGAAATACAGCTGGTTCCTCGATATATGGATGGTGACCACAATCCAATTGACAAACACTCATATTAGGAAATAAAAACGTTTCATGATGATCTGGTCCCACTGCATGATCATACTTTCCCACCAAAACGAGTACAGGCAAATCAATCCTTTCCGTTATCGGGACAAAGTCTTGAAAATATGCTTCCGATGAAAAAATGTATTGCTGAAAAGATGTATCCGTACCCAAATCTTTATCCAATACATTCATTTGTCTCTGATGAAGGCAGTCCGTATATTGTAATTTGTAAAAGGAATCGTTTTGGATTAGCTTTTCCACGATAGCATAAAATTGCTGTATATAGGCCTCCCGATCAGTGATTGGAATTTCCTTTATCCTTATATTCAATATCTCTGAAGCCTTTCGAAGCTGGTGCTCAAAAGAATCATTCATATTTAAAGTCACATTGGATAAAATCACCCCTTTTATCCGAGTCGGATAGCTATAGGCATAGTTAATTGCTAAAATACCCCCAAACGAATGCCCCATCACATACCATGTCTCGATGCCTAAATGCTTTCGGACCTCCTCAATATCATCCATTAACCGAGATAAGCTATAATTACCATTCCCATCCAGATCCGATCATCCACAGCCACGCTGATCCAAATATACCATTTCCATTGTATCTTCCAAAAGCTTCGTCGAAAAATGCTGGAAGGATTTACTCCAATACCCTGGTCCACCGTGTAAATAAAGACATGGATCCCCGCGACCACTTTTTTCAATATATAATTCGATTCCATCACTCGTTGCAAAGTTCATCCTGTCATCCCCCGATTATAATCCGTTTCTAACCTTCCACTCATTTATTAACTTTTTTTAGTATATTGCGAGACAAACAACCTGTCTCCACTCATTTAAAATTTAGTAAGTAAACCGCCTATTCGTGTCACATCAACACTCCATTCTTTAAGTGTAACTTTTACATTTCTTATTAGCAAATGATTATTTTATAAACATTGAATTTTTTAAAATGAGGGAAAACTTATGAAAAAACATTCCATATGAAATATTTGAAGTTGCAATTAATGAAATGTCTGTAATTGCCGGCCATGGAAATAATATATCGGCGTCATGAATAGAAAAATCTTTATCAAGTGGAACTTCATTCAGTGGGGATCTTACTGCCCATTGAGGCGGGATAAAAGTACTTTTTCAGTGATCACGAACCCGTCTTTGTGTCTTCTCAAACACAGCGAATTCTTGTTGATCTTCAGCAAATCAATCGATCACCGCTACATCAAACAGAAAAGCTACCCTCCAAAAAGGGGTAGCTTTCTCGTCTGCCATTTTACATATCATGATCGGCATCATTCTTCTGCCGCGAGTGATTACGATTTTTCACCTTTTGGGATCCATCCAGCGATTCACCATATGGCAGTTTCGGACTTTTCGGCAAGTTTGGAGCTTCCTGCTGTTTTGGTCCTTTTGGTCTTCCACCCATTCTAATCCCCTCCTCTTCCTACTTGCACATAGTTTTTGAAAAAGGGGCACGTTCTATTCTTGTCCGATCACGTAAATTCATCTAAAATGTTTGGTAATCACTTTTTTCAATGAAAGGAGTTGTCCTAGAAGGTGGATGAAAACAAGCAATCCATAAGAACCGGATTTATCGAAGCCGTACCGCTAGCACTTGCCATTGCAACGTATGGGCTATCCTATGGCATACTAACAACCCAAGTCGATCTTAGCCCTGCAGCCGCACTCCTCATGTCGTTATTCGTATTCTCCGGATCTGTCCAATTAGTGACAGTTGCCATGCTTGCTGGCGGAGCAACAATTACAAGTATTTTTCTAACGTCCGCATTGTTAAATTCACGGAATTTATTATACGGTGCGGCACTCGCTGAAGGACTCACGCCAGCTCCAAAAAAATGGCGGCGTTTTCTTGCCTTTGGTGTTTCCGATGAAGCCTTTGTCTTGACTAGTGCACGGTTTCAAAAACATGGGCCAGATCCGCTATATTTTGGTGTCGTCGCTGGAACGTTTTATGTGGCTTGGCTGGTATCATCCTACATCGGAGCGTTTATTGGGACACAAGTTGATCCATTGAAATGGGGGTTGGATTTAGCATTTCCAGTGACTTTCGTGGCATTGCTCATTCCGTCATTAAAGGGAAAACCTGTCATTGCGACAGCATTATCCGCTATCGTCATTGCGACAGTACTAATGTATGTGCTCCCAGGAAATGAACTTACCATCATTATTACTGGTGTGCTGGCGCCGTTTGTTGGACTTTTTGTGGGAAAGGCGGCTGCAAGCGATGCATAATTGGATATTAATTGGATTATTAGCTATTTCAACCTATCTTTCCAGGGTCATTGGGGTGGAAATTATGTCCGAGCGAAGTATTCATCCGACGCTTCGAACGTATTTTAATTATGTTCCGATCGCCATTATTGCTGCACTTTTAGTTAATCAAATCCTTACACCAGCAGACGGTGAGATCGTTTTATCAATTCCCGTGCTGACTGGATGTCTTGTCACAGCGGTTGCCGTCAAGATTCTGAATATGTTCTTGCCCGCTGTTGTGATTGGCATGGCAGCTGGAATGGTAACACGTTATTTGATGTAACGGCTCCGCTTCACTTTTCATGATCCAGTTGCGCGCGGGACCAGCGACTACCGCCTTAAGCAATGGGACACTTCGAGCGACAAAGTTCGGACGCTCTACGGTCCCTTGCTTATGGCTTCCGTCGCTGAACGGCTCCGCTTCACTTTTCATGATCCAGTTGCGCGCGGGACCAGCGACTACCGCCTTAAGTAATGGGACACTTCGAGCGACAAAGTTCGGACGCTCTACGGTCCCTTGCTTATGGCTTCCGTCGCTGAACGGCTCCGCTTCACTTTTCTGATCCAGTTGCGCGTGGGGCCAGCGACTACCGCCTTAAGCAAGTGACACTTCGAGCAACAAAGTTCGGACGCTCTACGGTCCCTTGCTTATGGCTTCCGTCGCTGAACGGCCCCGCTTCACTTTTCTTACATAAACAATTCCAAAATAGAAAAGACGATCCCGCCAAGTGC
This sequence comes from Lentibacillus songyuanensis, assembly GCF_039548255.1. Lineage (NCBI taxonomy): Bacteria > Bacillati > Bacillota > Bacilli > Caryophanales > Bacillaceae > Lentibacillus > Lentibacillus songyuanensis. The sequence goes on from NZ_JBCLVH010000009.1 coordinate 159,225, forward strand.
TGCGGTTATCGGTAGTGTAATCACCCAGGTTACAACCATCCGTTTGGCAACACCCCAATTAACTCCTTTTACTCGGTGTGACGCTCCTACACCCAGAATACCGGACGAGATGACATGGGTGGTACTAACTGGTAAATGAATCAGCGTAGCACCAAAAATAACGGCTGCTCCAGTAAGATCGGCAGCAACTCCATTGACGGGACGGATTTTCATAATTTTGCCGCCTACTGTTTTAATTATTCGCCAGCCTCCAACAGATGTACCAAGTGCCATGGCTGTCGCACAGGAGGCCTGTACCCAAAAGGGAATGTCCATTGACGTATGCATTCCCCCAACAATCAAGGCCATGGTGATAATCCCCATTGACTTTTGAGCATCGTTCGTACCATGGGCAAACGACTGTACAGCTGCCGTCAATACTTGGACAAGACGAAACCGCTTATTAGTTTTCGCCAGGTTACTGTTTTTAAAAATCAGCTTGATAATTCCGTAAATGATAAAACCAACCACAAACGCGATCAGCGGCGAAAAAAGCAGCCCTTCCAAAATCGAGATGAAGCCATGATAGTGAATGGAATGGAACCCTGCTGAGACAATAACTGCTCCGGTAATTGCTCCAATAATTGCATGCGATGAACTACTTGGAATGCCGAGATACCACGTAAGTAAATTCCAGATAATCGCTGCAATTAAAGCAGACAATATGACCGTCATGCCGTTATCCAGATCAAATGGATTGGTAATACCACTCGTAATCGTTTGTGCCACGCCGGTAAAAGTCAGCGCACCGACAAAATTCATAATGGCTGCAAGTGTAATGGCTCGTCTGGGAGTCAATGCTTTAGTCGATACCGAGGTCGCAATTGCATTGGCTGTGTCGTGAAAGCCATTAATAAAATCAAATAGGAGTGCAAATATAACGATTAATACAATAACTACGGCAAGAAAATTCATGTTAATCCCTCATTACGCGTTTTTCATGATAATACTTTGCAGAGTGCTCGCTACATTCTGGCAATAGTCAGCAAGCTCCTCTAGTATTTCATAAAGTTCTTTGTATTGGATTACCTTGATTGGGTCTTTTTCCGTTTGAAACAAGTTCCTCAGAGAATCCCGATAGAGGTCGTCACATTTGCTTTCTATGTCCTTAATATTGATCGCATGCTGCTCGACATCTTTTAATTGATAATTCGCAATTAACTCCATCGACGTTAAAATTTCCTTCGTACACTCCAATATGTAATTCGTGAACTGATCAACATAGGAATCGGCTGAAAGAATATGATAAATTTCCATCATAGCCGAGAAATCCTCCATTCCGTCCATGATGTCATCCAGGTTCATGCTCAACTGCAGAATATCCTCCCGCTCAATAGGTGTGATAAATGCCTGGTTCAAATTCTTGATAATCATGTGTACTTTATCATCTAACACCGATTCATGCTGTTTAATTGTACCGGCAAATTCTTTCAGCGTTTCTGTATCTTTGACTTTAAAATAAACAAAATAGTCCGCCGCCTCATATAAATGTTTGGCAAAATCAACGAGATAAAGCGAAAACTTATCCGGTTTTTTCTTGAACATGTGTGTAAAACCTCCATTAAGTAAAAGGAAACTTAGTACCATTGCTAATTATATAGTGTTTATTGGCCATCTGCACGAAAAAAGAAACAATTTGTCCAAATTTGTCGATCGAACATTCACATTACCATTATACATGCTAAGTTACATCAACTAAATAAGTCTTTGTATCTTTTTTAGAAGGGCATTATTTATTATCAACCACTCTGATATTTTTATCAGTGGATTGATGTTAGCGGAATTATGTTTCATTATGCTGTTTTCCCTTCTGTTTCATGATCACTTGAACTTTCCTTGCTTTCATCATTGCTACTTTCTCTCGAAGCTATGCGCATCTACCCCTCATGAAACCAGCCGGCACAGCCCTTCTCCTATCGTAATATAATGCAGCATAGAAAAAAGTGAAATTTAATTCAGTACGGGTTTTCAACGAAATCTGACATTCTGGTGCAGGCCCCTACCAGAAGCTGCTTTCGTCATATCGTTGACTCCCATAATTCTTCTTTTCATTTCACCTACGTTCTGTGGCGAGTCTTACTATCGATTAGAGGGAGATACCACAGTCGATTTCGCAATCATTGAATGGTCGTATCCATTTTGCGATCGATGTGTACGGCTTTTTTTTTGCAGCTTTTTGGGTTCCCGATTTCTTCCTATTCCGATTTGAAAGGGGGTGGATTATAATTGTTAAATAAACCGTTCCTATACCTGCTCGTTGGTATAGCCGTGATTATCCTTGTTCCGGTCTTTTGGCATGTTGTCGTTTTTAATTCAAATTCAGCTTCAAATGACCAACCACCTGCAGATAACAACGCAGACCATGACACGAAACACAGCAAACAAGATGATGACAGTGATTCCGGTTCCACAGGGGATGACAACGACGATTCTGACTCTAACGATAAGAATAAGGATGCTTCCGATTCTAAAGATAAAGGTAAAAAAACTTACTGGGGCTTGGATTCCGCAAATAGTGTGAATGATAAAACCCTTCAATGTGTCCAAGATAATTTTGGTACGCCAGAAATTTGGGGACGTTACCTGGATGATCGTGAAGGCGCCTCTACCGGATTAAATGCTGATGAAGTCAAATTTTTGCACAAACACGATATACAAATTTTGTTAATCTACAACCAGATTAACGATGCAACTGGGTATGACCATGGGGTTGACAAAGCAAAAGGTGCGATAAAATCAGCAAAAAATCTGGATGTTCCAGATGGGGTGGCGATTTTCGCTGATATTGAGCCGAATTTCAAGGTAGATTCTGCTTTTATCCAGGGGTGGTATGAGACATTAGCCGATTCCGATTACAAGCCGGGTATCTATGGTGTCTTTGATGACAGCAAATTAACCGAAGCATATAATGCCATCAAACAAAAAGCCAAGGAAAATACGCTCGTCTGGACCGCCTATCCGCAAAAAGATATCACCGCAAAAGATAACACTCCGAAATTCAAGCCCCAAGGACCGGATGATGCATTACTTTATGGTTGGCAATACGGCATTGAAAGTGACCAATGTTCAGTTGATACCAACTTATTTAAAAAGCAGCTTATGGATCACATGTGGTAGAGTTGTGGAAATGTTGTTTGGTTGTCCTACTCTCGTGGGTTAAAATGCAGGAAGGAACAGGGGCGAAACCACCAAAAAAATAAATTTTCCAGACTTGTTTGTACCCTTTCCTGTCTGCCAGATTTGGCTCCGAGACACTTGTCCGATCGGATGGCTAACTTCCTCGATCGCCCTAGACGCTTTCCCGATCGGTTCAGGGACAATCGTCCACAATCTCGACAGGATCCATTGGGCCATTATTTTCAAAGCTAAGGCCGCATCACAAAACTATGGTGCGGCCTAGAGACATCGTATTCTAATATAAACTCTTACCTGAACTTTTCCCAAACGCTAATTTCGACTGATTTTCGTGCACCTTTTCGATGGTAATCCCTTTTTCAATTTTTCTGGCACTGATTAGCATAAATAATGTCGCGATACCTAAAGGAATCAACAATGATACAAGTCCACCGACAATCCCCATCAAGACAGGCGAACTTGCCCGCCATTTTAATAAAGTGAAAATACAGCTTGCAACAACACCTAGAAATCCGCCAATATGAGAACGGGCATCTGCAACCAGTTCAACCGCATCGATCGGCATGATGAGCAAAATATAAGGAATAAATGCAATGAGCAAATAGGCATACGACAAAACAAGCATAATGATCGATGTCCAGAATTTGAGCCTGGCCTGAGGATTTTTTGGATTATATTTTGCCCCTATAGTTCCAAGCCACAACCCAATCGCACTAATACCTGTTGTAAGTACCGCTTTTACCGTTATGCCAAGCACAAATTGAAGCAAGGTCCAGCCCAGCAATAACCCCAAAATTATTTCGAGAACAGTGAGCATGATAAAAGGCAGCAGCCAACTTATCCATAATTTTCCGAGCGCAATCGAACGTCCAGATAAAGGTAACGTCCGAAGAATCCATACCGATGCGCCTTCGCGAGCAATCGAGGTTGCTGCAACCGTACCATTGAACATGGCATAAACAAATAGGAAGGCAGCTTGGGCAATTGGCCAGGAAATTTGGTTATGTCCCTTCAGATCACTTAGGCTTGCTCCGCTGCTGAAAAAACCAATCAACGGAAAGATGATGAAAAAGGCAAGCGGCATAAATACTAGCCATTCCCTGATATCACGTTTAATCACGAACCATTCTTTTATCCCAACTGCTGTTGCCGGATGATACGGTTTATGCGATACCGCTGCTTTTTTGGTGCGTTTTCGTTTTTTCTTTGTATTCCCTTCACTCAAACGGATCCAGCCTGTACGAAACCCTTTTTCCACTAAAGATGATGCCACCAGCATAAGTAATGCCGCCAAAATTACCAGAAGGACAAGCGGTAAGAGAAAACCCACCGATCCATTCGCAGCGGCGATTAATGCATCACTGCCCCATGACACCGGAACCCACTTAGGAAACAACGGCATCCCCGCCAGGAGCATCTCTGCCAAGCCTTTATCGCTGGCTATATTCGGAAGCATTACCAGAAGATAACCAAACAAACCGGAAAGCCCGCTCATCACCGTCATCAATTCATTCGCCCTGTTTGCCGGAATCAATTGCATTAAACCGAGGTTGAGTAAATAAACGAGCGAGAGGCCAATCATAATAATAGCTAAATCCGCTACAATCAGAACTGGGTAAAAAAGCAGGCTTGCATGCACTGCGATACCATAGACAACCAAAGGAAAGAGTAAAAAAACAAAACAAAATAATGGAATACCGGCAAAACTTTCGACATATTTCATCCAGAAAATATGTCTCGTCGGTATCGGCAAAGTAAATAATAATTCCAAGTCAGTTGCCGCATATAAGTTTTTAAACACTTGCGGCAATCCAATCAAGAGAATAAAGGTGATCATAACTAACTGTCCATATCCGAATATTCCGGCCAGAATTGGCCCCGAAATGGAGTCGGCCAACGCCCATATCCCTTTTGAAATAAAATATAAAAGTACACCAAGAATAATGATAGCCACAAGATAGCCGCCATAGCCTTTCCATCCTTGTGAACGAAACGTATTTTTGAGTATTGTCCACTGGTTACGCAATAAAACACTAATCACGGGTATCACCTTGCTCCGCTTTGGAAATTTCATTGATCAATGCTTGTTGATCCTCCCCACCAGTTAATTCGAGGAAAATATCCTCCAGGCTTTGGTTGGTATTTCCTTCATGTTTCCGCAATTCCTCCATCGTTCCCATTGCGATGATTGTACCATCCAATATAATCCCCACACGATCACACATTTGTTCAGCAATTTCCAAAATATGCGTAGACATGAACACGGTTGTTCCCGTATCACACAACTGCCGCAGCAAATCTTTTAAATCCCGAGCACTTTTGGGGTCTAATCCAACTGTTGGTTCATCCAAAAACACCACATCAGGCTCATGGACAAGCGCCCCGCAGATCGCAATTTTTTGCTTCATGCCATGGGAGTATCCTTCAATTAACTCATCCGCCCGATCCGTTAAGCTAAAAATATGGAGCAATTCCTTCGCACGTGACTGAAACCTGTCATTAGGAATTCGGAATACGGAAGCTATAAATTGCAAATAATCCCATCCGGTTAATTTCGGATACAGATTCGGCTGATCCGGTACATAAGCAATGCGTTTTTTTGCCTTAATTGGACTTTTCCAAATATTGATTCCACCAATCACTACTGTACCACTGGTCGGTTCCAAAAGGCCCGTCATCATTTTAATTGTCGTTGTTTTGCCAGCCCCGTTAGGACCTAAAAATCCAAACAATTCCCCTTTCTTCACGTCCAGATTCAATGAATGGACGGCTTCTTGTTTACCATAAGCCTTCGTCAACTCCGTCAATTTTATTGCACGAACAGAATCTCCCAATCTCATCCCCCCTACTACCTTTTGTCCCATTGTACCCACTCAACTAGAACACAGTCAATGGGACATAGGAATAAGGTTTATTGTCTTAACTTTTGAGTGATGAAACGCTTAGGAAATGTCGGTTAAGGAAGAAGTATCCTGGCGTGAGGAAATGTGAGATTGGATTTCCAGGTATTCGAGTAACTTTCCAATGTTCTCTCCCGACTTGCCAGTTCCCTCTCCCGTTTGGCGCCGCTTCTCTCCCGACTTGCCGGCTCCCTCTCCCGTTTGGTGCCGCTTCCATTTCGGCCAGCCAGATCCTTTTCAACCGATTCAAACTTTCACAAGCTTATGTCCAATAATCGGGATCTGCCATGCGCAGTTCTTCAACGACGTCGTCAAGATCAGTTGGGGTGATGAGAAAGATGGGATAGTTATTCATCTCTTTTGCTTCTTGATAAAAATAGCGACCTGATCCTGGGAATTCCTCATCCATGAGTATCAGGCATCCATCACTTTTATCAATCAGCCATTTGTTTTTTGCTTTAAACTGATAGGGTCCTTTATAGTCTCCAATATAAAGCGGTTTATAAAAATCAGCATTTAATGTGACTTCCTGGTACATTTGCTGAATGGATTCAGGCCAGCGCTGTTCCTGATTTTCAAACGGGGGAACAATAGCGAGCTTGATCGAATATGTCTTTTGTAATTCCTGAACTACCTCCGCTGTCCATAACTCCACCCCCATCTGGCCGGACACAATGATCCATTCTAACCCCTCCTCCATAAGCGTAACTAATCGTTTACGAATGGCAGCTTTTATGTATTCAATCCGCTGATCATCCACTTTAAAAATATTCAGCTCCATTGGTTTATATCCAGTAACGGTCAAGACGTGCATAAAATAATTTCCTTTCTATGAAAAGGTCGGTATGACAAATTCTAATTCTTAGTTAGGATTAGCTTAAATCTTTGGGATTATTGAAATTGGTTAGGTAACTTTTGCTCTATTTTCTGCTTACCCAATTAGTTTTCCTCCCAGCTTGATCAGCACCCGATTCATTCATGTATCTCTGCTCAGACCGTTAAAAACGACTTTTTCAACTATCAGAATCATCTGCTATCCGCATAGAAGAAAGAGCTGACATCTGCCAGCTCCTCTTCTTAAGATTAACACCAGTGGTTGTGATGTTTCCAATTATTCATCTCTTTATGGTGATGGTGATGATGAGGATGGTGGTGTTGATGGGAAGGATGGTGGTTGTGATGATGGTGACCCCACTTTTCGTTCATATTCGTACCACAGTGTCCCTGTCCTTCGCAATTAAAATCCATTGCACCAGCAACCTGGTTCCCGTGGCCAAACGTTGGACCTTGCTGCTTTGGCGGGGTTTGGAACGCTCCGCCAAATTCATCTACACAATTCATTGAATTTTGTACAGACGTGGAATGTGGAAATACATGTCGGTTCCTTTCAAGATGACGGTTCATTACCGTGGTATGGGTAGGATGAATATGCTCTACAACACTCTCTGTACAACATTCAACACAATTATACCTTGTTGGGTGGACGATTTGTTTTGGGCGACCGCAGTTTCCTTCAAATTGATGTCTCACATAAATGCCCCTTTCCTGTGATAGGTTCACTAATAACCTATGATGTTAGCCTCTACAGTGTATAAGACACTAACCTATTTTCCGTTTACCATTTATGTTATACTTTTTTGAAAAAGGGGGAAACCATTTATGAAAACAGTCACACAGGCAGTACAAGATGAATATCCAGAAGATTTCGCATGGTGTTATGGATGTGGCAAGATGAATGAAGCAGGTCACCATTTCAGGACTGGCTGGGACGGAGAAAAAACGGTAACCATTTATACACCGCAACCTGAGCATACCGCATTACCAGGTTTCGTTTACGGTGGTCTGATTGCTTCACTGATTGACTGTCATGGAACAGGATCGGCTTCACTCGCATTACATCGCAAAAATGGTCATGAACCCGGGGATCATGTTGAGCCACCCCGTTTTGTAACCGGGTCATTACATATGGACTTTTTAAAACCTACCCCGCATGGCGTTGCCTTGAAAGCGGTTGGAACCGTGGAAGAGGTTCACCCCAAGAAATGGAAAGTACATACGGAGGTATTTGCCGATGAGGAACTTTGTGTCAAAGGTGAAGTCACTGCTGTCGTGATGCCAGAAACCTTTGCTAAGAAATAAGCGTATACAGGCGCATGACCGGTCATTTCGCATGTGCCTGTTCTATCTTAAAATTAACGAATCACACCAGTTCCCGAAAAATCGGTCCATCAATAACCGTCGTATGATATTCACCAGATTCTCCCATTGGACACACATCCTTCTTACTGATATCGTTGATAAATGATTCATCAAGCAAACGTCCAACCCAGTTTTCCGGCAGTTTTTCTGGATCAACCTTGATAACGCGTGCTTGAAAATTCAACGCAACGAATTCTTTTAACAGATCTAACACTTGATGTTGGTCGGTCCATAACGGATAGATCGGTTTCAACCCCGCTTGTATTGCCATTTGTTCTCCCCATTGACGATGTCCTTCTAAGTAAATATCCCCAAAAGCAACACCATCGATTTGATAGATTGCTTGAAGCTCGTTTAATTTTTGAATAAAATCATCTGTGTACTGTTTGAAATCTGTTTCCATAAAATGAACAGGGATCCCAATCTGTTCCGCCTGTCTTTCTATTTTCTCCAGCTTTTGTCCATGCGCCACCGTCTCTTTTTCTACTTGCCAAACGGTCGTAAGCAGGCATGCAACCTCATACCCTTGTTGTTGTAATCGATATAATGCATAACAACTATCTTTTCCACCACTGAAGGATAACACTACTTTCATCGCCAGTTCTCCTTTCCCATACACTTTTCAAATCAATTATACTATAGCACCACCTGTTTTAAACAAGTAATTTCCATGCAAAAAAAAGGAAAGTCAGTGATCAGCTGGCTTTCCTCTCAGCTTTATGGGTTGTTGTTAAATCGCTCGCAAGCCTTGCTCCGATTTATATTAATAGTTTATGCACAAAACGTACTATCTGCATTGGTTCTTGTCCCAGAACAAGCGTCCATTCTTTGCTATCTGGTAAACAAACGTCCCAACAATACACCTTGCCATCATTTTTTAAAACACCTTTTCTCCTAAATTTGCAGCGTAAGTGTTTCATTTGCGACGAATTTGCCTTATGATAAAGAGGCAATGAAAAACTTTAACTAGACAGGGGGTGAATACAGATGCTGGAATTACTCAATCAATTAATTGATGATGTTTCACCATTTTATGTATACCTTGGCATCATCCTGACCATTATATGTGCGTATCAAGGTATTTCGCTTACAATGGGGAATATCAATCATCAGAATGAAGTATTTACTAGACAATGGCATGCAGAACGTTTTCGTTTACTGCCTGCCCAGGAAGAACGAGGAATAAACAAGCAAATTCACAACTGGATCACCATCAAAACAAAGCGCATGGAGATACCTGATGATGATACTGACAGCCATTCCTTCTCGACACACACGTTCAACACAACTAATCGAGGAGGGCAACAATGGAAAGAAAATCTGTATTCACAATCCTTAAATATAGCACTATCGGTATCCTTTTAATAGCGGTCTTAACGGGGTGTCAAGGAGCAAATGGTGCACCAATCAGTGCGGAGTCGACCGGCTTTTTTGATCATTATTTTGTTTACCCGTTCTCTGTTCTGTTAAAGGGACTTGCATCGTTCCTGCATGGCGAGTATGGGTTATCGATCATTATTATAACGCTGGTAGTCCGGCTGTGCTTAATGCCTTTAATGCTTAAGCAAATGAAAAGCAGCATGAACATGCGGGAAAAAATGAATGCGATGAAACCAGAAATGGATGCTATTAAAGAAAAGTATAAAGATAAAAAAGATAAAGAATCACAAATGAAGATGCAGCAGGAAACCATGGCGCTGTATCAAAAACACCAAATGAATCCATTATCATCATTAGGCTGCTTACCAATGATTATTCAATTTCCTGTTTTTATCGCACTATATTATGCTATTCGACGGACACCAGAAATTGCTGCGCATTCGTTCCTATGGTTCAACCTGGGGCAAACCGATTTTATTCTGCCATTTATCGCAGCAGCCGTCTATTTAGTACAAGCGCGGGTTTCGCAAATTGGTATGGATGAAAAACAGAAAAAGCAGATGGCATTATTCAGTTTTATCTCACCGATTATGATTTTTATCGTCTCGTTTAATTTCCCGGCTGCGCTCCCGTTATATTGGACTATATCCGGAGCATTCCTTGTTATCCAGACACTGATTTCCAAGAAACTATATATGAAAAAAGAAGCAGCATAATTAACAAGCACTTCCATGACGGGAGTGCTTGCTTATTTTTATATGTTTTTTACAAATAAGGACAAAACTATCTGCGGTAATATTTTCTTTTTATTACTTAGCAATGGTTGACGTTGTAGCTTGCTCCTGCAAATATCGCCTCTCCAATCGTTTCACCAATGCTTTACAGCGTAAATAGGAAAACTGAAAGATGGGGCTTTGAACGAAGGTGAAGATGAAGGTAACAATAAATACGGGACCACCTAAAAGCAAGCCAATGACAAGGATACCGGTTTCCGTTATGATGCGCACCCGGCCAATCGGCGCGCCAAACTTGTCGGCAATTGCCAGCATAAAGCCATCACGTGGTCCAGATCCGACACCGGCTGCATTATAGATCCCCCCACCAACTCCCATAATCACAATTCCAGCGGTAATAATCAATATGTCGATCCAAGTATGCTGTGCATGTGGCAAGATATCGAGCCATAGCCAGAAATCAACACACGATCCAACTAAAAGCGCATTGAGAAAGGTGCCGATCTTGATATAGCTTTTATCCAATATCCATGACACCCCGACAAGGATCATGCCGCAAATAATGTTCCACGTCCCAATAGTAAAGCCAACTTTATTGTACATAGCCACGTTCAATACGTCCCAAGGGTGAATCCCTAAATGTTGCACGTTGATTGTGATGGAGATTCCTAAACTGAACACAATCACGCCAATGACAAAACAGGACCAGCGAATTACTCGAATCATGCTTTCCCTTCTTTCACATCCGTTAACACTGATTAGGACTAATCATAAGCCATATTCCAGAAAATTTCAATAAAGTGAAACTTCATTCAGTGGAGGTTTACGACGCACAGGACGTGACGATTTTAGCCCGCCTCCCTTCGCCGAAAAAAAACAAAGGCTACGTTCTTGAGTTCTGAGCTGCAGCGGCGCCTTTGTGTCATGCGTCGTGCAGAATACGAACAAAATCGAACCTTTGGCATGCAATTGATCCCCACTCATCTTGTTTGGTTTCACCTCAAATTTTTTGAATTGGAACGCTTACCCGTTAAGAGTGGGACAATCATAATTCACGCTATAGCGCAAGACTTGCCTTTCATTACTTCCGCCTTTCTTCATCCCGGGTACCGATATGTATATTAACCTTTTTCTTTTTACCATCTTGTTTTAACAGATCACGAATTTCTGACAACAGTTCTTCTTTTTTATCCCGTTTCGGCGTTTTTTCTTTTACTTCTTCCTTCTGATGTTTTAATTTAGCCAGAACCTGTACAACGAGGAAGATCGACCAGGAAATAACTGCAAAATCAAATACGGACTGGATAAATTGCCCATACAAAATTTCTGAATCTCCTACCGTATACTTTAGGTGCGTAAAATCGATACCACTATACAGTACACCAACAAGCGGCATGATCATGTTCTCGACCAGTGAAGTGACAATCTTGCCAAACGCACCGCCGATCACAACCGCAATAGCCAATTCCAGCACATTTCCTTTCATGGCAAACGACTTAAAATCCGACCACAAAATGCGTGCCCCCCCCCTTGTTATACTTGTACTAATTTATATGTGGAGCAACAAGGTTTTAACACTTTCCAGTTCGATGTTCTGTAATCATCATGCACACTGGGATTTGTCGAGGCCATTGAAAAAGTACCTTTCCTAATCGTTCGGAACATGCAGGGGCTGACTCGAAACGTGCGAGAACCGGCCCGAAACGTGCGGGTGCTGGCCAAAAACGTGCAAGAACCGGCCCGAAACGTGCGAGAACCAGCTCGAAACGTGCAAGAACCGGCCAAAAACGTGCGAGAACCAGCTCGAAACGTGCGAGACGCAGAAGTATTCAAAACGAATCTATTTCACTTTTTCAGCAGCCACAGATTCGTCACGCCTCTTTTCCCCTTGCCAAGCACAGCAAAAATTCCGTTGCAGAAAAGATTAGCGAATCGACACCAATGACTCTGAAAAAAATCCTCGCAAATGGTAAAATTTAAGGTGTGGAAATTCCTATAACAATCGGAGGCTATAAAATGACCATTCCAATTAAAAGTCTTACACTACATAAATTAAAAATGCGATTGCTCCATCCTTTTACAACCAGCTTTGGAACATTGCAGGATAAGGAATTTTTTATCGTGGAAGCAATAGATGAGGATGATAATCATGGATTCGGTGAGTCGGTCGCCTTTTTCAGTCCTTGGTACACAGAAGAAACCGTACAAACCAATCAGCATATGATAGAAGATTTTTTGATCCCATTATTACAAAATCACCCCATCGATCATCCCGATGATGTTACGAAACTATTTTCCCCCATTCGCGGCAACAACATGGCAAAAGCGGCTTTGGAAGGTGCCGTTTGGGATGTATATGCTAAGCAAAATAATCTCTCACTTGCCAAAGCATTGGGTGGAGCAAAAAGAGAAATTGATGTGGGGATCAGCATCGGTATTCAACCAACAGCCGATGATTTAATACATACCATTGATTATTACGTAGGTGAAGGGTACAAACGAGTGAAGTTAAAAATAAAGCCTGGTAACGATGTTCAGGTGCTTCGAAAGGTACGGGCGCATTTTCCAGATTTACCGCTCATGGCTGATGCCAATTCAGCGTATACCTTGGACGACATGGAGCATCTACAGCAACTGGACGATTTGAACCTGATGATGATCGAGCAACCACTGGCCCATGATGATATCTTCGATCACGCCAAACTTCAGAAGGCACTGCAAACGCCCATTTGCCTGGATGAAAGCATTCATTCGTTTGATGACGCCAGAAAAGCGGTAGAATTGGGCAGCTGTCAGGTGATTAATATAAAAATTGGCCGGGTTGGCGGACTTACCGAAGCGAAACGCATCCAGCAATACTGCCGGACACATGGAGTTGACGTTTGGTGCGGCGGGATGCTGGAAGCTGGTGTTGGCCGGGCACATAATATCGCCTTAACGACATTGCCGGGATTTACCCTTCCTGGTGACACGGCTGGTTCTGCTTTGTATTGGGAACAGGATATCATTACACCTGCAGTTACCGTGGAAAACGGCCAGATCCATGTTCCAGATAAACCAGGAATCGGGTATGATCTCGATTGGAATGCAATGGACGAGTTTACTATTTATACAAAGACATTTCCATGTTTATAAAGCGAAACTACATTCGGTGGGTGTCTTATACTGCTTGTTAAGTTTTGGGGACAGCTGAATGATAGGCTATCCCCTTTTGTAAATGTTAATCAGATTAGCAACCTTTTATTTCTATTCGTATGATCATCATTGACTGTCCAAACAAAAAATGTAATATATAAGTAACATAATGACATATATAGTTTTCATGGATGGTGAACCATATGAGCAATCGGATTAAAATAGCACGGGTTGAACAATCACTGACACAGGAACAGCTTGCCATCAGAGTTTCTGTGGCAAGGCAGACGATTGGACTGATTGAAAAAGGCAAGTATAATCCAAGTCTCAAACTTTGTATTGCGATTGCCAAAGCGTTGAATAAGACGCTTGACGACTTATTTTGGGAGGATGGTTAACATGGAGGATAAAACATGGATTGCGAAATTATTACCAAATGATGAATATCGAGAGAAGCGATTGCTTTATTTTATTGCCGAGGCGGTTTTTATTCTTGGAGCGTTTATTGTTGTATATTTATTAATTGGTTCGTTTACAGCGGTAATCAATATGTCCGCCGATACACTTGGCCTTCTTTCAATCGGCTTCCTAATAATGTATATTACCCTTCGCTATTCGTTTACTGGTATTGAATATCCAAATATTACAACACACAAACGATATAAAAGGGAAATACGTTCAAAAATTTTTTACTCGATTAATTTTTGGATTATTTTCGTTGTCATTTACACCATATCTAAAGGAATTCCATCCAATTTAAAAGAAACACTGGATATAGTTGGGCCAGGCACACTTGCGGCGATTTTCCTCTTTATCCTGCATTACTTTTCATTGAAGAAATCGTACAAGAAAAACAAGGAATTACTGGATGACTAGCTGAGGAGACGATTATGAAAATGAAGAAGGATAAAGTGAAACTTCATTCAGTGGGGTTTCACTTTATCCCACACTAATGAAGTTTCACTTTATGCATTGAATGCTGTCTTCTCCAGCCCATTATTGTGTATAATGAAAATATATGGAGGTGGAAAGCATGCGGGAAATAACATTACAGGAATTGGATCAAGCGATAAATAAAAATCGCAAAAAAGCCAATGAAATTATTCAGAAAACCTTACCACGAACAGGACGAAGGAAAAAATCCCGCACTAGAATCTCTGGTGAAAGGGAAGCTTTAAACGAAATTTCCATTGCACGCTGGAACAAAGCACTGCAAACGGGAAAAATTAAGTATATTAGTGATCGGGTGTGGTGTTATGATTACAACGAATGAGCTTCAAGCAGAATTAAAACGAATTAAAGATTTGCCTAAGTTTCAGCGAATGATGGATTTTGCCTCTATTTTAACAGCTTATTTTCAGGATAAGGGTATTGAGCCTATAGTAGTTGGAGGACTCGCGGTTGAAATATACACAAGGAATGATTATCATACGCACGACATTGATTTTGTAAGTGATGGCTGGCAATTGTTTAATGATGTACTACTGGAAATAGGCTTTACTCGCACCGAAAGAGAATGGTATCACCGTGAAGCAGAAATAGCAATTGAGGTTCCTAGCAATTATTTGGATGGAAATATGGATAAGGTGATAAAACTTCTGTTGCCAAATGAAAGACATATTTATGTTATTGCAATCGAAGATATTATTATCCACCGAATTGAAGGTGTCGCTTTTTCTAAGTCTTATCCCAAAGAAGATGAAGATTTTGAATGGGCCTACAGAATGTTCTTGATTCATATAGATACAATCGATAACGACTATTTAATTCAAGAGGCGAAGCGAGCAAACATTTACCCTCTGATAGAAAGCTGGTTTTCCTAAATGGCTTTGAAAACCAGTTTTTCTATCGATCTCTTCTTATAAAACATCCATCATGTTGATGAAATTTATAATTTTTTCCCCTCACTCCATTCAACGTATACTTGCTCTATATTTTTATATACCTCTTACTTCTTTTCGTATTTCAACAAGTCGCGAATTTCCTTCAGCAGTTCTTCTTTTTCATCAATTTCTGATTCTTCAGCTGTCTCCTCTTCTTTACGCTTCAACTTGTTCAACATACGCACAAACAGAAAAACAGCCATTGCTATAATGAAAAAGTCAACAATCGATTGAATGAACTCACCATACATAACCTCTGCATTACCTACTTTATAGGATAGATTGGAAAAATTAATTCCGGTTAATAAAATGCCCACCAATGGCATGATAACTTGATCGACTAATGACGTAACAATTTTGCCAAACGCTGCCCCGATCACAACTGCCACTGCCAATTCCATGACATTTCCTTGGGCGATAAAGGTCTTAAAATCCTGCCACATCCTGGTTTCCTCCACTTCATTAACGTTCATTCCCCATTATACACAACTGAAATTACTTTTAAAAAAATTTCCTTGTATCTTTTTCAACTTCTGTGATATACTATGGTTAACTATTGATGTTCGGAATATGAATAAGGCTTTATCACCTTGAATATGAAAGAGCAAGAATAGTAATAAACGTGCAAGTTGCACATGGAGGAAAAAAGAATGAACAACGGTACAGTAAAATGGTTTAACGCAGACAAAGGTTTCGGTTTCATCGAAGTTGAAGGTGGAGACGATGTATTCGTACACTTCTCAGCAATTCAAGGTGAAGGCTTCAAAACTTTAGAAGAAGGTCAATCTGTTACTTTCGATATCGAAGAAGGTAACCGTGGACCACAAGCAGCTAACGTTGTTAAAGCGTAAGTAACCTTTGTAAAAAAGCTTCTCCTATTTGGGGGAGCTTTTTTCATTTAGGCTGACTTCACTTATTGACCAATTGATGAATCTGTAATCTCGATTAATTGCCACGCTCTCAGGTTAATGTGCCCGCTCCCAGGTCGATGTTTTCCGCTATTCGGATTATCGGAATCAACACGTCTATATGCACCTCGTCAAACACAATATTTTACATTTCATCCCCTAGATTCTATAGTAGTTAATAGAAGGATACTTTAATAAGGGAGGAAGCCTATATGTCACGTTATGATTTTACGAGAAATTCATTTCTGCAATTTGTGAAAGACTGTGATGAAAAGGTGTTTGATGTACAGCCAACGGGATCCAGAAATACCCTGCATTGGCACATTGGCCATGTGCTTGTGGTAACCGAAATGTTTTTATTTAACTACCCTAAAAAATCAAGCAATATTCCTGAATCCTATCATGAATTGTTCAAACCGGGTTCAAAACCAGCAGATTGGCCAACTAAGGTACCAGGTGTTTCGGAAATTGTGGAGCATTTAGAAAAGCAGCTGACCCGTATCAATGAACTACCAGATGACTTTTTGGCCCAGGAGCTGCCATTTAAACTTCCATTTGGTGACTTTAAAACATTTGGCGAGTTGTACGATTTATCGATTCATCACGAAGCGGAGCATCTTGGCCAGATGAAAGCCATGAAACGGATCGTGGAAGCGGAAGATTAAACGGGTTGGCTAGTTTCGTCGTGGAACTTTAAATGAAGTTGAACCATCGCGAAAAAAGTTGCACTGTTTTTGCCCCTTTGGATCTCATTTGTCCAAAGGGGTTTCTTATCGTAAAAAATGATATTGCAAACAGGTTATAGTGTTGAATTGTTCATGAAGGTGAAAAGTAATAAACCAGATTCCCAGGAGATACCGGCATAGAGAAACGGAATTCAGTATAAGGAGATTTAGAATAAATGACACAAGATATTCAACTGCGTGCATTGGAAAAGGATGATTTATCATTCTTGCACAAATTGCTTAATAATCCTGACATCATGAATTTTTGGTTCAGTGAATCGTATATGTCACTGGAAAGTCTAAAAGAAAGCTTTGACAAAAATAAAGATAACGAGCAGTCACGTGAATTTATTTTAATAAACCAAGACCACGACAGACTCGGCTTTGTCGGATTGTATGAAATCGAACAGCGTCACAGGAATGCAGAGTTTGCCGTTATGATCGATCCCGCATATCAGGGAAAAGGATACGCAACGATAGCTACCCAATTGGCCATGGACTATGCGTTCGCCGTACTTAACCTCCATAAGCTTTACTTAATTGTAGCCAAGGAAAACGAAAAGGCTAGTCACATTTATAAAAAAGCCGGATTTCAAACGGAAGGGGAAATGTCTGAGCATTTTTATATTAATGGCGAGTATCATGATGGTGTCATGATGCGCATTTTTGACAACGATTATTGGAAGATGGCATCACAGAAAAACAACTAGCGAAGAAAACAGAAGCCAGAAGTGGGATTGATTGAAATCGGCAGGATAACCGATTTTTTAATCCAATTAGCTACTTAATTTTATACGTTCTGTTCCTTCAAAAACCCCCCCATGCAAGCAGAGGCCACTGAAAATCTTATAATTTTTCAGTGAAACTAAAGATATATAATGAAAAAGACGACTCTAATTATTTTTGA